>JADHXR010000118.1 GCA_016782865.1 Phycisphaerae bacterium
AATGATGCTCGCGACGGACTCAACATATCGCTGATGCGAACCACTCAGAACTCCGTGGGTACGGGCTATACCACTTACTCGAATCTAGTGGCCACATCAGCCAACGCCGCCTCTGTACCTGAGGTTATCGATATTCCGGATTTGTCCCGGGGTATATATTTTGTGATGGTTTCACCTGGCGCCACCGGCAGTTGGAATCATGCGGACTACAAGCTCAAGACGACATTCACGGTTTTTCCACCCGTCGTATCAGATGATATCGGAGATGAGAAGAAATACGCCATGCCCATAGTGAATCAACTCCCCACGGTCTGTGCGCTTTCAGGTAACAACGACGTCGACTATTTCGAATGCCATCTGCCAAATAACACGGATCTCACGCTATCACTGACAGAGATCGACACCGGCGGTAATGCGGACCTGGAAATCTACACTGCCTGGGATGTGATGATTGGTTCGGCTACTCAACCCGGGGATGCAAACGAACTGCTGCATCTTCCGGATCTCGTCCCGGGGCAGTATTTCATTAGGGTCTTTGGGGAAGGATCGCCGCAATACACGTTGACTGTGATCCAGAGGTTTACCGAAGCAACCGATATACCTGATGATGTGGGAAACAGCCTTGCGCACGCCCTTCCGCTGCTCCCCGGCAATCCCTCCGTTTTCTGCCTGCAAACTTACGCCACGGACAATGACATTTTCTCCGTTTATCAGCCGACAGACGGACCGCTCACCATTGATGTATACAACCTCTTCTTTTGGGATGGGCGCGACGATCTCCTCGTCTACCTCTATGATGAATACGGAAAAACCATAGTGTTCTCGGACAACGGGACGCTGATTCCCGAGCACATTGAAATCAACGTTCCCAGAGGACAGTACTTTGTTGGCGTCCAGGGTGAAGCCACGGGCAGCTTCAATGGGGCTATCTACACCATAGATGTTGAGACCAATGGAGCCGACGTGGGAGACGCCTTCAACCAAGCCATGCAGATCCATGCGATTCCGTATGGCTCTGAGACATACGGCTACCCTTACATCGGCCTGATCGATGGCCCGGGCGACGTTGACTTCTTTCAGGTTGTATTAAAGGACAGCGGCTTCATCTACCTTGAGATGGATCGTATGCTCCACTCCAACGTCGATGTGCAGCTTTTCGATGCGTACCATGCCCTACTGCAAACCAGCGCCAACCGCGAGACGGAGCCTGAAGCCATCTACGTCGATAATCTGGCTGCCGGAGTCTACTTCATCAGAGTCTATTCCCCCGACGATGAAATAAGTCAATACCGCCTCACTCCAACGGTCGGCACACCCACCTCGACCATCAGTGATGACATAGGGGATGATACGTCCAGAGCTTTGCCTCTCGTTCCGTATAGGCGAGTCAATGGTTACGTGTGGACCGATTATACGAGCGACTATTTTACATTTACCCTGGAAGCCCCCAACGAGTTGGTGCGCGTACGCGCAAGTAACCAACACATACGGTGGGACCCGCGCGACGATATCAGGTTGTATGTCTATGATTCATCAGAAGTTCAAATAGGATTCTCCGATAATGATGCGCTCGAAGATGAGTGCGTGGAGCTGACGAACATGAACGCTGGGACGTACTACGCGCGGATTGTCCCAGAGGCAACAGGCGCCATGAATCCGGTCCAGTACAGCATCATCGTAGAAACCGATGCGGCACCACTGCCTAGCGCCGAGTTGCTTATCCCTGTTGACATTCTGGGGATTCCCGGCGAAATCATTCATGTTCCGGTCATCCTCGATAACGCCCGGCCGCCAGACGAACTGTCAAGTATGTCTGTTGGCGTCCAGTTCGATTCGAGCGTTCTTGAACCGCTGGGGGTCAGCAGCTCAGGATTGACTCTTGAGCAGTTGAATGCGCAGGTTCGGTATGCAAGAAGCATGAATACTATCTCGGTGTCCATGAACGACTTCTCCACGGTGCAAAGCGGCGCCCTGTTAGACCTTATCTTCAAGATAAGACTCAGTGCCTCCGTTGGGAACGCGTCAGCATTGACCGTATTGGTTTCCACGCTCAACGGTGCAATCGTACCGGGGACCGATGGATTGGTGACAGTTGTAGCTTATTGATTCGTTGTTGAAGTCTTGACACTGGCATTGTACGCCATACTTCGAGGCGAAAGATGTATGGTGATAAGGGCTGGCAGCTTGAAGGAGTTGTCAGCCCTCTTCGTTTTTGACCCCGTCCATTGAATCGCCACATACTTCGACACTATTCTTAAAGTATTCCTCTGCAATTGAAAGCCTATAATACATATTCCATCTGGGTTTCTACAACTTTCCGAAGGATCAAAGGTTTTCGGCATCCATACATGAGACGGTCCCGCCGTCTTTGATCATGTAGTCTCATCTGTTTGCGGTCAGAGGCTGCCCTGCTTATATCCGCAGTGACAATGGGCCGGAGTTCATCTCAAGTGCCGTTGAGAAACGGCTCGCAAGAGCCGGCGCAGAAACCTCGTATATTGCTCCAGGCAACCCCAGGGAGAATAGTCATATCGAGTCGTTCAACAGCAGGCTCAGAGATGAACTGCTCAATAGAGAGCTGTTCTTGAGTCTGGATGAGTTGAGATATGTTGCGGATCGCTGGCGGATGGATTATAATCGCTACCGGCCACACATCAGCCTGGACTATGTGACACCGGCAGGCTTTGCTGAACTGTGTCGCCGCGCCGACTGCATCAGGCCGTATACGCCAGTGCTCGATGGAGTGCAGGACTGTGGAATCCTCATTGTAGGCACCGGACCAATAAAAGGGGACAGATCAGTTGTCAATGACAAGAATCTATCGAGATGAAACTCGCTGCCGAATGGGAGCATCCCTGTTTGCTGTCTTGCTTGTGGCGGTTTCGTTGCGGGTGCAGGCGTCGGACGGTTCGCCTGAGGTCCCGGATTGGCTGCAAACCGCACGGGTCTTTCTCATCGACGCGTACTATCCGCCTATGGCGCCGGAGATGGAATTCGACGCCCAGGCCCTTGCCGAGACGATGGAGGCAATGAATGTCAACACCGTCCGAATGGCCACCATGGGCAAGTACGCCACGATTCAGGGTGTCAGGTTCACCCGGCATCGGGACCAGGGTGACCGGGATCTGCTGGCCGAGATGATCGCTGCGTGTAAGCCTCGCAACATAAGGGTGGTTCCCTATATCTCGACCGGCCACAAACTCGCATGGTCCATGGTCACAGAGGATTACCCCGAATATGCTCAGCGGACCCGTCCGGACGGTGGGCCGCAGCACAGCCACATGTTCGTAGGCGAAGACCACGGGACCATCTGCTGGAACACTCCTTATCGGCAGGCCTTCATGGATCTGGTGGAGCACGTCGTTCGGGACTATGATGTCGCCGGCGTGTACTTCGACACGTGGCGGCCGCACTACTTCTGGCCCGGGATGAAAGTCTGCTATTGTGGCGGCTGCAAGAAGGGCTTCCAAGAGGCCACAGGCCAGATGCTGCCCTGGCGTGAAGACTCGAAGGACTACACGGCAAGAGAGCTGGCGCTGATCGAGAGGTATCATCAATGGTACGCTGACGTGCTTGCCGAGATCCTGCACGAGGTGCGCCGCCTGGTCAAATCTCACAAGGACATACCGCTGATCTACAACATCAACAATCCTCAGAAGATCACAGCCGAGGATCCGCGGATCATCGAAGCGATGGATGCTTTCCTGTACGAGCGCGGCCGGACTATGCTCGAGCGGGTCGAGGGCATCAGCCTGGCCCGGTCCATGGGGATGCATATCTGGCCCTATGTGGGTACGTACGGCAACTGGCCGCGCGCGATTTATGACGGATACAACTATCAGCAGCAGATCTTCACGTCGACCATGTTCACCGGCGCGCCGATAATGGCCCAGCCGCACGCTTACGTGAATCATCCCCAATACCGTCGCTATGTGACGTATCCTTTCGGCGTACTGGCCGCGAATGAGCACAACCTCGCGGGATTTGAAAACTACCCCTATGTCGCGGTCGTCTACGGGTATCAGGACCCGCCGGGTTTCGGTCGGAAGGCCAACTGGGACCGGAAGGTCGACGCACGAAGTGCGACCCTGGGGGCCTTTGCGGCTTGTCTGTACGGACACGTCCAGGTCAGCAGCGTCCACGAGACCATCCTTGACCAACCTGAGCGGCTGGGTCGCTACAAAGTGCTTTATCTGGCCGGCGCGCCTCGTCTATCGAAGTCGCGCATCGAAAACATCAAGCGTTTCGTCGGCGCCGGAGGGGGACTGGTGACAAGCTATGCCGCGTCCTTGTATGACGCCGAAGCCAGGCGGCGGGAACGTTTCGCTCTGGAGGAACTCACACGGGTTGTCCCTATGAAACCGCGAGGCGAGGTGGCGCGGATCATGCGCAGCTACGTCGTCATGGTCGGGGGCCCAAGCGATCTGTACATGCTGGCCCGACCCGGCGCCGAAGCCTTCGATGGTTACTGGGCGAACCGGTTGGTGCCGCTGTGGTTCTATGAACCCGTAAAGGTGCTTGAAGGCGGCTCGGTTGCGATGGACATTGTCACCGGTGACGGCCGCCGGGCATTTTTGCCTGGCGTGGTGCTCTCGCGCTACGGCAAAGGCCGAGTCGCCTACATGGCGTCCTGTCTGGAGAGTCTTTTCCAGACGGACAACATGGACGTTCTGGGTAAACTCATTCGCACGCTGGTCAAGACAGTCGCGCCCGAGCCGGCGCCGTATGAGTTGCAAGCCCCAGCGGGGTTGCTCTGCAATATGACAGTCAACGGCAACCGGCGGGTCCTGCACATGACAAACTGGACCGGGAACAAGTTTGAGCGCATGCTGACCAAGGAATACTATCTGGCCCCTGTCGAAGACGTTGTGCTTCGCGTCCGCCTGCCGGAGAACGAGCGAATACGAAGTGTCGGCACGTTCGTCGTCGGTCCGTCAAAACGCCGAGACCTGGACGGCGCGGTCGAGATCACCTTTCCGAGGATAGAAGCCTATCAGGCCGTGCATCTGGAATTGGAATAATGCAGTATTGTGTCGATAAAACGATATAGCAGGAGATAGATCATGAGTGATAAGAGCAGATTGTCGAGCCGCAGAGATTTCCTCAAGTACGCGGCAGCCGGTGTAATGGGCACGTATGGTATGCCCTATCTTGTCCCAAGCTCGGCTCTTGGCGCCAGCGCCCCCAGTAACCGAATCAACGTCGGCTGTATCGGCACGGGTAACATGGGCTTTACGGATCTGCAGGGCCTGATGCACCAGGACGATGCCCGGATTGTTGCGGTATGCGATGTGAACCGGGGCAGTCACGGCTACAAGACTGCTACACAGTTTCGCGGACGCGAGCCGGCCCGTAAGCTGGTGAACGACTATTACGCGAAGAAGCAAGGCTCGGGGACCTATGCCGGCTGCGACGCATACAATGACTTCCGCGATCTGCTGGCCCGCGACGATATCGACGCCGTCTCGGTCACCACACCGGACCACTGGCATGCAATCCCGACAATAATGGCGGCCAGGGCCGGAAAGCATATCTATTGTCAAAAACCGCTGAGCTTAACCATCGCAGAGGGTCGCGCAATGGTCGAAGCGGTTCGCCGTCACGGCGTAATCTTGCAGACGGGCAGCCAGCACCGCTCCAAGGAAACCATGCGTTTTGCCTGCGAACTGGTTCGCAACGGCCGCATCGGTAAGGTCGAACGCGTGCTCACAAGCCTGGGCCGGCACGGCTTGCGATTGGACATCGATACCTGGGAGCCCACGCCGGTACCGGAGGGGTTCGACTACGATCTGTGGCTGGGACCTGCGCCGTTGGCGCCGCATCACCCAAGCCGCTGCTTCTACACCTTCCGCTTCGGTCAGGACTATTCGGGCGGTGAGACTACGAACACGGGCGCTCACAAGTTTGACATTGTCCAGTGGGGCCTCGGCACCGAGCGCACGGGTCCGGTTGAGATCGAGGACCTGGGCAGCGAGTTTCCGAAGACAGGTCTGTTTGACACGGTCAGCAAGATCAACTTTCGCGCCCGGTACGCCAGCGGTGTGGAGTTGATTTGCACGCCGGGCGGTGTAGGCGGCGCGGCGCGCTTCGAAGGGACCGAAGGTTGGCTGCATGTGGATTGGAATTCAATGCAGACGCACCCCGAGTCTCTGGCAAGCACAGTCATCGGACCGAATGAGATCCATCTTTACGAGAGCCGTGACCACAAGCGCAACTTCCTCGACTGCATAAAGTCGCAGCGCGATCCCATCGCCCCTGTAGAAGTGGGGCATCGCTCGGCAAGCGTGTGTCACCTGGCCAACATCGCCATGAAACTCGGGCGTAAACTCCACTGGGACCCGGACGAAGAGCACTTTGTCGGCGACGACCAGGCCAATCGATTGTTGAGCAAACCACTACGCGCCCCTTGGCACGCGTAGTGAATTCCAAGAGTTCCAAGCCGACTGAAAAGGACTTGCGATGAATCGAACCGTCATCATCTTGATTGTATGTATTCTGGCGAGCGCGCTGTGCTCGCCTGTCGGCGCAGCAGTATCGGCACTTGCCGGCACCAAACCGCTGGAGTGGCAGCAAGAGGATCTCTCCGAACGCCTCATGGACGGAGCGCACCTGTTCATTGAAAGACAGATTCAGCAATCACGCGCAAAACGCGCCAGGTTCTGGATATCCGAGACCTCCGTAGCCGAGAATCGGCGGCGACTTCGCGAGATAATCGGCGCGGTGGATTCGCGACTGCCCGTGAGGATGGAGCGATTCGGCGACGATGCCAATCCGGCTCAGGTGGCCGAGACTGCGAAGTACCGCGTGTTTCAGGTGCGGTGGCCCGTGCTGGGCGGGGTGTTCGGCGAGGGTCTGCTCGTTCAGCCGAAGCGAACGCCGGTCGCACGAGTCGTTGTCGTGCCCGACGCGGATCAGACTCCCGAGCAACTGCTCGGGTTGGCGCCGGGCGTCGAATCGCAGGAGCAGTTCGCTCGCCGCCTGGCTGAGAACGGGTTTGAGCTTGTCATCCCTGCACTGGTGAGCCGGGCCAGGCTCGACACGGAAGACACCGGGCTCAAACGGTCCGATCAGACGTATCGCGAATGGATCTATCGCCAGGGGTTCCAGATGGGCAGGCACATCATAGGCTACGAGGTGCAGAAAGTGCTTGCGGCAGTCGATTGGTTCGAGAAACGAGATGAATCGCCACGGATAGGTGTCGTCGGGTATGCCGAGGGCGGTCTGATTGCATTCTATGCCGCAGCCATCGACACACGAATCGATGCCGTGCTGGTTAGCGGCTACTTCGACGCGCGAGAGAATGTCTGGGCCGAGCCCATTTATCGCAACGTGTGGAGCCTGCTGCGGCGCTTCGGCGATGCGGAGATTGCCTCGCTTATCCTGCCGCGTTCGCTCGCGGTCGAACACAGCCCCGCGCCCACCGTGACGGGGCACAAAGGTGATTGGTGCACGCCGGATTTCACCTCGGTCTCGCGGGAGTTTCGGTGCATACCGGCCGGCCCTGGAACTGCAAAACCAACTCTGGTCCACGACGATGGCGCTCCAACCGGTCCGGGCTCGATTCGCGCGATCGAAGCATTCGCGCGGGGGCTGGGAGTCAAAACCGGCATGGGCCTCTCTGACGAGACTCCCACGGACCGACGAGGATCGTTCGAGCCGGACAGCCGACAGAGGCGAGCCGTGCGACAAATCGAGAATCACGTGCAATCGCTCGTGCGAGAATCGGAGCATGTGCGCGACCGATTCTTTCTGTACGAAGTCATGCCGGAACTGGCCGAACGTCGCTGGAGCACGAAACGACGCCACCCCACGCATTCGGCGGAGAAATTCGTCGATGGCGCCAAGCCTTTCCGTGAGCGGTTTCACACCGAGGGGATGGGACGCTTCGACGAACCGCTGCTCGCGCCAAACACGCGTACACGCCGTATTCTCGATACGCAAGAATGGACCGCATACGATGTTGTACTCGACGTGTTCGGCGAGTTGTTCGCCTGGGGCGTGTTGATTATACCAAGGGATATTCAGACCGGCGAGCGACGCCCCGTCGTGGTCTGCCAGCACGGGCGCAACGGCGTGCCGCGGAGTACGATCGACGCAAACAGCACCGCCTACAACGACTTCGCCGCGCGTCTGGCCGAGCGTGGCTTCGTCACGTTCGCGCCGCACAATCTGTATCGCGGGGAAGATCGCTATCGCTGGCTCGACCGCAAGGCCAACACAGTCAAAGCGACGCTGTTCTCATTTATCATAGCTCAGCACGATCAGATTCTGCGCTGGCTGGACACGTTGCCGTTCGTCGACGGCGAGCACATCGCGTTCTACGGCTTGAGCTACGGGGGCGAAACCGCCATGCGGGTGCCGACGATTCTTGAGAAATACTGTCTCTCGATCTGTTCGGGCGACTTCAATCAGTGGACGCGCAAAGTCGCCGCCACCGACCAACCTTTTAGTTTCATGCGGTCCATTGAGTGGGAGATGCCTTACTGGAACCTCGGGCACACGTTCGACTACGCCGAGATGACCTGCTTGATGGTGCCGCGGCCCTTCATGGTCGAGCGGGGACACCTGGATCTGGTGGGTCGCGATCGCTGGGTTGCGCACGAGTATGCAAAGGTGCGTTGGCTGTACGCCCAGCTCGGCATCGCCGACCGCACGGAGATTGAATTCTTCCAGGGCGGCCACAGCATCAACGGACAACGTACATTTGAATTTCTGCACAAGCATCTTAACTGGCCCGCCCCGGAAGACTAGTCCATCTACTTGGTGGATATTACCTCGATACGCTGAATGATAAGGAGTACTTGGCCATCACGGACCGATGTCGGCCCTGGCGAGGATCCTGATTGCTTTGCGAGGGCTTGTCGGGCAGGCAACCTCACACGCTCCGCAGCCGTTGCACTTCACGTCGTCAATCACGGGCACAAGCGTATACTCGGCTTCTGAGAAGACATAACCAATCGCATTATATGGGCACCATCGCATACAAGCCGAGCATTCACGGTCTTCGCCGAGCAGGCAAATGTTCATGTCGACCTGGGCCAGGCCAATTTGTATATGTGGTTTGTTGCCAAGGTCCATGCCTGCAAGAGCCCCGCTGGGGCAGACCCGCGTGCAGCGGGTGCAATCTTCGCGGCAGTAGTCCTCGTCAAAGGTCAGTACAGGTGTCAGGATGCCGGCGATACCGTGCCGACCTGTCTCGCGACGGATGATTCCGTGCGGACATGATCGGATACAGTTGCCACAGCGAGTACAGAGCCCTTTCAAGGTCAGCTCATCCACCGCCCCCGGCGGCCTCAGTGGTTGCGCCGGTTCGCGGCCCGCGATGCGCAGGATGCTCGCTGAGGCGGCCCCCACCAGCAATCCGAGTATCGTGCGCCTTGCAACAAGGTGTCCCGAAGTGTTGCGGTCCGACGCATTGTTTTGAGGTCTCGCAATGGAGCGGGCGGGTCGAAGCATTCTGGAGAGCACATCCTGAAAAGCCCCCAAAGGGCAGAGCCCGCGGCACCACACATGGGGCCACAGCACCGAGAAGATCAGCAGGAGCGTAAAGACCAGAAACGAGACGGCACCGGCAAGCACTTGGCTTCGTTCGGCCAAGAGGAAAAGGCCGCTGAAGAGGGCAAGTGGATCACACCATAGAAACAGCGGACTGCCCAATATTGCCCCGCCGAGGGTGAGTGCGAACAGCCACCGGCCTATTGACATGGCCCGGCAAGGTTTTCGCTTGAGGTGTCGGCCCAGGAAGCTTGCGCCGTCAAGGCACAAGCCCGTAGGGCATGCCCAACGGCAGAACCAGCGATGCCGATAGAGTGCAACAAGACCGACAACGAGTCCAAGGCCAAGTATGGGCCGAATTGTCCTGGCTGCCAGGATCGAGGCTACGGTGACGAAAGGGCTCAAGGCGGGCACTAGCACCAGGAGGGCATCCTTGTCGCCGACGGGCAAGAGGCACAGCACCGCGGCGATGAAACAGATGAGACGGACCAGCAGCCTAAGATGATTTCGGATGCTCGTTGGCGTCATGACGGGTTCATCCAGGAGCTCTCTATCGCTCAACCGAGGTACGCATTCTGTTGCCGAAGGATCTTTTGGATCTCGGTTATGTCGGCCTCGCGCGGCGTGCAGCGGTCCCTAACAGCCACGGCGGCGGCGACTCCGGCAGCGTGACCGGTGACGAAACAGTTGGGTATCAGGCGAACCAGATCGGCCATGCGCAGATCACAACTGATGCATCGCCCGGCGGCAAGGACATTGTCGGCCGTTTGCGGCACCAGGGCCCCGTAGGGAATCTGCCATTCGCCGTGTTCGGCGTGAGAAGCACCGCCGACACCTATCGCATCCGGATGCCGAGTAGCCTTCCTTATGTCATCGACTGTGACTGTCTTGAGGCCGTTGAGGATGCGCGTGATTCGGACTCCGAGCTGCGGTGCGGTCTCCACGAGATAGACATTTTCATAACCGGGGATGTTGCGTATCTTCTGCATTTTGCCCCAAATGTATTTGCGATGGTTCAACTCCATACGAGTAAGCGTGGCAAGATCGAGTCCGTCGACTTCCGGGCCGGTGAGATTGACCCAATTGACCCCGGACACAGGAGTCGCTGAACCAAGTCTTTTGGGCTTTTCCGCGTCGGAGGTCTTGGTTTTGTCGACGCGATCAAGATTGCCGATTCGAGAAACTAAGCCGACGTTGTGGGAGCGATGTTCAAATTGAGCGCCGGCGGCAGCGAAGATATCTCCATCGCCGGTAGCATCGACGACTGTCTTGGCGAGGATGGCCTGCCGGCCCGACTTGCTCTCGAATACCACGCCGCGGAGGGAGTTATCCTGCCTGACGGCGTCAACTCCCCAGCAGTGGAGAAAGACCTCGACGTCGGCTTCTTCGATCATCTCGACCATCAGGTACTTAACAGCTTCGGCATCAACGGTGGGATTGGAGCCCGGCCCTCGGTTGATGATAGCACCGTCCATTTTTTCGAGGCGGCGCATCATTTCTTCTCCTATTCCCTGGCAGACCTGCTTCGGCCCTTTGGCAATGTGGCCGAGGATCAGAAGTACGAGCCCGCCCGTCCAGAGGCCTCCGAAGTGGCCGTATCTTTCGACGATGGTGACCCTTGCGCCGGCTCGTCTGGCCGCGATGGCGGCGACGATCCCCGCCGGACCGCCTCCGACGACAAGTACATCCGTCTCGGTGAGCACGGGCAGTTTGCGCCGGGGCTGGATGACTTCACCTTCTATCAGTACGGCGTTGTATCTACTGTCCTGAACCTTATTGGCGGCGATAACGGAGCTCTGGAAACCGCTTTCACCGATATCCTGGGCCAGTAGCTGGTCACCGATTATCGAGCCTGCACCAATGCCAAGTCCTGATATTCCCATTATTCGCAGGTAGTCACGTCGGGTGATCTGGTTCTTCATGAGCGTCTTCCTTGTTCCTTGTAAGCGTTTTAGCTTCAGTCTCTATTTGGTAACCGCACATTTATGCCGAGCCTTATGCCCAATATGATAGCGTATCCGACTTGAAATCTCAACTGTTCGCCCTGACATGTATCAGAAAAGGCTTGAAATGTAGAGAAGGGCAAGATAGAATTAGCCGGCATAAGCCATGATCTTCTATTGGAGAAACATGATGGTTGATCTACTCAGGATGAATGTCCGTTTCGATACAACAAGAAAGATCAAGCTTGCCCTTGACAAGAACGGTATATCGATACCTTATCCACAGCGCGATGTCCATATGATAAGTGCGGCATCCTGAGACTCAGCCGCAGCATGGTTCTGGGTAACGGCACCCGGTGACAGTTAGACCTTAAGCTTGGTGCTTGAAGTGTTTTCAAATGGTTTAGAGATGAAAGGAAATTACGATGCGTTTACCAAAATCAATAGTAGTAATATGCTTCATGCTGTCTGTTGGCTTGTGCCATGGAGATGAGTTGTTTCTGAAGAATGGAGACCATCTCACAGGCAAAATCGACCATCTTGTGGACGGCAAGTTAGTTTTTACGTCAAATGCCGCAGGTCAAGTAACTGTGGACCTCTCAAATATACAGACCTTCAGCAGTAATGAGCCAGTCACGGTCTATCTCAAAGAGGACACGGGTTTCAGGCAGAAGGTAATGAGCGGTCAGCCTGGTCAGTTTGCCGTCGAAGGTAGCGAAGCGTTGAAGGCCCAGGTATTTGCTGTCGCGGATATTGTCTCAATAAATCCCCCTATCAAGCCGGCCCCGAAGTGGACTGGAGACATTTCGGCCGGGCTTACTTCCACGCATGGCAACACGAAGACTGAGACTATCAGCGCCAGCGCCAATTTTGCAAAGCGTACAGAGAAAGACCGGACTACGATCTCTACGGATTATGCAAAGAGCAAACAGGAAGACAAGATCACTGGCGCAGAGGAGACTATCGAAGACTGGTGGCGGGCAAGAGGCAAATACGACTACTTCTTCAGCAAGAAGAAGTACGGTTATGTGGACGCGCGATACGAAAAAGATGCTGTTTCTGAACTGGATCGACGAATGATAATCGGCCTCGGTGGTGGCTATCAATGGATCGAGTCGGCAGATCTAAACTTCTCAAGCGAGCTTGGTTTGGCCTCTCTTTACGAGAAGTTTGACAACCAGACTGACAGCAACAGCGAACTGTCAATCCAGCTTGGCTACCATTTTGACAAGAAGCTCAGAAAGGACATCAGTTTTACACATGATCTAACCTTCTATCCGAGCATTGATAAGTTCTCTGACTACTTTCTCACAAGTACGGCTGGAATCCGTGCTGATTTCACAGAAAAGTTCTTTGCGAGCTTCAAGACGATCTTCAATTACGATGAGACTCCGGCTGTCGGTGCCCACAAAACAGATGTCAAGTACTTCCTGGGTGTAGGGTATCGGTTCTAAGTTCTGAACTGTTATGGTTCCACATTCTCCAGGACCTGGCAGCCAGATTGACACCGACGACAGTGATCACCTCGCCAGCAGAACGACCATGATGAGCAGCAACACAACCAGCAACCAGCCCACAACTGCGATCCAAAACAGCGGAGTAGTGATCAAAGACCCTTCACCCTGCGCTTCCACCGCTTCATCTGCATTGCTTTTTTGATCCAGTGCGGTTAGCGCCGCCAGGTCAATGAGCTTGTGAGCTTGCACCGGTCGCCGACCATCGGCTACGGCCTGGAGGTCTTCGATCAGATCAGCAGTAGTTGCATAGCGCTTCCTGGGGTCCTTGGCCATACACAACTCTATGATTTCGCAAATGCCGTTGCTCAGCAGGGGATTTATGTGGTCCGGCGGGGTGAAGGGCTCATCGAGATGCTTTCGCAGTACCGTTGGGACATCCTGGCCCTCAAAGGGCACCCTGCCTGTGACCATGTGAAACAGGGTACAACCGAAATTATAGATGTCGGCCCGTGCATCGATGTTCACGATACCGCGAATTTGCTCGGGTGCGATATAGTATGGGGTGCCGAAGGCCTTGCCTGCTTCGGCTTCTGCCGCTTCGCGGTCGCTGACAGCCCGCGCCAAGCCCATGTCAGCCAGCTTCACGAGGCCATTGTGTGTGATCAAGATGTTCTTCGGTTTGACATCTCGGTGTATGAGCCCGGCCTGGTGGGCGTGATTCAATGCCTTGGCGACCTGAATCGCGATGGCCAGTGCCTGCCCTTCAGCATATGGACCCTCCTTGACAAGATGCTCGTGCACAGTATGACCCTGGACATACTCCATGATGAAATAGTGAGCATTGCCATGCCTGCCGACATCCAGCGCGGCGACGATGTTTGGATGATTTAGTTTTGCGGCTGCTCGCCCCTCAGCGTAGAAACGCTTGACGAACTCGGGGCTTTGACTGAATTTCTTGGGAAGGATCTTAACCGCGACCAGTCTGTCGAGGCTGAGCTGTTGTGCTTTATACACCGTTGCCATGGCGCCGGCTCCGAGCCGTCCAAGGAGCCGGTAGCCGGGTATCTGTCTCGGCGGAGGGACAGCCTTGACGATTCGTACCGCTGCACTCAAACGGCTGCGAAGAATCGCCATGTCCACGGGCTTGACTAGATAATCATCGGCCCCGGACTCAAAACCGGCCACCATGTCGTCACGAGTATCGCGGCTGGTGAGAATGATTGTATAGACAAACGGGCGGTTGAGGCCGCATCTGATGCGGCGACAAATATCGACTCCGTCGAGTTCGGGCATCTGCCAGTCAAGAATCGCAACTCGAGGCGCTCCATGCTCCTGGAGAATATTCCAGGCTTGCCGGCCGTCTTGGGCTGTAATGACCTCGAAGCCCCATTTTTTGACGTTCTGCTCAAGTAGCGCACGCCACATCGGATCATCGTCGGCGATTAGCACTTTCATTTGCAGATCCCATTTCCTTCTCGCGGGACGCGCATTCAGGGCTTCACCAGTTTGGCCAGCATGGGCATAAGCCGCTCAATCTCCCTGGCTAATGCCGCGTGCGCATCCTCGGCACCGGCAAGATTCTTGTCACCACCTATCGTTTCGAGTCGCAGCGCTGCCGCTGCCGCACGTCCGGCTCCGAAGATCCGAACGGATCCTTTGAGCGTGTGGGCAGCCCGCTGCAACCCGGATGGATCCTCATTCCCAATCGCGTCCCTCATCCTTTTCATTAGCTTTGCGGATTCGGTGGCAAACAATTCCACGATTTCCCTTAACGTTTCTGGGCTTGCTCCGGTCTGTTCCAATATCTGATCTCGATCGAGGATGTCCTTATCTTCTACAGTTTCGCTCTCCTGTGCTTGATATCCCCGCACTCTCGCAACTGTCGCCTCAAAAGTATCGTGGAGGTCCTTTGCGCGGATGGGCTTGGCAATGTATCCATCCATACCGGCCTCCAGACATCGCTCGCGGTCGCCCTTCATTGCGTGCGCAGTCATTGCGATGATGGGAACATGTCCTCCGGACTCGACTTCTCTTTGACGGATGATAGCGGTCGCTTCGAGTCCATCCATGGCCGGCATTTGTACATCCATCAGGACTGCATCGAATGACTCATTGTCTACGGCGTCAACCGCCTCCTGCCCATTGTTGGCTACTGTTACCTTGTGCCCGCGTTGTTCGAGAAGGTTCACAGCAACCTTTTGATTCACCAAGCCGTCCTCGGCCAGCAGGATATGCAGAGACGTCGTACTTTCGAGATGTTCGGCGGCGGCCGCCGGAGCCGCTTCGTCAGCCGTAGCGACGCTAAGAGCCGCAACAATAGAATCCAACAACTCCGATTGTTTCACCGGTTTCATAGGACAGTAGTCGATACCCAACTCACGGCAGCGGGTGCTGCCCGCTAAGTTCCCCGCCGATGACAACATGATGAGGGTGGTCTCACTTAGACCGGGCGCCTGTCTGATCTTCTCGGCCAGCTCAAAACCATCCATTTGGGGCATCATGCCATCCAGCAACACCAGGTGAAAAGGTTCACCGGCGCTGACCGCCTTGCCCATCTCTTCCAATGCTGATTGGCCGCTATCGATTGCTGTAGGATTCATTCGCCAGTTGTTCAGCATCTCTTCGAGAATCAACCTGTTTGTCCTGTTGTCGTCAACCACAAGCACTCGCAGGCCATGCAAAGTCACCGGCCCAGGCACCGGTTTGATCGGCGCGTCCTTCTGAAAGGAGAAGACCGCGACGAAATGAAACGTGCTGCCGGCTCCCACTTCGCTCTCAAGCCACATTCGTCCTTTCATCATCTCAACGAGATGCGATGAAATCGCCAATCCCAAGCCTGTGCCTCCATAACGACGAGACATAGAACTGTCCGCCTGGCGAAAGGCCTCAAAGATGAGCTGCTGTTTCTCAGGTGGAATGCCGCACCCGGTATCGCTGACGGAAAAATGCAACCGAACATTGTCGTCAACCAGCGATTCCAGCTTCACACCCACGGCAATTTCGCCCTGTTCGGTGAACTTGATAGCATTACCCGTAAGATTCACTATGATCTGGCAAAGGCGTCCCGGGTCGCCAACCAACTCGTCAGGTATCTCAGGGGGAATGTGGTACGTCAATTCCAGGTCCTTCTCAGAAGCGCGCCCGGCGAGCGTTTGGAGCGTATCGCCAAGAGTGTCGCGCAATTTGAAGCCAAGCGATTCAAGTTCGAACTTGCCCGCCTCGATTTTGGAAAAGTCCAGGATGTCATTTATGAGTCGCAGCAGTGTCTCTGCTGACTGGCTGGCCAAATCCAGATACGTACGTTGTTGATCGGTTGGATTTGTGCCAAGCAGAAGATCGATCATTCCGATGATGCCGTTCATCGGGGTCCGGATTTCATGGCTCATAGTGGCAAGGAACTCGCTCTTGGCCCGACTGGCGACCTCAGCAACCTCCTTGGCCGCTTGCAGTTGCGCCTCGGCACACTTGCGATCGGTGATATCCCGAGAAATGCCGAAGGTGCCGATGACCTTTCCTTCGGGACTGCGCAGAGGAACTTTGCTGGTCGAAACCCATCTTGTCCGCCCGTTGGGCCAGGATTGTTCTTCTTCCTTGTTCACAGCCGCCTTGCCTGTCTTCATTACCTGCCGTTCATCGGACAGGTATTGCCTGGCGCGCTCTGTATCGAAAATATCCAGATCAGTCTTGCCGATTGCATCACAGGCCTGCTTCAGTTTGAAATAGTCCGCCAGCGCTTTGCTGATTCGAACAAAGCGGCTCTCGGTGTCCTTGAAGTAGATGTAATCCGGCGAATTGTCCATAAGCGTTTCCAACAGGAAACGCTCGTATGCCAGGTCCTTTTCTGCCTTCTCGCGATGCGTGACGTCCCAGAAGATCGCCTGCACGCCCACGATCTTGCCGCCGGCGTCGCGCACGGCCGATTTCATCACCTGGACGTAGAGAGTTTCGCCTTTCTTTTTGTTTTCTTCAACAGCCTCGAACAATTCGCCCGTTTCCATCACTCGTTGATCGTCCTGTTGGTATTTCCGTGCCAATTCTTCCGGGTAGAAATCAAAGTCCGTCTTGCCGGTAATCTCCTCGAGCGGCTTTGAGAGCAAATCGCAAAACGACTGGTTCGCAAACGTGAATCGACCATCGAGATCTTTGCGAAGCACGTGAACAGGTAGATTCTCCACGAGGGACAAGTATAAGGCCTCGGAGTCTTTGAGCACCTTATCCGCCCTCTTACGCTCGGCTATTTCCCGCTTCAATTCCTGGTTGGCGCTGCCCAGTTCGGACGTACGTTCCCGAACCCGTTTCTCCAGCTCATCGTGAGCTTCTTGCAGCGCCTGTTCAACCTGTTTGCGTCGGACGAGCCTCCACATGCCCTGCATTAGCAGTCTCAACTGTCGAACGTCCGACTCATTGTAGCACTCGTCTTTGTTCCCTACACCGGCGACGGCGACGATGCGCTCGCCGTCAAATACTGGCACGTTCATATGACGAACCACCTTGACGTGGCCTTCCGGATACCCCTTTTTGAGGCAATCAGCGGCCGAGTAGTCGTTGGTTATGACGGCCTTTCGCTGCCGCACCGCTTCTCCCCAGAGACCTGTCGTCTCCAAAGGATAGACGATCGGTTTGTCAATGATGGCGCATTGTTCCATGGCCGTTTTCGACCAGGAGTGCATGGTGAGAACGGTCTCGTCATCATTCATAAACGCAAGGTAGCCAATCGTGCTTCCGGTCAGCCGGACTGCCGCTTCCAGAGCAAAGTCTGTGATTTCCTGTATCGGCGCGGTTGTCATTTGGCTAAGCTGCAAAAGAGCCTCGAGGCGGGATTGCTCGAGAAGCAATGCCTCGGCCGCACGCTTGCGCTCTTCTTCCAGCCCTATGCTGTGCAGCGCGAACGCAACGTCACCGGCAACCTCTTCGAACAGACTCTGCTGCTCCTGGTCGATGGAACGGTCGCCCTCGACCGAAGCCACCATCAGTCCCGAGGTTTCTCCACCGTATTCCAGGCGGGCGGCAATGACCTTCCTTGCCTGGCATCTCTTGACTAATAAGCAGTCCCCACAGACCGATGCCGGGTCGTCGATCACATAGGCTCCTGGTCGCGACAGTGCCTTTTCTACACAGTGGCTCCATTCTCGGCGATTGAGGCGATCGGTGAGGGGCCGCAAATCCTTGTCCAAACCTGCCGCCGCCGCACTGACCAGCTTGTGAGATTCGTCCAGAAATGCCACCCAAACACTGTGATAAGCGCCACCTTCAGTCAGGTACTCGCATGCGCCTTCAAGCAACCGGTCGCGGTCCTCTTCTCGGGCTATGAGTTGGCTGACATTGCGGATGGCCCGCAACAAGACATTTAAGTGGCGAGTCCTTTCCTCTGTGCGTTTGCGCTGCCTGCCTTGCCCTTTCGAATCACCGCTCTTACTTGCCATATCAAATGCTCTCTTGCAAAGTCGAACTTCATCGTCTCATGACGTTAGGGAAATCTCATGTCCATGGCAACAGTCTGACGCCGCTCTTCAAAGATGTGCAAACAAAGTAGCGTAAGAGCACTCTACTGCGTCTGTGATCTGAAGCCACCATATCTTACATCTATAGCATAAATACAGCGTAACGTCCAATGAATACGAAAAAGGCATAGGTTGTTTTCGAGAACCCAATATTCGGCGAATAGTCCATATTCATTTGCAGCCAATCTAAGCAAAGACGGCATCTGTGGTAATAAAACGGAGACACAATATCACTGGAAAGCCCCAAATTGAGGTTCATCCCGCGATCACAAGAACGGACACAATCAAGTGGGTTTTGCCCGTGATAAGGCAATCCAGTGCCAGCGTGATGCTTCATTTGCGCGGATATTCCTCTTGAAGTGCCATCAAATCCCGCCGGGGATTCTCCCACGCTTGCTCAACAGCATCAGCGACAAGCCGAAGCACAGCCTTATAGTCCACATCCTCGCGGTTGCGGTATGTAACTTTGCCGCACTTACCCGTTCCGCCGGCCGACTTCTCCAGCGGCGCGGCCAGGAAAAGGCTTTGCATGGGCCGACGAATGTCTACCCAGTCCGGCCTCGATATCTCCGAAGCCTCATGGCATGAGCCGCAGCGCCTCTCGTGGATACTCGATATCTCCCTGATCAGTCCCGTATCGGCGGGCAGGCTATACGCAGGCTTCACCTGTCTCTTGTTCACGAATCCATCGTGATACGGGGCATTGCCGTCAATCCACGTCACTAACCGCAGCCACTCCGAGGGACTGAGCCTCGCCCGCCTCCCGCATGCCCCGGCTCGCAAAGTCTTCACCAATCTGCTCTTGTGGGACCCGAATTCAAGAGGCTGCGTGATCCGAGCATCACCCTGAACTTGCGACCATGAAACCAGCTTGTGTTCGATGATCGTTTCGAATGCTCTATTGGCGCCGTATCCTGCAATGTAAGTCGCATGCCCCGGTCCCCGCTGGGGCCCGGCGGTCAGCCCTCCGTAGAATTCCAATCCCCCGGCCGGACTCAAGCCGCTGTGACAATCGACGCAATGCCGGTCCAGAATCGGCTGAATATCGCGCAGAAAGCTGATCGGCCTTTCGCCCCAGGGCGGCGGCACAGGATCCAGCGGTTCTCGCCCGAGAGCCAATGGAATCCCAGCTGCTGGCGGCGCCTCCTCCCGGCTTTCATGACAGCCCACGCAACCGCGGACCTCACCCGGCTGGAAGCTGATAAACGACCGCATGCGGCGCAACTCCATATGGTCCCGATCCAAGAGCTGGAAGTAAACGGGCGTGTCCGCAGGCACCCTAAAATGGGCACTGCCGTCGCTCTCGACCGGGACAGTCCCTATTACCTGGACCGGCGTCCAGTTATTGGGATATGCCTTCTCTGTGTAGCGATGGCCTCCGTACTCATTGTCGTACGGCCACTGAAGGCGCTGAGAAATCCTTATATAGCGCGCCCGGCCGGCCGAGATGCCGTCAGCCCCGTGTGTCACGTTGCTGACCGCACAGGTGGCGTATGTTACGTTCGGGTCGGTAAGCTCCGGCAATATCGGCGGCCGCTCACGGGCGACGAGCGGTATCGGACTAAAGCACGAGATACTCCCGTCTCGATACACAAGCTCCTTCGCACCGAAGGCATCGATAAGATATATGCCGTAACCGGCCGGCTCAGTCTGGTCGTTTGAGTAGGAGTAGCAGGCAAGGAAGTACTTATCCGACAGCGGCCAGACGGTGGTGTAGAATCCGCCCCTGTCAAACACGCCGCCCTCGTCAACCGTACTACCTGACATCCCACCCTCCGGAGGCCTTACCCCGGGGGTCACGATCTTGATCCCCGCTGGATTGTTCATCCCAACGCTCGGCGTCACCACAACCACCGGGCCGACCGCCAGGGTATGATGACCTGCCGCTACGGCCGAGAGCCTGCTCATGGCCAGCCCTGGAATCGACCGAACGTCCTCCAGGGCCCACGGATCGTTAAAGTGCTGCTTGAACAGGGCATCTGCCCCAGTCCCATCCGGGCGAATCACCCAGATTGACTGTATATGGGCCCACCCACGCTCCTGATATTCCCAGCGCGTATAGCCAATTGTGCCATCGCCAAGCGTGTGCGGCAGATAGTCGCCGTCCTTCGACACGCTCAACCAGCGAATGCCACTGCCGTCCGGCCGACACGAAAAGAGATTGCACGACGTCTCGTCCTTGTCGTACTCATTGCACTGCAAAGAGCACCCGCAGCGCTCCGACACAAACACGATGTCTCCGTTCGGAGCATATGTCGGATCCAGATCGCTCCACTGCCCATCCGTAATCTGTCGCAGATCCGTGCCATCGGCCCCGACCTCGAATATGTGAATCGGCTCGACGGCCCGCCGAAGCCGGTAATTTGTGCGCCTGTCCTTCCAGCCCACGGGCGGTTGATCGCTCGCGGCCTGCGCATAGCCGAATACAATCCGATTCGCATCCCAGGACAGATCGATCCCGTGCACATGCCCGGGCCCAAGTCGACCTTGCAGTATGTCGTACACCTTCGGCTCCTGATCAGGCCCGGCCATCGTGAGTACGCAGATGTCGCCGCCTGGCCGCGAGACCCATGGCATGTGATTCAGGCATACATCAGGATACGTCTCCTGAGTGAAGCGTCTAACGAAAAGAAGCTTCTCGAAGTCAAGCAGCGGATTTGAGAATGCGGCCCGCCTGATGGCACGTCTCACTTCAAGATACAGCCGGCGCCGGGCGTCCTTGCCGGCCTCTGAGCCGAGACGTCTGAGGTCCTGCTCCAGCCTGCTCAGCTTTGCCCTGAGTGCTTTTGTGTCGACGGACATTTGCTGCAGGTCCCTTTCGAGCCGCCGGCCTCGCTCCAGGAAGTATTCTATGGGATACGTGGACTCCTGCTTGGTCTCGACTCTGCCCTTCGGAGTCGACCAGGGACTAGTGCTACTCTGATCAACCGGCCTGCCCAGCGCCAGGTTCGCCTGCGGATTCTCCGGCCCGTAGACTTCGACCTCATCCAGGTGGAAGAATATCGGCTTCTCGCTCGGTATCATAAACCGAACGTATCTGGCGTTCAGGCTGCTGTCTTCAAAGCGAATCTTCAAGGGCTCGGCCACGCTCACGCCGCCAAAAAACTTGCCATTGTTACGGTACCGGACCGTCCAGCCTTTGCCGTCGTTAGACGTCAGGACCACAAGATTGTCGGAATTGTGCAAACCTGGTGCGTAGTCCAAGCGGTTGTAAACGACGATTCGAGAAATCGGCTTCGGCTCGGATCCCAACTCTACCTGCCACCACGGATTTGTTTGATGCCCTGCATGGAATCCGTATTTCCCGTCCCTGATCCCATCAACCGCACCGCGAGCATCCTCAAATGTTTGAGCCGGCTTCGGCGACTCAATCCAGGCCTCCGCTTGCCTGAGCCAGTCGGCCTCGACCAACGACCACGTCCCGCCCTCCGCAAATACGCACCCCACAGTCAGCAGAATGAGCCCTGTGCACCGTACCATCCGAAAGTTACATACCATGATAATTGCCTGCTCCATTTCAATCCGCAGTTCCCCACCGCAGTGCAATATTGCGCAAGACGCTTGCGGCCACGGCTGCCGGCAAGCACGCAACCGCCTTCTGCTTTGTCCGAGATTTCCCATTTAGCTTCACAAGTAGTACTCCTGTATGCCACCAGTTCCGTAATTGACCATAATAACGTTGTATGCAACTCATTTCAACGGTTCTGATCGTGGTCTCGGCCAACATTATTGTCAGAGAACCCCAGGAATGGGCCAATTCGCCAAGAGAAAACGACGTTGCATTGGATAAGACTGCTATGGTACAGTACAGAAGTAATGGGACGCCAGGCTGGCGCGGGTGTCCGCAGACTATAGATATCTCGAAATGTTGTTTGGAGGATATAACAAATGTCAGAGAATCACCATACACAAGAAAGTAGCGGTTGCTCGCATAAGAGGCCCAGAACGGTTGGGATCGTCGCATGGAGTAGGAAACGCCCCTGGCTGATATGGCTGCTTCCCATTGCGGGGCTCATATCACTCATTTGGTTCTTGATGCGGGTCGTACCCAAGCCTTTACGTGCGACGTATCCGTGCCAACGGCTGGCGGCGCCGTTTGCGAGCTGCTTTGTGGTGTGGATTTTGGGATTGCTCGGTTCTACCTTAGCTTATCGCAGAGCCGGGCGGCTGTTGCAGAAATCACGATATGTGCTGGCTGGGATCTTCGCAACTGCGGCTGTCGTCATCATATGGGGTTCGGTGTGTGTAACCAACAGCAATCCGGCCGGTGCAGCATTGTTCACGCCAACGGAACCGGCAAACAGCCCAATGGGCACAGCCAAAGGGATTTATCCTGGACGAGTCGTGTGGATTCGCGATCCGGATGCCACAAGTTGGGATGGCTCGACCGGGAGCTGGTGGGATGACGACAATACCGATCAGAGAATGGTCGACTCAATGGTCTCCGAGGCTATTCAGCGACTGACGGGCGAATCAAGCGATTCTAAAGCCTGGGAGGCTCTCTTCAGATCCTTCAACAAGAGCAGGGGCTTGGGCGACGTGGGCTACCGGGAGTCGGAGAAGATTGCCATCAAAATCAATATGAACCAGGACGGCAGAGGCGATTGGAAACCGGATGTCGGTAATCCCAGCCCTCACGTCATACACTCGCTTGTGGATCAGCTCGTGAACAAGGGGGGTGTGCCGGGCTCTGCGATTACCCTTATATGACGCCACGCGATATATCGGCGATCCTATCTACAATAAGATCAAGAACGACCCAGATGCGGAATTCCAAAAGGTCAGCTTCGTAGTCACTCCTGACAGAGCGCAGGACGGCCGGCTTGCGGCCAGTCATGACACGAGTAATGCGCTTCATACGAAGGCTGGAATCGTCTACCTGCCACAGTGCGTGACCCAGGCCAAGTACCTGATCAATCTGGCGTTGATGAGAGCTCACACTCTGTTTGGCGTGACCTTATGTGCGAAAAACCATTTCGGCACAACGTATTTTCCAAACGATCGCGGCTGGTCACCGAGCCCGTTACATAAGTACGGCAGTCGAGGAGACCCCTTGGGTTCGTACAATTGTCTTGTGAACCTGAATGGTCATAAACATCTGGGCCCAAAGACGTTTCTGTACATGGTCGATGGTTTGTATCCCGCACGAAATCAGAGCGGCGGCGTAATAAGATTTGGGAGTTATGACAAAGACTGGTTCTCCAGCATACTCGTATCCCAGGATATGGTGGCCATCGATTCCGTTGGGCTGGACATTTTGCGGAATGAGCAGGCGGTGAATCCGAACGTTGTTGATGTGACGGGCAACCCTGACAATTACCTTCACGAGGCGGCATCGGCGAATAAGCCGCCGTCAGGGACGATGTATGATCCGGAAGGCGACGGAACAGCTTTGGAAAGTCTGGGTGTTCACGAGCACTGGAACAGTCCGAAAGAGATGAAATACTCCCGAAATCTCGGAACCGGCAGAGGCATCGAGTTGGTAACGAGGAACTGATTACAGACCGGGCTGGTGCGGCAATCCTCGAGTGTTCTTCAGCCATCCGGGGCTACCGGTTCGGGTCTCTCACTCAAACCGCCTCCCGGCAGTCGCGGGGCAAATCTCGTCGGCGATATCGGACACCCTCCATGTGCGGCACTTTGAGCAACGCTCCCTCGACAGAAACTTCAGAGCGATTGACTAATGTCCACCGACGAAGGCTTCGGCCCTCCCATAGGCTCGCATATGCACCGGCTTTCTCGGTTTCAATCAAAGGGGCCCTTCCTCACCACAAAAGATAGTGGCTAAGTTGGTGTCCTCGGAGGAAACCTGCAAGAATCGCTCTCTTAAGTGTTCTACGACTTCATACCGAATGTTATCGACAGGAGAAAGCAAGGCTTGAGTGGTCAAGTGATTGGCTATCGCTCGGCACACATCGGTCGGTTTGCCGGTGATGGCTTTGTTTCTTCAATATTTGGTCCACAGGCACACGAGCGAGCCTACACATGGGACTACTGTCCACCGATATCGAGACACTTGGCACAGATTGAAGAATTGTCGCGTCAAAGGGAAAAGAAAGTTAACTTATTTCATAAGGGCTGGTACCGTCCGAGAGTCTCATGAAGGGGATGCGAGCGAGCCTTTAGGCTTGCTCGCGAAACATTCCCTTCTGAGACTCTCGGGGCTTTACAAATAAAGTGTGAAGTTCCAATCTTATTGGTGATAGCCGTCGGGCAT
>JADHXR010000021.1 GCA_016782865.1 Phycisphaerae bacterium
TATGCTGACGCGAAGCGCCTCCACGTCTTGCGTCGTGACATTGAGTTCCTTGATCCGATTGTCGACAATCTCACAGATTCTTTCAGCCCGGGCCAATTCCGATTGGAGCAACGAGTACCGGGCGACTATAACACCGAAACCTCTTGCCTCCTCATGCTGAGCTTCAAAAGATGCACGAACCTCATCCATCCTCTCTTTCGCTGTAATCCACCTTAGCTGCATTACCTCAACATAGGCATCTGCAAAATCCTCCGCCTCTTTCTCAAGCTCCTGGTTTATGCGGTCAACCTTCGCTTTGAGCGCCTGCACCGATGGATGTTCTTCAGTGCAATGATATCTTGCATCTTTCAGCTCCAACTCCGCTTGTCTCAATTCCGACTGCAACTGAGTTTCTCTGTCGGGAACACGAAGACTTTCACCCGCCGACGCCGCCGCGAACTGTCTGATTTTCGCGGCGTCCTGGGCCATGCTTTGGACCGCTTGAAAATCAGCTTTCGCCGTGAGAGCAGCCATCTCCGCCTGGCTTAGTTCGCTCGACAACATTCTCAACCTCTCAAAAACAATGTTCCCGCCTTTGCCGTCAAACGAGACAATTCCATTGTCCTCGGTAAATGTAATCATCTCCTTGAATTTTTCCGACAAGTACTCGTCGCGACTGAGTTTCTCTTTCTGTAGAATCTTGAGCACTTCGGAAGCAGTGTCACGCTTTCGCTCTCGGTGATATGTTATGTAGGAAAGCACCAATTTATTAACAATTTGGGCGGCTTCTGCCGGATAGGGAGATTCAAAGGAAACAGTAATCACGTCGTCTTTTCTACCGATGCTAACGCTGAGATTCCCCCTGAGAAAGGCAACCAGGTTATCGACACCGGCAAATGTTCTGAGCCGAGCTACATTCTGATCGTCAACCACCGGCCCAAGAACAGGCGTAGATTTCAGCAATTCGCCCTGCGTGTAGAGGTAGTTGCTGGATCGTGCCGTTACTCCTTCGTATTCGTTGATGATTCTGGGGCCACTTTGTTCAACATATAATCTCGATTCACTCGTGAAGATTGGTGTAGTCTTCAAAAGATAAACGAATGCAGCAACCAAAAACAAGACCGTAGTAAGCAGGATGGTCCATCTGTGGCGCAGAGCTACGTGCAAGATGCCCTGCAGTGAGACTTCCGCTTCTGGCAACGTTAGGTTTGAATCACCGTTTTCAATTGTATTGTTATGCATATTTGCCATCAAACATGGTGTTCCATCTAAAAGTTTTGATAAGTGCCTCCTCCAACTGTAATGTGAAATACGTCGGAGAAGAACTGGTTGGCCCGAGTACGCAGCGTATGATCCACATAGACAAGATCACCCGGCTTTATCACAGTCGCATATGTTTCAATCATGGTTCTATCGTCGACACTGAACGTAGCCGATACGAGCTCCCCGTCGGCGTCTTTTCGATAGATCTTCAAATAGCGCGGATCCGCAACCATATCAAGTCCTCCCGCAAACGCCAACGCCTCCATCAGGGTATATTGAACGTCCCCAGGATAGGGAAAGACACCGGATTTCTTCACGAGACCTATAACGGCAAAGACTCGCTGGCTTTCCATCTGATACTTCTTTACCTCGCAAACCATCATAGGAGGATTGACCACGTACTTGGGGTGATAGGCATCGATTACTGACGCCTCTATCTGGGCAAGCGTTTTACCCGCAACATGTATCTCGCCGACAATCGGCAGGGTAACGGTTCCGGCCGGGCTGACCCGCGCCAGATATGGTTCAACATCCGTGCGGCCATACATCGGCCGAAGCCACGCTGGTAAATCGGACGAAATGACCCGCAAGACGGCAGGCATCTGAAACTCCAGTATATCGCCTGGAATTACCCGGTAAGGGCCAACATCACTCTTGAGCCCGGTCACTCCGTACATGCCTGCAACTTCAGCTTCCGATTTGATTGGGCCGGCTTTCGCAAACTCCCTGACGACGTCCGGAGGCGAGACCTTCGGACCGCACCCGGCAGCAAAAATCAGCAGGAAAACGCCAGCCCATACAAAGATCTCTTTCCCATGCCGGATATTTCTTTTTGCTCCTTTCATTCGAATAACTCCTGTAAGCACGTCATCGGTACGCAACCTATGTTTCGAACCGAAATCCTCATCAACTGTTTAGCCAGTTTCCTCTCATACGCCTCAACAACTATTGCATCAGAGCACATGCCCCTTGCAAACTACTCAATGGTATGCGGGCCGATATCCAACATCAGGCCGTCCTACCCAATATATTATCGGCCCAGAACGCTCAATAGCTTGAATAAACAACCGTAGTGCAACCAGAGCAAGCCATTTGGAATGTATCGAAATCGCCACGCCCGGTGCTTTACCTGTTGCCCTGCACCGCGCTACAACGACCGCTGTCGTAGTAGGCATTGCATAACACTGGCGCTTGTCTTCACATTTCGTGAAAAAGTTCGATTCCCGCGATACGTGGACTCTTGCAGCCCACAACCACCCCACATCCTGAGACGTGATATCCTTACCATGCGTGCCGCGATTCTCACACGCGATTTGTGATGCTAATGGTCGCTCAAGATTAAGTCAACACAAATATCTTTTTTTGCAACAATCCGCATTAATACTATTGAGAATGAGCCTGACAAATCCCCTACGTGTCAGACTAACGCGATTCATCGTCGTTCCATTATGAGGAAGGCCTCTAAAAGGGGCCGTTAAACAAAAGAACAAATCGGCCACAGAGCACACAGCGCAGCCTTTGGCCCCAACCAAAATAGCAGACTACGAAAGACGCTAAATGTCGCGAAAAGGGAAGGGTCAAACATTCTTCCGCGTCTTTTCTTGAGCTTTTATTAAGCTGCTATCGCAGCACTATTTCGGATCAAGGCAGCCGCGGTTGTCGCGTGTTTTGTAGTTAAGAAGAATGACGCACAAAAAACAAGAACATGACAGATTGTAGTACGAAGAGAAGATCTGGAGACATACTGACCCGATTGTCAGATCTTTGCCAGCCCATCTCCCAGCAAACGACCAACAGCGGCACCTTTCGCCCGCGCAGATACCCCACCCTTACGTGCGGTGCGAAAAGCGCACTGTGATACCATCCTTAGGGCACCTCTAATAATTCATTTTGACTGCAACCGGCTGCAATCGATTTTGGCGGCGTTGAAAGATCAAAATGCATCCTCGATGGTGAATAGCACCACCTCCGGGCATTTTGATCTTCCGCCTTGCCAGAATCGATTTCGCTCGTTTTCGTCTGAAAAGCAATTATCAGAGGCACCCTTTAGCGAAGTGAAGCATTTCGCTAAAGCGGTTCCGGGTTCACGGTTGATCGAAAGAACTAGTTTTGCCAGTCACCAACCCTGAACCTTGAACCATCTAACCCGTAACCAACACTTTTGCCGCACACGGATGAAGTGTTACTCCAATCGTCCTGACGGCGTGGAGGGGCTCAGGACCCTTGTGTCTGTATCATCCCAGGCGCCGGCTACACCAGCTACACCAAATCCTATGCCGGTGCCCCAAGCAGCAGTTGGCCAGTTCCAGCCCAAGAAGCCAAAGGGACCGCCGGTACCTCCTGTGCCTCCTGAAGCTGCCTTGCCTTGTGCTCCACTTGCTGCCGGCAGCAGGGTGCTTGCGGTTACTGATTTGCTCACACTCTGCAACCCAACTGTGCTGGCTGCAGGTAAGCAGATTGTAGCGACAGGATTCAACGCACCTTCGCACGATACCGCCGCACATATGTTTGCCACTTGCGCAGCCCTCACACCCTCAGCTCGAGCCCACTGAGGCAAAGGTGCATCTTTAACAACCGTGAGGCTGCTGGTCAGACCTAACTTGCTCACGAGCTTTTCAAAGTCGTTGTCTTTGCCCAGCTCACTGAAACTGGCCGGCTCGCCCGCAGCATCGACCTTCCATGTCGTCACCGTATGCTTGAGTTTTTCGGCGTAACCATTGGCG
Source organism: Phycisphaerae bacterium (assembly GCA_016782865.1). GTDB lineage: Bacteria > Planctomycetota > Phycisphaerae > Sedimentisphaerales > Anaerobacaceae > SG8-4. The sequence continues at coordinate 3,966 of JADHXR010000021.1, forward strand.
TTTGTCGCACCACTAAAAACAGAGGCACTGAGAAAAATATCCTCGAAGTCCGAGTCGAAGACATAAGCACAGTTAATCCTGCACTGAACGGCTCCTCCGGCGGTCTTGACGAAGAAAGGCTCCGATAACGCCCTGACTGCTATCAACTCACCATGGCTTTCTGTTTCCAGGGGTATTGCCGTCAGAGTGAATTTCAACTCGCCGGGAAGCGAATTGCCAACCGATGACAGATCAAAAGCTTGTTTCCATGTCTTGCCGACATTGCTCTTGGTGACTTGGGTGAGGGACCTGAGACACTGATTGGTCACCTTTTCCATGAGCGCCAGGTCTTTGTCGATCCCTGACAAATGCTGAGTCTTCTGATCGATGACAAAGGAAAGTTCCTTCGGAGATGACACCGCGTCATCCGCAGAAATAACATAACTGGCCTTGCCGTCGCTCAGCAGTTGCTTTTTGGCGGTAAAGACTGTTTCAGCCTTGTTTGAAAACTGAGTCTTGCCGCTATACTCCAATACGGACTGCATCTTATACTGCTGCACCGTATCGCAGTCCGCCGCCCATCCGGCACTGCCCATTGCGAGCAACAGCGCCACCACAATACATACATCTCGCATTTTACGACCTTGCCTTGGCTCTTCCATGTGTGTTCTCCTTTCAAAAAATAATTATTGACAAAACGACCCACTAACTCAACAACGGAAGGCATCGTCGAAAGCTCCGCAATGCCCTGCGAGAACATCGATTAACCTGCCCTTAGGACCGTGCATGAAGTAACTTCCCGTTTTGGCTGCCCAACTGCACCGCATCTTCGATTGCTCCTCAATCGTGGAATCCTCACTGTAGAATAGCTACAATTCCGGCTCCACTTAATCGATCGCACCCAAATCTACGGCACATTTGAACCCCAAATTCGAGAATTTATTTCATGCACAGTCCTTACCACAAACGGTGATGAGTACTACCCTGATACGGCGATCCCGCAGAGCATTGGTATGACCAACGGCGGACTACATACCAGGAACAATCCTCAAATCGTGCTGTATCCACTACTACTGCCCGGCCGACACACAGAAACCTCATCGGACCCAAGGAGACCCCACTTTACCGCCAGCGGCCTTCCTTGCTCTACGACAGCCCCCCTTTTAGGATAAGTGGACTCTTGCAGCCCACAACCACCCCACATCCTGAGACGTGATACAGTCCCTTGCGTGTTGTGATTCACACAAGGTGAGGTCATGGTAATAGTCGCCCCAGAATGTGTCAATACAAATATCGACAAAAAAAGTTTTTTTTGGGGGGGTCTGAGAATTTTCTCAAACACAATTCTATGCGATTTCAGACGATCGGTGTGGGGCAGACTCGGCCTGCCTTCGCGGGGCGCTGCGGAAGGGTGAAGGGTGAGGGGTGAAGGGTGAAGGCGCCCTTTCGCCTCGCCTAACCTGCTTTCCTTTGCCTGCCTGCTTAGGTCAGGATAGAAATCGGATGCCTCAAGAACATGTCGCCAACCGGATTGGTCAACAGCAGAAAACTTGTTGCTGACTATTGACTCCGCACGTCGAATTATGTCCGACTCTCTGTGCCGTGAGAGAAATCTTTGTCCTTTCAGGCAAACTGCCCAGTCACACATGAGACACAGCGACATCAATCTCACCATGACGGCATACGGGCACACTTTGACAGGCCAGGAAGCAGCGGCAGTTGAGGCACTACCCGATTTATCGTTACCAAGCGGACAGCAACAGAGGGCTACGGGTACCGATGACAGATATGTAAACACAGGCGAAGATTGTGCCGAAAAGTTGACATCAAAATTGACACCCCAGTTGACACCTACAGCTTACCCTGAATGTGCCGAGTTGTCATCGTGTGTCAGGCAATCACCTTCCAAGCCCCGACCAAGTGAGAATCGCAACCGTCTTGCACCAAGGGGATTAGACGCCAAAAGGAAGGTGTTGTCACCCCTTGACACAAAACAGAGCGGAGAGGGCGGGATTCGAACCCGCGGTACCCGCAAAGGGCACACCGGTTTTCGAAACCGGCTCGATCAGCCACTCCGACACCTCTCCATCTTTTAACTGGTTCCAGCCAACCGGACAAGTCTGGCTCTTGGGACCGTGCGTGAAATAACTTCCCGTTTTGGCTGGGCAATTGCACCGCATCTTCGGCTGCTCCTCAATCGTGGAATCCTTCCCGGCGCGCCGGGATAGAATAGCTACAATTCCGGCTCCACTCAATCGATCGCACCGGAATCTACGGCCCACTTGGACCGGCAAATTCGAGAATCTATTTCATGCACAGTCCCTATTCTACAAAGTGCCGGTGGAGCCGGCAAGGCAAAGATTCTTTTTTAATCTCTACCGTTATCTGTTCAGTCAGTCATTTTGATAGCAAACCATTGGTAAAAGGCCGGAATTACAAAAAGCGTAAGCAAGGTTGCAGATGTCAGACCAAATACCACCACCGCAGCTAATGGCCTTTGAACTTCGGAACCGATGCCACTTGACAAAAGTAGAGGCAACAGCCCCAGCACCGTGGTTGTTGCCGTCATTAATACAGGGCGCAGACGCTGAAGAGCTCCTGTGATTATGGCCTCTTTGATTTCTATGCCCTCTGTCCGCAGTTGATTAATGCAGCTTACAAGGACTACGCCATTTTGTACTGCGATACCGAACAGGGCAATAAATCCGACGGCTGCAGGGACCGACAAATACTCCCGAGCAAGGAAAAGCCCGAGTATTCCGCCAATCAAAGCTAACGGGACATTTATAATTATAAGCAGAGCCTGGCCTATAGAGCCGAATGTCAGGCAGAGCATCAGGAACACGAGCGTGATGACGATCGGCACAATAATTGTAAGCCGTGTCATAGCCCTTTGCTGGTTTTCAAACTGGCCGCCATATTCGACATAGTACCCGGGAGGCAGTTTGATGTTATTGGCAATACTTTTCTTGATATCGGCGACAACGCTTCCCAAATCTCTGCCTCGTACATTGCCCTGGATAACCCAGCGTCGTTGATTCTTTTCACGATTTATCTGGATAGGCCCGATTACTTCCTTAATCTGAGCAACCTGTTCTAATGGCACGAGAGTTCCATTTTCAGCATGGACCAGCAAATCTTCTATAACCTGGGGGTCAGACCTGTAAGGTTCCTGATAGCGAACATGAATTCCAAAACGGCGGATGTTGAGATAGATGTTATCTATCACCTCGCCCCCGATAGCCAGTTCTACGAGTTCCAGGATTTCACTGACATTTATTCCGTATCGGGAACAGGCCTGGCGGTCTGCTATGATCTGGATTTGTGGCTGACCAAAGCTTTGCTCGACCGCAAGGTCTACCAGCCCGGGGATATTGTCAATGGAGTTGTGAATTTCCTGGGCCTTGGATTTGAGTACGTCCAGGTCTTCACCGAAGAGTTTTACAGCCACCTGTGCCTTGACACCACTGAGCAACTCATCAAAGGCGTTCTGGATTGGCTGTGTAAAATTCAATTGAACGCCGGGATAATTCGATAGTGTTCCGTTCAGAGCTTCAATCAGGTCTTTCTTGCTTTTGTAAGTCGGCCACTCATCCTGCCCTTTCAACTCAATGTGAATCTCAGCATAATTAACCGGATGTGGATGGCTGCCTGCCTCGGGCCTGCCAACGCGCGATACCACCTCTTCAACTTCTCCGAAAGCTATGATTTTCTTTTCAAGGGCCTGGATGACATCTGTACCTTTTTCAAGTGAAATCGACGGTGCCATAGTAACGCCGATCAGGATTGAACCTTCTTCAAGTGTTGGGATGAATTCGGTACCGAGTAATGGCATAAGTGAAATGCTGCAAACAAAAGTAATAAGAACACCCCATAGAACTTTTTTCCTGTTACTAATTGCCCACATAAGCCGTGGCCGATAAATTTCTTTTAGTTTTCTCACCAGTATGAATTCCTTGTGTCTGCCTGCTTTAAGCAGATAAGTGCATAAAGCGGGAGCTGCTGCAACTGCAACAATCAAAGAACCGAACAAAGCAAAACAGAGCGTAAAAGCCATAGGTGAGAACATCTTGCCTTCAACACCTTCAAGGCTGAAAATCGGCAGAAAGACCGTGATTATAATTATGATAGAGAAAATAATCGGTCGGCTGACCTCTTTGGCGGATTCAAAAATGATGTCGGTTTTCTTTCGCAAGGCATCAACGTTGGCATTCAAATGACGGTATATATTTTCCACCATAACGATAGAACCATCGCCGAGCATGCCGATACCAATGGCGATACCGCCTAAAGACATCAGATTAGCCGAGATACCCATCAGACGCATGAAGATTATCGATATGAGTGCGCACAGTGGGAGTGCAAGCGACACAATAAAAGCAGAGCGGAAGTTTCCAAGAAAACAAAATAGAACTATTATGACGAGCACTGCCCCCTGCAGCAGAGCCTTCTTGACAGTCCATGTCGCCTGTCGCACGAGTTCAGCCTGTTCGTAATAAGGCACTAAACTCACGCCTTCAGGCAAAGATCCCTGCACCTCAGGGATCTTGGCATATAAACTTTCAATAACCTTAGAGGTGTTCTGGCCGTAAAGCTGAAGCACCATACCGGACACAACTTCTTCGCTGCCATTTCGAGATACAACTCCGCGACGTATCTCATTGCCGTAACCTATCTCGGCCAAATCGCCAATCTTGATCGGCACTCCTTCAATAACTTTAACATGAATATTTCTTATGTCGTCAAGGTCCCGCAAAAGCCCGATACCTCTGACAAGGTATTCTTCACTACCCAGCAGCATAAATTGTCCGCCTGCGTTTTTGTTGTTTTCCCTGACGGACTCGACAACCTCTTCCAGGCTAATCTTATATTTGTTCAGACCATGGGGGTTTATCCGGATTTGATATTGAAGGACATGCCCGCCAATCGAAAGGATATCTGTTACACCAGGCACAGTCTGCAACTGATATTTGACGACCCAGTCATTTATCTCACGAAGATATGTAGTCGGGTCCTTTCCGCCTGTATCAACATCGGGTGCAAGAGTTAAGTAATAGATGAATATTTGTCCAAGTCCGGTAGAGATTGGGCCCAATGCAGGCCGCTCTGTCATTTCGGGGAGTTGAGCCAATGCCTCATTGAGCCTTTCGGATACGATCTGACGTGCAAAGTAGATATCGACGTCATCTTCAAAGTAAACGTATATAACAGCCATGCCGAAAGCGGAGGTACTTTTTATCTGTCTGACACCGGGCAAGCCGTTCATTGACGACTCAATTGGAAAGGTTATCAAACGCTCTACTTCTTCAGGTGCCATGCCATGAGCCTCAGCGAAAACCGGCACCATTACAGGGGATATGTCGGGAAAGGCATCTACCGGCAGTTGAGAGTATTGGTATACGCCCAATGCTGTTACTCCTATAACGCCAAGAATAGCAAAAAATCTGTATCTAAGAGAAATATCAATAATTTTCTTATGCATGTGGATATTCCTTCTAATGGCCATGACCGGCATGGCTATCGAGCGTGCTGGTGACTATTTTAGCCTTAAGCTCAAAAGCTCCTTTTATGACATACTGCTGGCCAGGGTCGAGTCCTGAAGTTACCTGGACGAAACCAGTATTGGATTGGCCAAGGTTTACAAAGCTGGGTTCGAAACCGTGCTCATCCTTGATGAAAACACATTTTTTACCATCGAGAGTCTGGACAGCATCTTTTGGGACGATTACGTCTGCTTCAACGCTATCTATCGCAACCTTGGCGGTGACGAAAAGGCCGGGACGAAATACCCCTGTGCTGTTCGCTAATACAACTCTTGCCAGCGCGGTTCGAGTTCTTTCTCCCACGATAGGACCGACATAGCTTATTTTGCCTGTCACTTTTCCGTCAGCCGGCCCGACAGAGACCGTGACTGGTTGGCCCTGCTTGACAAGGGGCAGGTCCTTCTGAAAGACGCTGAGGTCCACCCAGACGGTGGTGAGGTCCGCTATGGTGAAGGCAGAGGATTCGTCGCTGAGTTTTTCTCCGAGAGTAATGTGCTTTTCGATTACCGTCGCATCAAAGGGAGCACGCAGGGGATACCAGGCAAGTTTCTCGTCCTGGGTGCTCAGCTCCGCTGCCATCTGAGCTGCCCCCTTGGCGGCACATTCCTCACAGTTCTGATCGTCACAAGCTTCCTCGTGTCCGGCGGGTTTCTGACCCTGAGCGAAGAACTCGATGTCTTTGATATCCTTGGCGATCAGGCCGAGCACATAGAGATTGCGCTCGGCGCCTTTGAGTCCGATCTGGCGCACCTGCAGGTCTCGCTGGGCTTGCATAAGATTGCGTTTGACATCAAAAGCAATGCTGTCGCTGGTCGCCGCATACTTGGCGTCGGCCTTCTTCAATTCATTCTCGGCGGCAAGGTAGTCTTTCTCGCTGGAAATCTTCTTCTCGAACAGCGATTTCTCGCGCTCGTAAGCGGACCCGGCCAGAACAAGCTCGGCATACGACGAGATGAGCATAGTGTGGTTGGCATCCAGAGCCTCGCCGCTGACCGCGCGAATAGTCTCCAGCGATGGGGAGGATTTCAGCCTCTCCAGCAGTCCGATCGTGCTGTCGTGTATACGCTGGGCCCGTGTAAGGTCTATCGAGCAGCAGCTAAGCTCGGCCCATTTGCTGAGGTAATCCACCTTCGCCTTGCCAAGCTCCGCACTCTCGAGCCAGGCGATGACCTCGCCGGCCTTGACAGTATCGCCAACGTTCTTGAGCACATGGCGGACCACGCCGGCCGCATTGGGCATGATGTGCGCCACGCGGTCGGTGTTGATCACTATCTGGCCGGGCAGGCTCACGTGAACATCGACTTGCCCCGGGCCGGCTGTGCCGACCTCTATGGCATATCTCTCGACATCGTCCTGTGCCAGACTAATAACCTGGTCGGAGCTCTCAAGCTGGTGGCTGCCTGCCTGGTGTTGTGCCTCGGCAACGGCCTGGACGCCCCTGGTAACAACACGATCGCCTTCGGACAGGCCCGAGAGTACCTGGACGAATCCGTCGGCTCGGGTCCCCAGTTCGAGCACGCGTTCCTCGAATGTCTCACCGGCCAACTGCACAAAGGCCACCTTGTCTGCGCCCTCGTCGACGATAGCCGATTCCGGGACCGCTACACTTGGGCCGCCCGCCGTTTGGCGCATCCGAACGGGTTCGGTCTTGCTCGGTATCTTCCACTGCTGCTCTTTGAGAAAGCTCATCCCTTCAATCTCCGCAGCCGCAGGGGCATGATCTATTTGAGCCTGCGAGGCGTAGACTTTGACCGGCCCCAGACCAACAACGTAATCCCGGCCAGCAAGTGGAATTTTCAGCGAGACATTCCAATCACCGGCTTTCGAGAAAGTCAGCGCCGGAATGTAAATGCCGTCTCTGGCGGGCTTCGGATCGACGTGCTCTATGGGCGTCTGAGAACCGTAGCGCAGGATGAATGTCACTGGGCCCTGCCTCCTGGGTTCGAGCGTCACCAAATCGGTAACGTGGGTGACGAACTCCGTCGGCTCGTTGACGGCGATAAGAGGATGCTCGAGAAATATCTCGAACCGCTCGCTCCAGACTGTTACCTGGGCCGAACCTCCTTCGCCGTGCAGATGGCCATGACCGTCACTCGAAGCGGCACTCGCAGCCGGAGCAAGCGTACTGTAATAATACTGACCCGCCACCCCGATTGCAATTCCGACCCCAAGAACGCATAGTAATGTCAGAAGTGTTTTAGGCTTCATCACTTGGACTCCTTATGATTATCTTCTTTATTGAGCCGATGCTCTGTCCTATCAGACGCTCGGCATCGGCTTTGGCTTTGTGATAGGCGGTCAAAGATTCGATGTATCTGCCCCTGGCCTCGAACAACGTCCGTTGAGCATCGAGGACCTGCAGATAGTCGAACTTCCCGTCGCGGTATCCTTCGCTGACGGCATCGAAACTGCTCCGAGCGCCGGGTAACACTTCGTTCTTCAACGCGGTCGCCTCGGCGTATGTCCCCGCGAGTCTCTGCGCCGCCTCTTCGAGCGAGACAAGAACCTTAATCTCGGCTGCCTTGCTGCTCTCCTGAGCTTTCGCAAGCATGTATGTCGCCTTGAGAATACCGCCCTGATTTCGGTCCGATACAGGCAGCGGAATCGACAGGCCCAGGACCGCGGCCGTGTCGTCGGTCTCGTTGAACCAGCGCAAGCCGCCGCTCAGCGTGACATTGGAGACCGCCCGGGCCTTTTCCAGCTCCAAAGCCGCACGATGTCTTTCCTTCTCCGCTTGCCAGCGAGCTACGTCAGGATTCTGCGAAACAAGGCGGCTCAGTTCATCGCTCGACGCAGCAGGAGATATCTCGCCAAGCTCACCTGCAACCGTATCGAAGCGGGCAGCTCTTGCGCCCCACGCGGCGGCTAATCTCTTGCGGGCGGATTCCAAAGCACGTTTGGCTCGCTGAGGCTCTATCCGCACGATGGCCAGCGCCACGCCGGACTTGGTTTGTTCGATCGGTGAATCTCTCCCGGCCTCCACCCGCTGGGTGACAGCGCTGTGCGCCTGCTCGGCGATCCGGACAAGCTCCTCGGTTAAAGCCAGCCGCTCCTGCCAAGCCAGCACGGCCATAAAAGCCTCGGTCACCTCTCTGGTGACGTCGAGCCGCCTTGCCTTATAGTCCCATTCGGCAAGCTCTTTTTCGAGAGACGCCAGGGTCATTCGCCTGGCGCGCTTTTGTCCGGTCTCGATTGGTTGAGCAATCGCAACCGTGGTTTCAGCGCCGTCAAAGCCGCTGCGATTGCCCGCTCCGCCGATCTCTTCGATCCCGACCTCAAGCTCCGGATTCGGCCGCAGGCCCGCCTGCAAGCGACTTGCCTCGGCAGCCCTGATGTCCCAGGAAAAGGCCTTCAGTTCGGGATTGTGCGCCAATGCCAACTCCAGAGCCTGCTGCAATGTGACAACACCGGTCGTCTCGACTATTTCGGCAGCCGCAGGGGTCCCGGCGCGCCGGGATGTCTGCCCTAATCTCTCACGAGGGCCGGCACGCATCTCTGCCCCCACCTCCTTGCCCTGCTGGGCACAGCCTGAGAAGCCGAGAACGAACAGCACCAACGGCAACAATCTTGAGCGCATGTCAAATATCCTAAAATACATCCTGAATTCGGGTCTCTTGGGAACGACTCGGATCCCGTGGGAATTTAGAATTGGCAATTGAGAATGAACAAGAGCGAAACTCTAGATCCCGCATTCCAAAATCTGAATTAGCGGGATTTGATCACGCCAGCAGAATAACGGTGCGCAAAGGGGCAAAGTAGGGGGTGACGGAAAATGCGTGTGAAGTCGCAAGATGTTCAGAACAATCGGACTGCTCAACAGCGGCGATCACGTCTGCAGCAAGGGCTACAAATGCCGGATTCAGATGTTCCGATAGTCGCGAAATCTTGGCCGGGCCAAAGGAAATCGAGACATCAACACACTGCCCGCTGTGACAGTGTTTGTCATGTTTGTGCTCAGCTTCGGAAGAATGGTGGCCACGATCCGCCGATTGAGAATGAGCGTTACCCTTGCAATGCGCATGGAAGGCTGATTCGAATTCAATATGACCGTCGGTGCCAAAACACAGCACGGTTCCGCAGGCGGAATTGCCAATCAGACAGAGGCAAACGAGAACCGCGAGAAATTCTCTACGCATATATTTCCCAGCTACATTCACGATCATGGTCCTATTATACCACTCACAGCAACAATATGCAAGTCTTGTCGGCATATACGGGCAAGAACTCCACATGTTCACCTCACATCCTTAGCTCCTTCGGCATTTTAGTACCGGCCTGTGATCTTTGTGCCGACATTTGTGGTCCTGACCGTCAAGTCGTAGCTCTTGATCATCAAATCCATTTTGACCTTCTGATGGTCGGGATCATCCCACAGATTGTTGAACTCGCCCGGGTCTTTCTTCATGTCGAACAGCTCTCCCGTGCCGTGCCCGTGGTAGTTCACGAGCTTGTATCGCCTGGTCCGGATCATTGTGCCGTAAGATTTCTTCTCTTTCTCGCCGTGAGCGAGGGCGTTGGTATAGGTCGAGTAAACGAACGGGCGATGCTCGCCGGCGTCTTCGGGATTCGTGAGTTGGCGGAGAAGAGATTTACCATGCATGCCGTCGTCAGCGGGCAGGCCGGCGAGTTCGAGCAGGGTCGGTGCGATGTCAACCAGCTCGGCGAGAACATCGTTGTGCACGTTTTGTTTCACAACACCCGGCATGGAGAAGATCAGCGGCACGCGCACGAGCCCATCGTAAAACCGGCAGCCTTTGGCGAGCAAGCCGTGATGGCCCACCATGTTGCCGTGATCGCTGGTCAGAATGATCAAAGTGTTCTGACGCTGGCCAGTCTGCTCAAGAGTCTCGATCAGCCGGCCGATGTTCTCGTCGATCAGCTCGATCATCGCCCAGTACTTAGCCAGCAGTGTTTTCCCCTCACGCCCCTTGTAAGGTCTGCACTTTGACTGGAAGAAGACGTCCTTCAAGCGATTCTGTTCTTCAATGTCCGACACCGCAAACGGCGGCTCAGGCAACGAGTCAATATCAAAACGATCCAGATATTTCTTCGGCGGCTCGAGCGGCGGATGCGGGTCAAAACAGTTCAGGCTGAAAAGCCAGGGCCCGGTGCGTTTTTCCTTAATGAAATCTATCGCCCGGTCCGTGCACCAGGTCGTCTGATGATACTTGGCCGGGATGTATCCATACTTATCCTTCAGTTCGGTGTGACCAGTGCCTTGGGAGTTGAGCCAGTCTTCATAGGCATGCCCACTGGGCCAGCTATCGGTTGGATGGTGTGACCAGTGGAAAACGCGATATCCGTCATCGGGGCGTTTTTCAATTCGACCGAACGCGGCCGACAGATGCAGCTTTCCCGCCAGAGCGCAATCGTAGCGGGCATCCGCGAGCGTCTTGGTAATCAGCGGCGCTGCGTTATCCCATCGGTCGTTGCCGTTGCGGCAGCTCCGAATCGGGCGCGGATACCGGCCCGTCAGAAAACTGCCCCGGCTGGGTGTGCAAATCGTGCTCTGGCAATGGGCGTGCGTGAAAGCCATCCCCGTCTCGATCAGTTTGTCCATGTTAGGTGTGCGGATGTACTCATTGCCCAGAGCGTGTATCGTGTCGTATCGCTGCTGATCGGTGCAGATCCACAGGATATTGGGCATCTTTGCCCGGCGGTTCGCCGGCTCAGCTTTGGCCTTCGGCGGCTGCGCCAACTGGGTGATCATGACACCAGCCGGGCCAGCCAGCGCACCTTTCAGAAAGCTTCTTCGTCTCATGTCCGAAACCCTTCAATCCTCATAGTGCACGTCACATCAAATGTCACTCGACACCTTGGCTGAAGCTTTTCGTGGCGTATTTCAGCGGCTCGAAGGATGCCAAATCCTTTATCGCCACCGCTCCCCACGTCGTGTTCAGGTGTCCCAGCATGCGATCGTTGTCGTATTTCTTGGAATAATCCACAAAAGCTTTGGCGGCATCCGGTTTTTTCCAACTGGCGGGCCAGACGCGAAAACCTTTCTCAAGAAACATCGGCACCGATTCGTACGCCTTCCTCGGCTCGTAATGCCAATCGCAAATTATAATTCCCTTGGGAATCATATCGACCGCATCCGCTGTGTCGTTGGCGCTGGCTTCCCACTTGCCGTAGTTGTATTTTGAGGCATCGATCAGCCGGTCGCCCCACATGAGCATTTCGATCTTGTGTTCGCCGACCAGATGCTTGTGATAGTCATTGATGGCCTTGGCGAGAAGCTCGGCCTTACCCTTGCCCTTGCATCGAGGGCAATCCTCGTCGCCGATCAGAAACACCTCGTCCAAACCCACGTGCATGGCGTCCGCCTCGAATACCTCGATCAGCTCATCCATAAGTTCAAATATGATCTTGTTGACCTCAGGATGCAGCGGACACCAGCTTCGACAGTAGATGCCCTCGTTGTTCGGATACTTTCCCGGCGTCTCATCGAATTGAGGATACTCCGTCAGCAGCGGCGCCGTGTTTTTGCTCCACGACTGATGTCCCAGACATTGAAATTGGGGAATCAGCCTGACCTTGTGTCTGCGGCACTCGGCAAGAAGTTTCTTAATCTGCTCGGCACCGCTTGCACTGCCGGTGCGCAACTCCGGATGCGATTCGTACTGGTACCCATAAGTGATCTCGCCGACTATCACATTGATGCCGAGCCCGGACAACTCGCCGACAACGCCGGTCAACTGCTCAACCGCCTTGCGGCTGTCGATACCAACATGAACCCCGCGCCAATGCTCGTTGCCGGCCTCCGGTGACGCGCCTGCGTCCTGCTGTGCCTGACAGGCCGATACAAGAACAAACACCGCCAAGAGAATAGATTTGATTTTCATGATGCCTTGCCCTCTGCTCAAACTTCAATTCACGTGCATGGTCCTAATCCGTGCCGTGACGGCCTTGGTCGCGACCAGGCCACTGCAGACAAGTATACCGGATCAGATTCAGTTGGCAAGCAAACAGTGCCTTTGCCACCTAATCTCCGCTGATTGTGGCCTGTTTGGCACAAAGTGCTTGTCTTTCGGGTCAAGGTGGGCATAATGCAATAAGAGAATCAAAAGGCAAAGGGCAGAATTAAGGAATTCCGGCAAGCCGGGCTCATCAATTTTGATTCTTGATATTTGATCTTTGCATTGTTTCTAAGGAGACAGCCACATTGTGGCTTTACTTTAGGATATGGCGAATAGCGTATAGCGTTTAGAGGCAGTATCGGCTGCCCATTGAACACGATTCGCTATATGCTATACGCTGTACGCTATACGCTATCCGTTATGAATGAGACTTTGCCGCTCGTGATAAAATTCCGGGTGGGGGGGGCTTTAAGGTTCCTCTCGCACGCCGAGACGCTCAGAGTCTTCCAGCGGGCCTGCGTGCGAGGGCGAATAAGCGTTCGATACAGCCAGGGCTTCAATCCACGCCCCAGGCTATCGCTACCGTTGCCTCGGCCCGTAGGGGTCGAGTCCGACGATGAACTGCTCTGCCTTAAAGTACACAAGGGCACAGAAAATGGCGGCCACCTGTGCTCTTCGGTGGCGGCGGGACTCTCGGCGCAGTTGCCAGAGGGTATTGAGCTGATTTCGGTAAACGTCGCTGGGCTCGGCGCGTCGTATCAGCCACTTTCGGCTACGTACGTGCTGGCGTTGCGCCGGGAATATCTCAACGACGAGTTAAAAGCAACAATTGAGCGTTTGCTGGCCAGCGAAAGCCTCAATTTTCAGCGACAAACGGGCGCCAGGAGTTCGAGAATCAAGAATATTGACGTCAGGCCTTTTTTAACGTCGATTGAGACCGACGAGAAAGGTATAATTGTCGAGTGCAGTATCAGAGCCGCCGGCTCGGTACGAGTTGACGAGGTTCTGAGCCTGCTTCAGTTGGATCAGAGCATGCTGGCGGCGCCGATCAGACGGACTACCGTGCGGTGGCAAGATGCATGATATGAATTTGTCTAAATATACGGGATGCGAAAATGCCAAGAGAGATGCTCATAAATGTGGCTGAGAGCGAGGAGTGCAGAGTAGCGGTCGTCGAGAACGGCTGCCTCGAAGAGCTGTATGTCGAACGTGCCAGCCTGGGCACGCACGTCGGCAATATTCACAAAGGAAAAGTCGTAAACATCGAGGCCGGCATACAGGCGGCGTTCATAGACTTTGGTGTCGGGAAAAACGGTTTTCTTCACATAAGCGACCTGCATCCCCGGTACTTTTCCAGGGCCGGCGGCAAGCACGTCGAAACGATTGGCAGGCGCAAATCGCTCAAGGAGCGGCCGCCCATCCAGGATTGTCTTCGCAAGGGCAAGGAAATCGTCGTGCAGGTGACAAAGGAAGGCATAAAGACCAAGGGCGCGACCCTCAGCACTTACGTGGCTCTGCCGGGCAAGTACCTGGTCATGATGCCCTGGATGCGAAAGCACGGCGTCTCGCACAAAATCGAAGACGAAGACGAGCGCAGAAGACTGCGCCAGATTCTAGAGGAGATCGAGCCGCCGAAAGGGCGAGGCTTCATCATCAGGACGGCGGGACAGGGGGCCTCGAAGAGGGACGTACAAAATGATTTGAGGTACCTCAGTCGGTTGTGGAGAGCCATTGAAAAACGCATAGAAACCGAAGGCGCCCCGGGCGAGCTTTATCAGGAATCGGATCTGGTTATCAGGGCGCTGAGGGATGTTTTCAACAGTAAGATAACCAGAATAGTGTGTGACTCGGAAAGCGTGGTGCGCAAGATCATGGAGTTCTTCTCCATCGCTACTCCTCGCGTGAAACGAAGAGTGACGTATTACGACGGCAAAGTCCCGCTGTTCCACAAATACAAGATCGAGAGTGAAATCGCGAAGGTCCAGTCCCGCAGGGTAGAGCTTAAGGGCGGCGGTTCGATCATAATCGAGCAAACCGAGGCACTGGTCTCGATTGACGTCAACAGCGGCCGGTATCGCAAGCAGGAAAACGCCGAGGAGACTGCCTATGACAGCAATATAGAAGCGGCGACGGAGATTGCCCGCCAGCTTCGACTGCGAGATCTCGGCGGACTGATTATCTGCGATTTCATCGATATGCGCAATGCCAGGCACCGCAAAGACGTGGAAAGAGCTTTTCGGTCCGCCGTCAAGGCCGACCGCGCCCGCGCGCGAGTATTGAGCATAAGCAGGTTCGGCGTCGTGGAAATGACGCGTCAGAGAATGCGGCCGTCGCTGCAGTCCAGCACGTACCTGGCCTGTCCCAACTGCGGCGGATCGGGTTTTGTCAAGAGCCATGAATCGCTGGCTCTCGAAATTATCCGCCTGTTGAATCTCTCGGCGTCCAAGGATCAGATAAAGCGCATCGAACTGTTTGTTTCGCCTGAGGTAGCCGACTACCTCCAGAACATGAAGAGAGTGGCGCTTGCGCAAATCGAGGCGCACAGCGATAAGCGTGTAATCATTCATGCGGCGTCCGATTACTCCGGCGAAAAGACCGATCTGATCTGCTATAACGAGAGAGGCAGCGTTATAAAATTGTAGATCGAACTCATGAAACAGGAACTGACCATTGAACTTCTTTGCAGGGAGGCAGGCGTTTTCGCTGAATCGGAATCCGGCCACAAGGAGTCTTCGATCTTTGGCGTTACGGATGGAAAGGCTGTAGGCACTTATTTGGAGCACAAGTTTCAGGCGTACCTTTGTGAAGAATACACATATGAGGAAGGCAGTTCCGCCAGGGGCATCGATTTTCCGGAACTAGGGGTGGACATGAAGGTAACGAGCATAAAGCAGCCACAGTCCTCGTGCCCTTTCAAGAACGCAAGACAGAAGATATTCGGCTTAGGATATTCACTGTTGCTGTTTGTGTACGAGAAGACAGATGATCAGGAAACACGAACGGCAAGACTCAACATTTTGCATAGTGTCTTTATAGAAACAGAGAGAACCGCAGACTATCAAATCACTACCGGGATACTCAAAATCATCGAGAACAACGGAAACGGGGACGACATTGTCGCATTCATGCAAGATCGTTTGCTTCCTGTTGAAGAGATACAGGCCTCGCAGATTGCCGATGAGATTACCGCGAATCCGCCGAACATTGGATATCTGACTATTTCCAACGCCCTTCAGTGGAGATTACAATACCGGCGTGCAATTGAGGAAGCCGGCAAGGTGGACGGAATCTATAGGATTCGCTAAGATTATGACAGTTAGAAAGAAGAGCAAAAGGAAAGCGGAGTTTGGTGATTTCCAGACGCCCATTGAACTTGCCCGTGATGTCTGTTCTGTATTGCTCCAACACGGTATGGAACCTGTGAGCATTCTTGAACCGACCTGTGGCAAGGGAAGCTTTATTCTCGCCGCCCTCGAGCTTCTACCGACCGTCCGCAACATTGCTGGAATTGACATTAATAGTGAGCACATAGAAGTTGCTTGCTCTTCTGTCGAAAAGTCAGCTCCTGCTGGCGTATCGACACGTATCGTAAGCGAGGATTTTTTTGCTGTGAACTGGCATGATGTGCTTGGGTCCTTGCCTGATCCTCTTCTTGTGATAGGCAATCCTCCTTGGATTACAAATGCTGAACTTGGGCGCATTGGAGGCTGCAATCTTCCCGACAAGTCCAATTTCCAGAACCATAGGGGAATAGACGCGATCACTGGAAATAGCAATTTTGACATTTCTGAATGGATGTTGAACAAGGCGATCGAATGGCTCAGCGGAAGGGAAGCTATGCTGGCAATGCTCTGTAAAACTGCCGTCGCGAGAAAAGTCCTCCGCTGCGCTTGGAAAAGTGGACAACATCTAAAGAAATCAAAGCTTTTTCATATCGACACTGCCAGATATTTTGGCGCTGCTGTAGATGCGTGCCTTCTTATTGTTACTGCCTCGGCCTCAAATGGGAATTTCGACTGCCAAGTCTATGGTAGCCTAAAGGCTGCTTGCCCGACCGTGACTTTTGGATACCGACAGGGGCGTCTTGTGGCAGACATCACACGTTTTGAGAATTGCAGGCATTTTGAGGGAAAGGAACGCTACAAATGGAGGTCCGGCATCAAACATGATTGTGCTAAGGTTATGGAATTCCGTAAGGAAATCGCCGGATACAGAAATGGTTGTGGGGAACTTGTAGATTTGGAGGACGATTATCTATATCCTATGTTCAAGAGTTCAGGCATTGCAAACGGTTGTGACCAACGGGCGACTCGCTGGATGCTCGTTCCTCAACGCATTGTGGGTGAAAACACACGTCAAATCCGCCAATCAGCTCCTAAGACTTGGCAGTACCTGCAGACGCATGCTCAGTTGCTTGATAGGCGTGCCAGTTCGGTTTACCGTGATCGTCCTCGCTTCTCAGTATTCGGGGTGGGCGACTATTCTTTTGCTCCCTGGAAGGTTGGAATCTCTGGATTCTACAAGAAGCTGGATTTCAATGTTGTCAGCCCATATGGGAAGAAACCTGTTGTTCTTGACGATACATGTTATTTTCTTGCCTGCAAAACCAGGGAGGAGGCCGTCTTTATCGCTGAACTTCTGAACTCGGATATCGCAAAGGATTTTTTCTCTGCGTTTGTCTTCTGGGATGAGAAACGCCCTATCACCGTGCGCTTACTTAAGCGGCTGGACCTTTTGGTCCTTGCGCGGGAACTCGGCATGGAAGAGACTATGCAGGGGTTTCTTGATCAATATCCCCGAAACTACGACCAGCCATTACTATTCTCAGGAAGTTCCTTCAGTTCCTAACTGCGGTATCGGAAATCAGGAGTGGCAAATACGTGAAATTTGATCTTGAATATGCGCGGCAGGTAATCGATGCTGAGGCTGAGGCGATTGCTTCTGTCGGACCTATAGTAAATGAGTCTTTCGCCCGGGCGTGTGAGATGATTCGCGACTGCACCGGCTCCTGCATAGTCAGCGGCATCGGCAAAGCAGGGATAATCGGGCAAAAGATCAGCGCCACTCTGGCCTCGACCGGCACGCCGAGCCATTTCCTTCATCCGGCCGAGGCCGTCCACGGCGATCTGGGTAGGCTGCGCGAAAGCGACGTGGTGATAGTCCTCAGCTACGGCGGCGAAACCGACGAGGTCATCAGGTTGATAAACCTTCTCAAGCAGTTGGGGATAGCGTTAATATCGATAACGGGCGAGAGTGAATCGACCCTGGGCAAACACAGTGACGTCGTGCTGTGCATGGGGCAAATGAACGAGGCCTGCCCGCTGGGTGTTGCCCCGAGTGTTTCCACCACCTGCATGCTGGCGATCGGTGACGCACTTGCTTTTACTATTATGAAAGCGCGCGAATTCAGCGTCGAGGACTACGTCAGATTCCACCCGGGCGGCTCGCTTGGCGCCAAGCTGATGACAGTCGACCAATCGATGATGTTCAGGCCAGGCGAGAAACTTCCTCTTGCTGAAGTCTCTGATACGATAAAACGCCTGCTCGAAAAGACCGACGATCTGAAGCGCCATGGGGCTGTTATGGTTGTCGGCAAAGACGGGACATTGGCGGGTATCATCACCGACGCCGATCTGCGCCGCCTTGTGACAAGGCACGGGCAGGAGGCTTTCGATTTCAAAGCCGGTGATGTTATGACCGCTGACTGCAAGAGAATAAGGGCCGACGCCCTCGCGGCAGAGGCGACAGCCCTCTTCCATAAGTACAGAATTGACGAGTTGCCTGTGGTCGATGCGAACAACAAACCCGTCGGCCTGATCGACGTGCAGGATATCGTCACAATTAAAGTCGTAGGGTAAGTGGAAGTTCAAAATGAAAAAATCAAAATGCAAAATGACAAATGAAAATTCAAAAATAGAGTTTGCTCCGGCTTGTCTTGTGCTGTGGCGAGGACATTTTGCTTTTTGATATGTAGCTTTGATATTCAATTTTTTATATTTGATCTTGTTATGGTGGACCTTGCAGACATACAGTTATTGGCCCTGGATGTAGACGGTGTCCTGACCGATGGTACGTTGATAATCAGCTCCGACGGCAGCGAGAGCAAACTCTTCAATTCGCTGGACGGCCACGGGCTTCGCATGTGGCAGCGCGCGGGATTGAAGGTTGCTCTGATCAGTGGCAGGGAGTCGGCGTCGACGCAGTTGCGGGCCGAACAGTTGGGAATCGAGTACGTATTTCAGGATTGTCATTTCAAGCTGCCTGTGATCGAGAGACTTCTCGAGCATATTGACCTGGCGCCGGAGAAGGTCGCCTACATCGGCGATGATTTGCCTGATTTGCCGGTGATGCGATATGTTGGATTCGCAGTCGCGGTCGCCAATGCGGTGGATGAGGTCAAGCGGTATGCCGATTACGTTACCGTTCGGCCCGGGGGCGGCGGCGCCGTGCGGGAGGTAATAGAATACATACTCAAAGGTACGGACAAATGGCAAGAACTTATGGAAAGGTATTTGCCGTAACGGCGAAAAGAGGCAGTTGAGATGCGAAAACTCCTTGTCGGCTTTATTTCCCTGGGTGTTGTGTTTGCAGCGTATGTGCTGTACACCGGTCTGAGCGATACGCCCACGCTCAGAACCGATCCGGGAGCCGAATTCATTGAGCCTGCCGCCGACAGCAACGTCGGTGGTTTTGACAGTGGGGTCGGCAAGATAGGCGACGTCGGGCTTGGCCCGGTGCGAAAAGCCAAGTACATTACGCTTAACAAGGAGACAAAGGCAGTTGAGCGTGAATGGGGATTTGAAAAGCTCCTGCACGAAGACCGGGATTTTTGGGAGCTTGAGAAGACCTACATGAACGTCTATCAGCGGAATTTCAAATGCTACATCACCGCCGACAAGGGAAAGGTTCGGGTCGAGACCGCGGTAGGAAGAACGACCCCCAAGGACGCAACGTTTAGCGGAAATGTGGTCATCCATGTTTTGCCTGAGGAGTCAAGCGACATGAAAGAAAGTCATGTCTACCTCGATGACATGACTTTTCTGAGTGAAAGATCGCAACTTTCGACGGCCGGTCCGGTTGAATTTGTCTCAGACGACGTCCATATGCTCGGCACAGGGCTGGAGATTATCTTCAACGACCAGAGCGACCGCCTCGAATTCTTCAGGATAGTTGATCTGGAAAGTCTGCGCCTCAAAGGCTCTCAGGCGGCGATGTTTTCGAGCGGTAAAACCGAGACATCCGCTGAAACCGTCGCCCAAGCCGAGACGGAGCAGCCGGACGAGACGGTCGTAGCCGCCGGCCCCGAAAAAAATGCGGGACAATTGCCTCAAGGCGCTCGGCCGCAGATCGAGCAGAAACAAGGTGTGTTTTACGAATGTGTGCTTAGCAGGAACGTACTGATCGAGACTCCGGATGAATTGATTTTCGCTGATCAGAGAATTCTCATCAGCAACATCTTCTGGTCCAAGGATTCGGCCGGGCTTTCCGGTGAGGCTGAGCCCGGCGATGTGAATGATACTGAAGCAGTTGCCGCGGCCGGCGAAGAAGACCGCGATGTCGATCCCAATAGCTTCCCGGCAGATAACGCAGGCGATCCGAACGTTATTGTTGCGGCGTCGGGCGAGCCCAATATAGGCGTCCCGGCACCCGGCGACCCGAACGAATCGCCTGATGAAACCATAGAGATTGTCGTAACCTGTGACAACGGCCTTGTCCTCGTGCCGATGGATACTGCCAGATCGCTCGACGAATACATGCAGGGTCCCGATGAGCCGGCGGTATCGGCCGGCGGCCGTATCGAGCAGATCGGCCGCGACACGGAGCGAACGGTGTTCCTGGCCCCGCGAATTGACTACAATGCAGTTACAGGAGACGTTGTCGCCGACGGCTTCTCGCAGCTTACGTTCTATGCCCGCAACTCGGCGGGCGCCGAGGCCAACGAACCGCCCGTGCCGACAAAGATAACCGCCCGCGACAGAGTAGAGTTCTTCCAGACGACGAATCAGGTCGTCTTCAAAGGCGATTGTCAGGGGACAATGCCTCAGGACGGTTTGACCGAGCAAAGAAACGTGACGTTTTTGTCGCCGGAGATAACCGTAAATCTGCCGGCGGACAAATCCGAACGACCCGATGTTCTCGCCGGCGGCCCGGCCAAGCTCACGTTTTACATGCAGGACGCGAACGACACAGATGCCGTGCAGGACGCAAACGTCCCCAAGATTCCAAACGAGCCGATCCCTGTCACGGTAACCGCGCAGAAACAGGCGAGATTCTCGGGAGCCACGAATCAGATCATTTTCGAAGACGATTGCCGGTGTACGACGATCCGAGAGGATCCGAACGGCGTGACGCAATACTTGCTCTCGTCGGAGCTGATAACAGTCGATTTGCCCGAAGATACGAATGATCGCTCGTCCAAGCCGACCGCCAGGATTGAACGGCTGACCGCAACCGGCGGCGTGGTCCGGCTCGCAACAACCAAGACGGCGAGGCCCGATCCCAATCAAGCCGGATACGTCTCGGATGCCAACGCTGTAGAATTGCTCGGCGGCGTCGAGTTGAAATGCAGCCGGGTTGACTACGATCCTGTCCGCGGCCTGTTCGTGGCTGCCGGGCCCCCTGCGGAAATACGGATGGACAACTCCAGAGTCAGCGTCACTGAGCCCGAGCCCAACGCCTTGAGTCTGAGCGAACCATGCTATGTGCTCATACAGAATTTTGACACTCTGAAATACTTCATCGGCGAGAACCGTATTGTCGCCGATGCCGGCGGCAGCGGTGTGTTGTGGCTCCAGTACGTCCCTGTTGTCGATGGCGAGTATGATTTAGATGCTACGACTATAGCAAGTGCTCCACATGTTGAGGCTTTCCTTGCCGAGACGGCCGACGGTCAGACCGAACTGTCAACTCTGACCGCGACAGGAGGAATTGCCTTTGACGATGATACCAAAAACAGCATTTTTCTTGGCAGTAAATTGTTCTACGACCACAAGACCTCGATCATGAAGATTACAGGCGATGCGTCCAGACCCTGCCTTTGCAACGGTGTCCTCGTCGATGAGATTGAGTACAACGTAACTACGGGTAAACTCGAATTCGAAGTCGTCGCCCCCGGTGCGATGCAGACAAACGAGTAGCTGGCGGATCACGCCGAACGCCGGATAGGCTCTGTCTGACACCCTTTTTCACAGGCCAAAACCCACGTTCTTGTCGGAATTCAGATGAGATGTGCCTGGCGGGATGCAAATATTCTTCTTGCTTTTTCGGGTAATTTCGGTTATAATTTCCTCAATATGTGTGGGGCTGGCGCCTTTGATCTGGCCATAAGCGTTGCCCATACGGTTTGTCTTCCAGAGGAAACAGAGTATGGAAAGGCAAGTGGAACTGTATATACAGGGCCTGTCGGATTTAGAGTTGATCGAGTATACAAGAACCGCTACGCACCTTCCGGAAGCCCTCGAGTTCGCCAGGGTCGAGTTGGCGGGGCGAGAACTGCCCCCCGACCATCTGAAGGATATCGACGAACAGTTGCAGCTACGCAAGGAGGCCCGCGATGAGGAGGCCCGCGCAATCGCAGCCGAGCCGCTCAATTGGGAATGGCGCATTGCCACCTTTCTCTGCGGCCTGTATTTCGCAATTCCCTTTCTGCTCTTTGTCCCCGCCTGGCGCAAGTTCCGCGAAGAAGGCGCCGAGCGAAAGTACAAAGAGATGTGGGTCTCCGCTCTGATCGGCTTCTGCCTCCAGCCGATTCTAATCCTCGTGCGAATCCCACCCTGGAGCTGGCTTAGAGCGCTGATCTAGGCAAAATCAAGAATTCCAAAGCTCCAAGCCGTGACGAAATGCGGTTCTTGCCTGGCCGGTCACTCTGGTACGGCTCGTTCATTCATTCTGCGGCTGGGCGTCCTTCCGGTCGAAACACCCTCTTTGCCATATCGAGCGTAGCCGAGAGATCTGACTTATGGACGAAACAATCACATCAGTCCGGCAGGCCGGGCAACTGGATTGCCTATTCGCAACTTAGGCACAAAGCTGATGCAAATCGTCCATGCTCAAGTCGGTCAGGCGGGCGACGACCTTATCCGCCATGGTCAACTGCTCGGCGTCGTAGGAGTTTGTCACGGCGATGGTGTGCATTCCAGCGGCCTTGCCGGCTTGCAGGCCCCAGTGGGAGTCCTCTATTACGATGCACTGGTTGGCGGCAACCGGAGGCTGAGGGTCGTCGTTGTTTAGTTTTCGCAGGGCCAACAGGAATCCTTCCGGGTGGGGTTTTCCCTTCTTGACCTGCTCTGCGGAGACTATCGCTTTGAAGAAATGTCGCAGGTGTGCCTCATCGAGCATCAATTCGATCTCCACCAGGAGCGAGCCCGAACAAATTGCCATCGGGATGTTGTTTCGTTCGAGCAGCTTCAGGAATTCATACGCGCCTTCGATTGTCCGGCCCTCGGTTTTGGCCAGCTCCTCGAAAATCACGCTCTTTTGCCTGATGATATCGCCGATTTGTTGCTCGTCGATCTTGAGCAGTCCCTGTGTGATGAGCATCTTGTAGCAGTCGAAATCACTGAAGCCCAGATAGTTCTGGTAGTAGTCCTTAGTTGTAAGTCCGACGCCGAATTGCGCCAACGACTTGTTGAAAGCGCGAAGGTGCAAAACCTCCGAATCGGTAATGACCCCGTCAAAATCGAATATAACTGCTTTGAGCATAGAATCCTATTGGTTCCCAATATCCTCCAATTTCTTAATCCAATCGGCATAACAAAAAACCCCGGCGTTCTTGCCAGGGTTTCATTATATGATCGACAATCCTTAATTTACAGTGATTTTATCCCAGTTCCTGCACCGGTCCGACCAGGGCTTCATAGTCCGTGAACGTGGACTTGTCGCCTGTGCGGATCAGCTCGGCCAAGGCCGTGATCTTCGGCGCGTTCTTGGTGACGTATCTTCGGGCGATGATCGCCTTGCGTTGCTTCATTGAGATAGTCTTGCCGTTATCGCTCGATCCGTTCTCGGCCACGGGGACTTGCATATCCACTTTCGTGCTGGCTTGCCCGCAAAATAGATAGCCGATAATCAAGTCGATGGCGATATCTACCACCGCTCTGCCGTAAAGATCCATGTATTCGTTGCCCTGTCCCTTTACATAGATGACCGATTCGGTCAGAAGTTCTCTTCCTTTGGCGAGCGTCTCCAGCAAATCGCTGATCTCGGGGTCGAACTGCTGGCCTGCAAGCTTGGCCATTAACTTCTCGGCTGTCCCGCTGCAAACGCCGCGAACCGCCGCGACGACCTGCAACTGGCTTGTCCCTTCGTAAATGGTGGTAATCCTGGCGTCTCGCATGTAGCGTTCGCAGGCGTAGTCCCGCATGTACCCGCTGCCGCCGAGCACCTGCATCGAATCGTAAGTGACCGTGTTGCACATCTCCGAGCAATAATACTTGCTCATCGGCGTCATTATTCCTGCGTATCTCTTGTACCTTCGCGATTCGTTCTTGAGCTGTTTGGCTTCGGCCTTATCTTCGGGCGGATTCGTTTCGAGTTGTTTTGCGTAGCCGATTTCCATATCTACGATTCGCGAGGTCTCATACAAAAGCGCCCGGCCAGCTTCTATGACAGTCTTCATGTCAATGAGCATGTCACGTACCGCGGGCAGTTTCTCGATTGCTACGCGGAACTGTTTTCTGGTCGAGGCGTAATCGCGGGCGACGCGGTAAGCCGCCTCGGCCACACCCATCGACTGACCCGCAATGCCGATGCGGGCGCCGTTCATCAGGCTCATCACGTATGTCACGAGCCCTCGCTGGCGTTCGCCGATTATTTCGCACGGCGTATTGTCGAAAAATATCTCGCAGGTCGGCGAGCCGTGGATGCCCAGTTTATCTTCCAGCCGGCGAATATGCACTGTCGGACCCGCCTCGCAGACGAAAAGGCTCAGACCCAGTCCGCCACTTCGGTCCGGCTCGCTTCGCGCCAGGACCAGGAGAACTTCGCCGCATCCGTTGGTGATGAAGCGTTTTACGCCGTGCAGGAGCCAGTTGCCGTCGTCGTCCTGGAATGCGCGGAGTTTGATCGCTTGCAGATCGGAGCCTGCATCAGGCTCGGTGAGGACCATTGCCCCGGTGACCTTGCCTGCGGAAAAGTCGTGCAGGTATTTCTGCTTGATTTCTTCGGATGCAAACGCGTTGATCGTCTCGGCGATTCCCTGCAGGCCGAAGATGTTCATCAGCCCTACGTCCGCCCGCGAGACCATCTCGATGGCCATCGAATAGATGATGTTCGGAAAATTCAGGCCGCCGAACCGATACGGCAGCGTGAAACCCATGACCTCGGCCTGGGCCAGTTTCTCCAACGTTTCAGCGATCCCCTTCGCGCGGGTCACCGTTCCGTCTTCGTTGAGCACATTGCCCTGGCGGTCAACATCCTCGGCGCGCGGCGCGATGAACTCCGCACTCAGTTGGCCCAGCGAGTCCAGCACCATGTCATAATTCTGTATCGCCTCGTCGGCGTCAGCGGGAGCGTAGTCGAATTCGCCGGCGAACTTAAAGCCCTCCTCGCAAACATTCGCCGAACCGGCTACGTCCGTGTGCCTGAATAAAAACCGTATGTCGTCGTTATCTTTGTAAAAATTAGCCATGCTAGATTCTCGATTCTTAGCTCTTTTCCCTAATTGACTTAATCATCATCGGCACGACTTCGTTGAGGTCGCCGAGTATTTTGTAGTGGGCAAAGCTGAAGATCGGCGCATCGGGGTCGTTGTTGATCGCGACGATTTTCTGGCTCTGTGACATTCCCGCCTGATGCTGGATCGCGCCGCTGACCCCGACTGCGATGTACAGGCTGGGGCGAACCGTAGTCCCGGTCTGGCCTACCTGATGGTCGTGGTCGATAAAGCCCAGGTCGACCGCCGCCCTGGTCGCTGCCGGAGCGCCGCCCAGGCAGTTCGCCAGGTCCCAGACGAGCCTGAAATTGTCCTTGCTGCCCACACCCGCTCCGCCGGCGACGATTATCCGAGCCGCCTTGAGGTCCACCTTCTTGGCGCGTTTGTGCTCTTGGAGGATTTCCAAAGGCAAATCATGCTGAGCGAGCTGCACCTTCTCTTCGATGATCTCGCCTTTGCGCGATCCGTCCGGCTCTGGCATCATCATCACGCCTTCGCGAACGGTCGCCATCTGAGGCCAGCGGTCGTGATTGATGATGGTCGCGACGATATTTCCGCCAAAGGCGGGTCTTATCTGGAACAATAGATTCTTGTGAACCTTCTTGTCCTTGACGGTCGTATGGTCGCCTATCTGCAGGTCCGTGCAGTCGGCGGTGAGACCCGACTTTGAAGCGCTGGCGATCCGAGGCGCCAAATCCCGCCCGGCGATCGTCGCACCGTAGAGCACAATCTGAGGCTCGTGCTTATGAATCAAATCGTACATCACTTTCGCATAGCTATTTGTCTGGTAAGCCTCCAATAGCGGATGTTCCGCCACGTAAACCTTATCGGCTCCGCAATGCGCGAGCCTCGTCGCAAGGTCCTTGACACCGTCGCCGAGGACGACCGCAGCCAGCTTCACGCCAAGCGTGTCCGCCAAATGCCGGGCCTTGCTCATCAGTTCGATCGACGTATCTTCCAATTGTCCGTTATGCTGCTCGGCAAAAACCCAAACTTCACCTTCTCTATTCACATCTATCATTGGCTCGTATCTCGTATCTCGTATTGCATATATCGTGGTAGAAGCAATCCACTCTTCTTCCTTTCTTGCTTTCTACCTACGCTATTATTTTGTCGTCGATCAGTTCGTGTATCATATCTGAGATTGCCTCTTTGCTCGGCTCGATCTGTTTGCTTCCCTTGGCCGCTAGGACGACGCTCTGGATCCGATGGACCTTTGTCGGCGAGCCGCTTTGGCCACACCAGTTCAGATCGGCCTCGACGTCATCGAGATCCAATTGTTTGATGAGCGAGCCCGACTCCTCCAACTTGCTGCACCTGTTGGCGACCAATTCTTTGATCTCGGCCTCAACGGCGTCCGAATTCTCGGCCTTGATCCTCTGCTGGACCTCGAAGGGCGTGCAGGCGTTCTTGTACTTCATCATCTTCTTTGCCGCGGCGACTCTTGGCTCGTTCGCCTCGCCGACCACTGTCAGCAGGACCGGCAGGGTGGCCTTGACCTGCTGCCAGCCGTTGCCAATATTCCGGCGGGCCGTGATGGTCTTGCCGTCGAGATCTGTAAGCTCTTCGACGTAGGTGATCTGAGTAACGCCCAGTTTCTCGGCTAACTGCGGGCCAACCTGGGCGGTGTCGCCGTCAATCGCCTGTCTGCCGCACAGGACGATGTCATAGTCGATTCTTTTCACTGCACAACTCAGGATGTAGCTGGTCGCCAGCGTGTCGCTTGCGGCACATCTGCGGTCGGTCAGCAGGATCGCTTCGTCTGCTCCGCGGAACAGCGAATCGCGAAGAACCGCACTTGCGGCCGGCAGCCCCATTGTGATAACGGTGATATGCCCCCCGAACTTCTCTTTGATTTGCAGCGCCAATTCGAGAGCGTTGAGGTCTTCCGGGTTGAAAATAGCCGGCAGGGCCGAACGCTTGACAGTCCCGTCGTCGTTCATTACGTCGCCCGTAATGCGTTTGGTGTCAGGCACTTGCTTTATCAGCACAACACAGTTGTAAGCCACTTGTTTTCTCCTTGTCTGGCTTTTACGTTCATCAAGAATACCTCTCATCCGAGACGCGAGGAGCGCATTTTAGCGGGATTTGCGCGCAAGTCAACCTCAAAAGCGGTCGAGTCATGCGTTGGGGGTATCTTTTGCTCGAATTCAAGAAGCGAAGCGGACTGGCAATTGTCGTTCTTGCCCCCGCCACGTGCAGTCCAAAGCTGTTTTCATGTTGACTTCGGCACGGAAGTTAAGTAAAACAGGTGCAGCAAATTCACGAACCATGAGCGACGTATTATGAATGTTATCGCAGTAGACATTGGAAATACAAATATTCATATTGGGCTTTTTGTGCAAGACCAGGAGAGGCCCATCGAATCGATCCCCGGTCGATCGCGGGCCAAACTGACGAACCGTCTGAGATCCGCCTGGCAGGAAATACCGATTGTCGAAGGCTCGACGGAGGGAAAACGCGACGGCGTAATCGTTGTCAGCAGTGTAAAACCACTCTGGACCGGACTCGTCCGGCAGATAGCCGCCGATGAACTCGACGAAGAGATTCACGTTATTGGCCAGGATATTCCGCTGCCCATGACTCTGGGGGTGGATGAGCCTGAGAAGGTCGGCACCGACAGGGTGGTCTCGGCCGCGGCGGCCTGGGCTGTGACCGAGGACGCGGTGGTCGTCGCCGATTTCGGCACCGCCGTCACGATAGATCTGGTTGACGAGAACGGCGTTTTTCTTGGCGGCGTTATTTGCCCGGGTTTCGAGATCAGCGCAAAGAGTTTGAAAGAAAACACCGCCCAACTGCCGAAGGCAGAGATCACCAAACCTAAAGCACCATACGGCAAGAATACCGCCGAGGCCATAAACTGCGGATTGTATTATTCCGCCGTGGGAACACTCGAGGAGGTTATCCGGCGATACGCCGAGAAGATCGGCAAATGGCCCCGGACGGTTATCACCGGCTCAGCCGCGAGGGCCATCAAGGACGACTGCAATTTCATAGATTCTTACGTTCCCAGCCTGGTTGTCAAAGGTATCGTCCTGGCCTACAAGAAACATCTCGCAGAAAAGACAGTATAGAGGCGCGCCTGCATGTTTACTCTGTAGCTTATGAATACTCACGCTGCATTAATGACCGGCAAGGGCACCGGTGCGATATCGACCATTGAGATATTCGGTGATTGTGCCCAGGATGTCCTAAGAAAGATATTCGAGCCGGCAGGAACAAGACCCGTGCAGTTCAAGCCGGGTGACATTCTGCTCGGTACGATTCGCGATGATGTCGAGGTCATCGACCAGGTCACACTTGGCTGTGAAGGGCCGGACACATTCGCGATACATTGTCACGGCAATCCGCTCATCGTTGAAGTGATAATGCAACTGCTCGGCAAACACGGAGCGAGCCTGGTCACAGCAGAACAGCTTCTGGCCAAGACCCTTGCCGCACAAGAGCTTTTCAACACAATCGCGATCGAAGCCAAGTTAGCGCAGACAAAAGCCAAAACCATTGAGGGCACCAAGATAATCGCAAACCAGATCGGCGCCGGCTTGAGCGAGAAGGCCCAGACTTGGCTCGACGGCATCGAAGAGGTTTCTCTCGATCAAATCAAAGCCGAGGCGGTCCGGATACTGCGACAGTCTCAGGCCGCCAGGCTCATCATGTACGGCCTAACCGCCGTTCTGACAGGCCCGCCGAACAGCGGCAAGAGCACGCTGCTCAATTTTCTGGCGGGCCGGCAAAAAGCAATCGTTACCGACATCAAAGGCACAACCAGAGACTGGGTCGAAGCCACCTGCCAGATTGCTCCTCTGTCAGTGACTCTGATTGACACCGCGGGGCTGGATGAACAACCGTCTGAGCCTCAGCGAACAGTTGAGCAAGCCGCCCGGGAAAAAACCACCGAAATCCTGGATCGCGTCGACCTCGTGCTGCTCGTTTTGGACGGCAGCGGGCCCGCAGAAGAGCTTGACGGTGAGCTTATCGAGAGAATCTGCGATAAACAGGTCATAACGGTCCTGAACAAATCCGACCTGCCGGGGCGGTTCGATGCCGGCCGACTCCCCAAATTCCTGTCTGAGCCCGTGCGGATTAGCGCCAAGGAGGGCACGGGGATCAAGCACCTGACAGAGACAATCCGCCAAACCTCCGGCACGATTGATTTCAATTTACAGCAACCGGTTTGTTTCACCGATCGCCAGGAGAACCTGCTCACACAACTGACAAACACTGAATTCAAACGGCAGGCAGTTTCAATAACAATGGATTTGTTGGATGGCCAAGTGTAATCAGCCTATGCCTGCTCGCAATGCCCTCTCAGCAGGCCGTTGAACTTTGCCGATGTCCCGCGTCA
Source organism: Phycisphaerae bacterium (assembly GCA_016782865.1). Lineage (GTDB taxonomy): Bacteria > Planctomycetota > Phycisphaerae > Sedimentisphaerales > Anaerobacaceae > SG8-4. The sequence goes on from JADHXR010000021.1 coordinate 33,342, forward strand.
ATCTCGGCCTGCCGTACAAGAGGACAGCTTGGCCGCCAATGATCATATAGGGGATTTCTTGCCGGTCCAAGCACTGAGTTGTGTAAAGCAATAGATCAAACCGTAGCGCTTCTGAACTTGCCAAATGAGCCGGTCTGTGTATAATCTTCACCCATGACCCCGGCCAACGAAAAACTAACGCCTGCGATGAAGCAGTTTCATAAGTTCAAGCAGATGCATCCGGACTGCATCCTGTTCTTTCGGATGGGTGATTTTTACGAGACGTTTTACGAAGATGCCAAGATCTGCTCGAAGGTGATGGGCCTGACTTTGACCAGCCGGAGCAAGGGTGCTAATCCGATCCCATTGGCCGGCGTGCCGTACCACGCTGTTGACGGCTACATCAAGAAGATGCTCCAGGCCGGCTACCGCGTCGCGGTTTGCGAGCAAGTCGAGGACCCCAAGACCGCAAAGGGCGTCGTCAAACGCGACGTGGTGCGCATTGTCACCCCCGGCACGCTCACCGACGACATGCTGCTCAATGCCAAAGAGGACAACTTTCTCTGTGCCGTCAGTTTGGGGACAAAAAGCCAGGCGGTTATTAGCTGGGTCGATATTTCCACCGGTCATTTCTACGTCCAGGAACTGCCTGAGGCAAAACTGCTCGACGAGCTGCTGAGACTCTCGCCCGCTGAGTGCCTGATTGCCGACAGGCGCGGCGAATTGTTCGAAGCCGAGACGAAAAAGCTCACGAGGGATATTACGCAACTGACCAACGCCATAGTGACCGAGCGTCCCGGCTGGTATTTCGATCCCTATCAGGCAAAGCAGCGTCTGCTCAAGCATTTCGGCACGGCCACCCTCGAAGGCTTCGGCATAGGCGACAACGACGACGGCCTTATCCCACCTGCCGGCGCGATCATCGAATACCTCACCGAAACGCAGAAAACCACACTCGGGCACATCCAGAGTCTGAAGAAGATCAATCGCCAGAGCTTCCTGCAGATTGACCCGACGTCTTTGCGGAGTCTGGAGATATTGCGGACCATTCGCGCCGAGAGCAGAAAAGGCTCGCTGTTGGACTGTATCGATGAAACCATGACCGGCATGGGCGCCCGCAAGTTTCGCAACTGGCTGTGCATGCCGCTCTGCGATCTTGGCGCCATCGAGATGCGGCAGGACGCTGTCGAAGAGATCAAGGACGCCGATGAAAAACTAACCGGCATTCGCAAGCTGCTCTCGAACATATTCGACACCGAGCGAATCGCCGCTCGCATCAGCACTCTTCGCGCATCGCCGAGGGACCTGGTCGCTCTGGCTGCAACGCTGAGACAAATACCTTTGCTGCGAGAAATCCTGGAAGGTTTCGGCGCCGAACTGCTCGTTCAATTAGCCGGCCGATGCGACAGTATGGATGAACTGGCCGACCTGCTCGAAGCGGCGATCAAGCCGGAGGCTCCCACACATCTTCGAGATGGCGGCGTGATAAAGGCGGGCTTCTCCGAGAAACTCGACAAGCTGCGGTCGATCTCCAAAGACGGCCAAAGCTGGCTGCGGAACTACCAGAAAGAACAGTCCGAGCGAACGGGCATAACAAATCTGAAGATCGGCTACAACAAGGTCTTCGGCTACTATATCGAAATAAATCACTCCGCCGCGGATAAGGTCCCCGCCGACTATGTTCGCAAGCAGACGATCAAAAACGCCGAGCGTTACATCACCGATGAACTCAAGGAATACGAGACCCAGGCCCTCAGTGCCGAGGAAAAGGCGCTCGAATTGGAGCAGCAGCTCTTCGATCAGCTCCGCCGGCAGGCGGCTCAGTACATCAGCCGGCTCCAGGCCCTGGCCGAGACCGTTGCTCAATGCGACTGCCTGGCGGCCCTTGCTCACTTAGCCAAGCGGCGAAACTACATCCGCCCCAAGATCAGCGACGGCGGCGAGCTAATCATTCACGAAGGCAAACATCCGGTTCTCGCTGAATCGCTCGGCGCCGAGTTTGTGCCGAACGACGTCGAGCTGGGTAACAAAACAGGTGACATCCTTGTCATTACCGGGCCCAACATGAGCGGCAAGAGCACCTACATCCGCCAGGTCGCCCTTCTGGTCCTGATGGCCCAGAGTGGTTCATTCATCCCCGCAAGAGAGGCCGAGATAGGTCTGGTCGACAGAATCTTCACCCGCGTAGGGGCTTCGGACGAATTGGTCCGGGGCCAATCGACCTTCATGGTCGAAATGACTGAGACGGCAAACATCATCAACAACGCCACCTACAAGTCACTGGTCATTCTCGACGAGGTGGGCCGAGGAACGAGCACTTATGACGGCCTGTCTTTGGCCTGGGCGATCACCGAGCACATCGCGAACAAATTGAAGTGCCGGACGTTTTTCGCCACACACTATCATGAGCTGACCGAATTGGCCGAGCTTTTCAAGAACGTGAAAAACTGCAACGTCGCCGTCCGCGAATGGATGGACGAGGTCGTCTTCCTGCACAAGATCCTGCCCGGCGGAACCGACAAAAGCTACGGCATCCACGTGGCAAAACTAGCCGGCGTCCCCGGGACGATCCTGGACAGGTCAAAAGAAATCCTGGAAGAGCTCGAAAGCACGTTCCAGAAAGAAGCCACCGGCGAACATCTGGCCCGCCACAAAACAAAAGAGCCGGACAAGGACAGCCTCTTCGTGCAAAAACACAAATCCATCCTCGATAAACTCACCTCTACAGACGTGAACAACCTGACCCCCATCGAAGCGATCAACCTTCTCAACAAAATCAAAACTGAAATCAACGAAAAGTGATGAGACGCTGAAAAAAAGACTTGTATTAGAGCGATACTGTCTGTTTAAGTATGGGGGTTAGGTTCCCGGAAGAATCGCGACTGTACGTTATTGCCAAAGGAGTAAGTACTATGAAACGTGTTCTGAAATCAAAGCTGTTGATTCTGTGTGCTCTTGCGTTATTGTCGGCCGGCTGCTCGGAGGTTGCGATCAGCGGCAGGAAACAGTTCAATTTTGTCCCCGGCTCGACGATGAATTCGATGAGCTTCAAATCCTACGGCGAATTTCTCACTCAGCACAAGCTCAGTACAAATGCCGAACAAACGCAAATGGTCAAACGCGTCGGCGGCAAGATCCAGAAAGCCGTTGAGGAGTATTGCGCCGCGAACGGCATTGAGGATCGATTGGCAGGTTACGAATGGGAATTCAATCTGGTCGAGGACCCCAACGTCAACGCCTGGTGCATGCCCGGCGGAAAGGTTGTCGTCTATACGGGGATCCTGCAGATCGCACAGGGCGAGGCCGGCCTGGCTGTGGTGATGGGCCATGAAATTGCACACGCCTTCGCCAAGCACGGCGCCGAAAGAATGAGCCAGGGCCTTCTCGTACAGATGGGTGGTATAGCTTTATCGACGGCGCTCGAAGATTACCCCGATCAGACGAAGAATCTTTTCCTGCAGTCTTATGGGGTCGGCACACAAGTCGGCGTGCTGCTTCGATACAGCAGGGTCCACGAGAACGAGGCCGACCATCTCGGGCTCGTATTCATGGCCATGGCCGGGTACAATCCCGAAGAGGCCCCGGTCTTCTGGGAGAGAATGGCAGCGCAAAAGAAGGGCGCCCAGCCGCCGGAGTTTCTCAGTACTCACCCCGCCGACGAGACCAGAATCCAAAATCTCAAAGACCTGGTCCCCGAAGCCATGGAATATTATCGCAAACGGTAGGCCGATGGAGAATCCTGTGAGCATCCGCCGGCGATGATCTCCAACCAGGTCCGGACTCACAGGGCAAAACCCGACTTGTTGATTTGCGTTGACTGCCCTTGAGGCGATTAACGTGGTGTCGAGAAACTATCATCTGCTTCGGGCGGCGGATGAGCCGGCCAGGGCGCCGGTGGACCAGCAGGCCTGGAGGTTGTAGCCGCCGCAGGGGCCATCGACGTTGAGTACTTCGCCGGCAAAGAACAGCCCCGGACATATCTTCGATTCCATCGTCTTAGGCTCAACCTCGTTGATGTTGACGCCGCCGCGCGTCACCGTTGCCTCCGCGATCGGCTTGGTGCGCAAGATCGAAAGTGGCAGCGCCTTGATCGTCCGGAGCAGCTTTCTTCGCACATCCTTCTTGAGTTGGCCGGCCGGCAGCCTATCATCACAGCTCGCCTGCCTGCACAGAAGAACCGAAAGTCGCTTCGGCACGAATTCCGCCAATACGTTGGCTACTTTCTTCCTGGGATTCGCTGCGATATGCTCGGTCATCTGCCATTCGAGTTGTGCTTGCTCGATGTGCGGCGCAAGATCAAGCGTGAGGCCGATGGGGGTCTTACCGGGCAGATGCTCGGTCAAATGTCGGCTCATATCCAGGACCGCCGGTCCGCCGATGCCGTCATCGGTAAAGATCATCGCTCCGACCGTGATTACCTTCCTGTTGCCGAGGCGTGCTGAGACTCTGACGTTCTCGAGGGCGGTCCCGGCGAGTCGTCCGGGCCAGACTTCACCGGTCACGAGCGGCACCAGAGACGCTTTGGTTGGGGTGACGGTGTGCCCTAAGTGTCGAGCGAAGCGGTAGCCGTCGCCCGTGCACCCGGTCCGGGGCCATGACATCCCGCCAGTGGCAACAATCAGCCTATCGGCCGATATTTGCTCTTGCGGCGTGCGGACGACAAACGATCCGGCTTCTTTGCCGACGCCGCCGACCTGCCTGCCATATGACAGTGTCGCGCCGAGTGTTTTCGCGCAGCCCACGAGAGCCTCCTTGACGTCACTTGCACGGCCAAAAGCGGAGAACACGCAGCCGTCTTTTTCGGTCTTCGTCCTCAGCCCCAGCCGAGCGAAGAAATCCTGCACATCCTGCGGCGAAAACCGAAACACGCAGTAACTGAGGAACTTGCCGCCGACCCCAAAGGCGCGGACGAACTCCTGTGGTGCGTCCTGGTGAGTAAGGTTGCATCGTCCCGCCCCTGTTAGAAGCAACTTGCGGCCGGGACTTGTGTTGGCCTCGACCACCGTAGCGCGAGCGCCCGCCGCGGCGGCTGAAATAGCGGCCATCAGGCCCGCCGGCCCGGCTCCAATTATGCATATCTCTGTCTTCATGCAGATCCGTTTCAAGACAAACTTGCCTGACAAAATTTAGCCGATTGAGACAACGCTGTCAAACTCCGGCTGTGACCATGCACATGATGCAGGGGTGTGGACAGATGGCATGCCCGAAAAAGCTGTTGAATGATATTGGCCCAGAGCTTATGATGAATGTCGAAAACTAACGGAATATTTATGAGGAGAAATGACAATGAAGCGTTCGCAGTTGACTCGCCGGGATTTCCTGAGAGCCTCATTCGCCGGCGCGCTTGCAGCGGTGGTTCCCGTTCGTGGGTGGGCTCAGGGGGCAAACGAACGGCCGAACATTGTGGTCATCCTGGCCGACGACCAGGGTTGGGGCGACCTGAGCCTCCACGGGAACGTCAATTTGGATACGCCCAATATCGATTCTTTGGCCCGGGACGGAGCTATGTTCGATCGGTTCTTTGTATGCGCCGTTTGTGCGCCGACCAGGGCCGAGTTTCTGACGGGGCGATACCATCCTCGCGGCGGCGTGCACGGTGTGACGACCGGAGCCGAGCGATTGAACGTTGACGAGAAGACGATCGGCGACACCTTCAAGACCGCAGGGTATGCGACGGGGGCGTTTGGAAAATGGCACAACGGGACGCAGTACCCCTACCATCCGAACGGTCGCGGATTCGATGAATTCTATGGCTTCTGCTCAGGTCACTGGGGCAACTACTTCGATCCGATCCTCGAACATAACGGCAAAATAGTCAGAGGCAAAGGGTATATCATCGATGATCTGACGGATCATGCCCTTGAATTCATCGAGCGAAACAAGAATAAACCCTTCTTCTGCTATCTGCCTTACAATACGCCGCATTCACCGATGCAGGTGCCCGATCGTTTCTTCGACAGACTAAAGGCAAGTCCGCTGAGAATGCGGAACCGAGACCCGGAGAAGGAAGAGCTTGAGAAAACGCGCTGCGCCCTGGCGATGTGCGAGAATATCGATTGGAACGTGGGGCGCGTTCTGCAGAAGCTCAATGACTTGAAACTTGCCGAGAATACCATCGTCATCTATTTCAGCGACAACGGACCGAATAGCTGGCGGTGGAATGACGGTATGAAAGGGCGCAAAGGCTCGACCGATGAAGGCGGCCTTCGCGTTCCCTGCGTGGTTCGATGGCCCGCACGTATAAAGCCGGGCAAGAAGATACCGCAAATCGCCGGTGCGATCGACCTTCTTCCGACCCTGGCCGACCTGGCGCAGATTCGGGTCGTTGGCGGCAAACCGTTGGATGGGGTCAGCATCAAGACGCTTCTCTTGACAGACGGCGAAAGCTGGACCGATCGAATGATCTTTTCCCATCAGAGCGGCAAGGTCAGCGTTCGTACTCAGCGATATCGGCTTGATTACACGGGCAAGCTGTTCGACATGAAGACCGATCCGGGACAGAACCATGACTTTTCGAAGGACAGACCGCAGGTCGCTGCAAGGTTGAGCGAAGCGGTCGCGCGATGGAAAGATGAAGTGCTGTCGGAGTCGCCGAAGGACGACCGTCCATTTCCTGTCGGCTACGTCGAGTTCCCGACAACATTCCTGCCTGCACGTGACGGCGTTCCTCATGGAAATGTTCGCCGAAGCGCCAAAGCGCCCAATTGCTCATACTTTACGAATTGGATCAGCGCCGATGACAGGATCACATGGGACGTCGAGGTGGCGAATACAGGTGATTTTGACACGGTGTTGTACTACACGTGTCCGGTGAAGGATATTGGCTCGACTTTCGAGCTGAGCTTCGACAAGAACCGGATCCAAGGCAGTGTGACCGAGGCGCACGATCCGCCGTTGGTGGGCGCCCAATTCGACCGCTATGACCGGGGCAGCGAGTCGTTTGTCAAAGATTTCCGACCGCTTCGGTTGGGTAGGTTCCGATTAGAAAAGGGCCGTGGTGAGCTGGTTTTGCGGGCGCTGAACGTTCCGGGCGACCAGGTTATGGATGTTCGTTCCATCAGGCTCACTCTTTTGAGATAGAAGCGCCGGATCCGTGCTCGAAAGCGAGCGATATGTGAAAGGAGAATATGCTATGAGGCCACGTTACTGGAGGACTTCTGCGGTAGTGATGCTGTTGTCGATTTCGTCGACTGTGTACGGTCGGCAGCTCCCGGACTGGACCGCTAAGATACGCAGTGACCACCCGAGGCTCTTCTTCAACGCCGATACGTGGCCTGCGGTTCGCCAGCGCGCTCTGGGCGCCGAGCGCCAGTGGTACTCGTATATCAAGGGCCGCGTCGACAGACTCAAGGCAGAGTCGGGCAGTGAGGTCGAACCCGGAGAGCTTGGTCCTCAGGCGGCATGGGCCGCATTTGTTTTTCGAATGACGGGCGACGAGCAATATCTGGAACTTGCCAAGAAATGCCTTGAGAGAAGTCTGTTTCGAACTACATTATCTGGAACAGGATCGCCGCCGATCCGGAGCCCCTGGAGTTCGGGTATGGTGACACGCCGCATACGAGCAACAGATTGCCGACGAGCCAGCTCTATACCCACATGGCTAACATACGTCATTTGCACAGCGACGCAGCCCCTCAAGCCGCCGCTCTGGCCCGGCACGTCCAGCAAATCCTGCCGCGCCAAACTTATTCCGGCAGTTGGTTCATTTACCCTTTTCTGCTATCGAAGACGGATAGCTCACCCGAACCGTTCCTTCCGGAAAACCTGCCCAGTGCACGGCACTTTGACAACATGGGACAGATATTCATGCGGTCCGGCACGGGAAAAGACGATACGTACTGCCTCTTCTCCTGTGGCGGCACCCTGACCCAGCATCGCCACTATGACGCCCTGAATTTCGTGATTTACCATCGCGGTTTTCTGGCCCTTGACTCCGGCACGCGCTACCGCGAATTCGAGAACGGTCAGCACCTGGCAAACTACTTCGCCCAGACGGTCGCGCACAATTGCGTGGTTATCCACCAGCCGGGCGAGCCGGCCGCACGCTACTGGGGCGGCAAGGTTCTCGGCAATCACGGCGGCCAGCACAAGCAGCTCGGTTCGGTAGTCAAAGCCTTCGAGACTAACGGCGAATACGTCTACGTCGCCGGCGATGCTACTCGGTGTTATCAGCACGGGGCCCGCGACGGTCTGGGCGAGAAGTGTCGTCTTGTAACCCGCCAGCTTCTTTTTCTGATCCCGAACCACTTCGTGATTTTCGACCGCGTGGAGGCGACTGACGCCTCATATCGCAAGGATTGGCTGATTCACACGGCAGATGCGCCGAAAGTTTCAGGCAAGATCATCCGGGCCGATCACGACGACGGCCGGTTGTTCTGCCGGACGTTGCTGCCTGCTGATGCGACCCTCACTTCGGTAGGAGGTCCCGGCAATGAATTCCGGGCCGCCGGTCGTAATTGGGACATAGTCTCCGATGGTCTCAAGGGCGAAAGTCTGGCCCTGATGGGACAGTGGCGCGTCGATGTCACGCCGGGCAGCGCGCGCAAGAGTGACGTATTCCTTCACGTTATTCAGGTAGGTGACCGGCAGCTTGAAGCCATGGATCAGGTCCAGTTGGTCAAAACGAGCGATACCTGTGGCGTTCGCATAACCGCCGATAGCGGGACCTGGGAGATCACATTCAACTCCACGGGCGAATTGGGAGGGCATATCAAGCGGTCCGGCGGCTCGCGAAGCATTGACTCAAGATTGACCACGGCAGTTCAGGAACAAACGGGGATAAAGGCCAATACTCCTGGCAAACTCTGAGACTGAAATCGCTATTGATCCCAATGTTCCAGATCGGCGGCTTGTTCCAGCAGATTCGTGACATCCTCATCCAGCAAGAACCGCCGATGCTTGAGATCCAACAGACACTCGGCCACCTTAGAGGGTGTTCCAAACGGCAATCAGTACCCTATAGCGCAGCCGTCCTTGCGCGGGTCGGAGCCTCCGAAATAGCGCAGCGGATTGTCCTGGCGCCAGATACCCTGATAGCCTCCGTAAACGCCGACCTCTTTCTTGGTCTTGTGGCCCATTTCCGCGAGTTTACGCTTGGTCGACTCGCCGATATGTCGCTCGAACACTACCGTGCCGCCGCCGACCATCTTAGTGCCTGTAGGTGTCGAGCTTTCAATATGACGGACCCTGGGCTGCTCGCCCGCCTGTTGCGGCGACATTGCGAAATCGATCATATTCATCAGCACCTGCGCGTGTCCCTGCGGTTGAAAATCACCGCCCATAACTCCGAATGAGAATACGGGCTTGTCGTTCCTGGTCACAAACGCCGGTATGATTGTATGGAAAGGTCGTTTGTGAGGCTCCAGTTTGTTGAGATCATTGGGATTGAGCGAAAACAGTTGCCCGCGGTTCTGGAGGCAGAATCCCAGCCCGTCAGGCACGAAACCCGAACCCCAGGGGTAGTAAATACTCTGGATAAGCGAGACCATGTTGCCGTCCTTGTCGGCGGTTGTCAGATAAACAGTCTCCGACGAATTCTTGAGCCTGCCAGGCGCGACGCTTCGAGCGGCTCGCTTGGGATCGATCAACCTGACGCGCCGACTGGCATACTCTTTGGAGATCAGCTCGGTCACAGGGACCTCGGCAAAATCCATGTCGGCGTAGTAAACCGCGCGGTCTTCGAAGGCCAGTTTCTTTGCTTCGATGAAAAGATGCAGATGCTGTGGCGAATTGGGCTTCATTGAGCCGATGTCGAAGTGCTCCAGCAGGTTTAATATCTGCAAGGCCGCAATTCCCTGGCCGTTGGGCGCAAGCTCCCAGACGTCGTATCCGCGATAGTTGGCACTGACCGGATCGACCCAGTCGGCGGTGTGATCTCGAAAGTCGCGTATTGAGAGCTGACCACCGTTCGCTTGGGAGAACTTGACGATTCTCTCTGCAATCTGGCCCTTGTAGAATGCCTCGGCACCGCCGCGAGCGATTATCTCGAAAAACTGCGCCAAGCCTGCATTTCTAAAGACATCCCCGAAACGCAAAGGCTTGCCTTCAGGCATGAATGTCCGGGCCAGACCAGGGTCTTGCGTGGTGTTGAAGGACCACGAGCGAGCTATAACCGGCGAAACCGGAAAACCTTCCCGAGCGCAGGAGATTGGGGCTCCAAGAGTCTTTGCCAGATCAAACCGCCCCAGTTTCTCCTGCAGGGCGGCCCATCCGCTGACGCAACCGGGGACGCTCCAGGACAATGGGCCATAGATGGGGATTTCTTTGAGGCCCAGCGCCTTTGCCTTGTCAATGCTCCAATCGTACGGTGCTCGACCGCTGGCGTTGAGGCCCATCAGTTTTTGCTCTTTGGCGTTCCAGACGATGGCAAACAAATCGCCACCGGGCCCGCACATCATCGGCTCGACCAGGCTCAACATCGCATTGGCGCATATGGCCGCATCCACCGCGTTGCCGCCAGCCTTGAGGATGTCGACGCCCGCCATGCTTGCCAGAGGCTGGCTCGAGCAGACGATTCCGTTTCGGCAGGCAACCGCCGAACGGTTTTGGTTTCTGTTTGAGAGCAAATCGCGATCGAGGAAAACGCTGCCGTCCGACTTGCCGGCGCCCGTACGCCCGGCAACCGACACATTGCTGCCCAGCAATGAGGATGTGTATGTGCAACCGGCAAGTTTGAGAAATGAACGCCGTTCCATAGGCTCGACTCCACGTGCAGAATATGATTAATTCCAACACCCCCACCATTTGCAGCAGGTGGGCGCCACTGCATATATTGTACGCTAAGCGGTGTTCACGTCAAGAAGTGCGTGAGTTGGTTCAGGGCTTTGTTCGGAGGAAGAACCGAAGGTCGTAAAGATGTGGGAGGACGGGAAAAGAAAACGGAGCGTAACGCATACGCTCCGTGTCTCAACCCTGCAGTCGCTGAACGTGGCATTGTCCCAGAACCCGTCACACAGAATTGCAGCAGGTTGCTCCTCGACGATCCGAAAAGTCAGGGAGCTTTACTGTGTGCCACTTCAGCCGGCAGACGAGTTACTGCTGATGTACAAGAACTTTCCGCCTCTGGAACATGTAGATGATGATCCCCAAAGCGATCAAACCTACGAGTCCATCGTCACCAAGGTTCCCAATTAGTGCGGTGAGATTGGGAACGACACTTCCAAAGAAGGGCAGGGTCTCGCCGAAAAGAATGTGAGCGATGACCCCCAGGGCGATCAGGAGCATGAAAACTTCAGTGATCTCACCAAGCCATTTCTTTACTTCTTCCAAATAATGCATCTTCGACTCTCCTTATTAAAGTAACAGAAAAACATTAAGTCACGAAACATCTAAGTATCTTGTTCGGCTCGCCTTTTTGATTACTTTAATGTTTGTGTCCAAAAATACATGGGGCATATTTACCGTAGAAAAGCCTTCGTTCGGGCAGCCTCACACAGATCCGTGACAAAAATCCCCTATCAATATTGAAACAGTGGCTATCCGGCCGCACCGCCGGCATATTTGGCATGCAAAGTGCCCATGCACAAGGCCCGCACTTTTTTTGTTGCCTTTATTTTTCCAGGCAACAAACTGCACAAGGCCAAAAAAACAGAAAATGACGTGAAACTTGGCGACCCGCCCACCGGAGCGCTTCTTCTATCTTCCGGCCAGCACATCAGTTAAGGTGGGGTATTTTTATCTTGACTTGGACGTCAAAATAGGGTAGCTTAGGTCTATGTTTAGAAGCATCGTATTCTTCGCATTACGCCTGTCGCTAATCACGACGACCTGTGCCTTCGTATGGCGGTTCGTGGAGCCGAAAACGCCACTCATGCGGATAGTGAGGGCTGCATTGCTCGTGCTTGGCCTGTTAGTTGTCCTGGCTGTGGTAAGACTTACCGGACCATAATCCGCCTTTTGGTCCTCTCTCAACTCGTTCCCGGCGGTCTCACTTCGAATCTTGGTTGATTCTCGAGGTTCTTTGTCCGCCGTAGGAGACAATGGCAGCGGAAAAGTTCATCTTTCAAGCGAGATCAAGTCTTCGTACACCTCCCGTCGGCTGATAACGCAAAATTTCCCGTCGTCAACGAGGACTTCGGCGGCCCGGGGCCGTGCATTGTAATTGCTGCTCATGGTGAAGCCGTAAGCGCCTGCCGTAAAAATAGCGAGCAAATCACCGCGTCTTGTCGGCGGCAGTGCCCTATCTTTTGCGAAGAAATCCGCGCCTTCGCAGATCGGACCGACCACATCGACGATTTCTGCCCCCTCCGGCTTCAAATCTTTGGTGCGCTTATGGGCAGCGAACTTCTCATCCACCCTGGCAGGCCAAATGAAGTGGAACGCATCGTACAACGAAGGCCGGATCAGATCGTTCATTCCTGCATCGGCAATAACGAATTTCTTGCTCCCTCCGTGCTTGATATAGAGCACGCGAGTGAGCATTATGCCCGCATTGGCGCAGATGCTCTTGCCGGGCTCAAGGATGAGTTTTACGTCCTTATTCTTCAAGAGCGGGACAATCCCTGCCGCATACTCGGCCGCTGAAGGTGCCGTATCAGACTCATAGTCGGCGCCGTAGCCGCCGCCGAGGTCGATGGCTTCGATTGTGTGGCCCTTGCCGCGGAGCCGATCTATCAGCGGCAGGATTTTTTCCACGGCTTCGACATAAGGATCAATCTTTTTGCCACCTGAACCCAGATGCACGTGAAGGGCGCAAAGATTCACCGCCGGGTTTTCGCCGTAGTCTGCGAAGACCTTTATCGCTCTTTCGATGTCGACCCCGAATTTCGTTTCTTTCCTGCCCGTGGTTGTGAAGGCGTGAGTTTTGTAATCGACGTCGGGATTGACGCGCAGTGCAACTTTCGCCTGCTTGCCTCGCTGTCTCGCCAATCGGATCAGGTTCTCCATCTCCGCTTCCGATTCGATGTTGAAATAGCCGATTCCGGCGTCCAATGCTTCGACTATTTCCGTGTCGGTTTTACCCACCCCGGCGTAGACGACTTGTGATGCGTCACCGCCAGCATGTAAAACACGATACAACTCTCCGCCGCTGACGACATCGAATCCGCTGCCTGCATCGGCCATGAACCTGAGGATATTCACGTTGCCGCATGCCTTGACAGAATAGCAGATCATGGTATCGAGCCCGCTGTAGGCCTCGTTGATCTTCTGTAAATGATCCATGAAGGTCGCTTTGCTGTAGATGAAAACCGGCGTGCCGACCTTTTCGGCGATTTGGTCAACGCTTACGTTTTCAGCAAAGAGTTTGCCGTTTTTGTAGTTGAAATAGTCCATCTTGCTGTCCTTGTTGCGAATCGTCCTAAAGAATTCCAAAAGTCTGGATTAAGGCACTCTAACAAAACTAGGTTCGTCACGAGGTCGAGCGAAAAGCCCAAGGCCAAGGCGACAGGCGCCAAAAGGCCCGGAGGCGTGCTGAGGCACGTTGAGGACGTTTTCCGCCGACAACGCCGGCCTTGGGCTTTGTAGCCGACCGTAGTAGATCATGGTTTTGTTAGAGTGCCTAAGCATAGGTGGGCAGTATAAGCAGTTGGACGGCGATTTGCAAGAAGGTGTCGAGTGGGTAGGATGCTCATTCTACATACAAAAAGAATGGAAGGTTCTACCTTAATGACAGAACCTTCCATTTGTCAACTAACCGGCGTCTGCCGGCAGCCCGCCAACAGTTGCGACAAGAGGCGGGCTTTTGACTAAATTCCTGCGCTATTTTTTCTTCTTGGCCTTTTTCTTCTTGGCCTTTTTCTTTGTCGCTTTTTTCGTGGCCTTCTTCTTTGTCGCTTTCTTCTTTGTCGCTTTCTTCTTTGTTGCTTTCTTCTTTGTTGCTTTCTTCTTTGCTACTTTCTTCTTTGCTTTCTTCTTTGCCATTATTTTGTCATCTCCTTTTTAGCTGACTAAACTCCTTTTATGTTTCCTTGTTAACGTCACGATACTGATTCACATTAAGAAACTTTGCCGAACAATTACAGAAAAAACTTTAAAAACATTTTATATATTTTTTATCGTCTAAAACTTTAGTAATACTTTATAAAACTTTTTGCCATCAACCTTTTACACAACCTCATAAATCTTCTACTATACTGTTTATTGACAAGAGCTAAGATGAAACTTAAAGAGTTCTGTTGTTTGTTGACCCTGTTTGTCGATTGATGTTTTGCGATTTATTTTGTGGTCTTTCTTTAAACAATGCACAGTTTAGCTGTTAGTTCTTAATGATGAAAAGAAGAATAGTCTTGTTCGGCGGCACCTTCGATCCGATTCATCTCGGTCATACTACAGTTGCTGCTGATGCAGCAAAGCATATTGGCGCAGAGAAACTCGTTTTCATTGTCGCCAAGCGCTCACCGCTAAAAGGTTTTCCACCCGAGGCAAGTGATGACGACCGGCTTGAAATGATTACTCTTGCAACCGCCGGCGAAAAGAGTTTTGAGGTGAGTGATTTCGAATTACAAAAGCCCGCACCGAGCTACACTTTGGAAACAGTTCAGAAGTTTCAGAAAGAATATGAAGGTAAAGCTTCAATCTATTGGCTGGTCGGTGCCGATGGCGTCGATGACCTGGCGTATTGGCACATGATTATCGAGCTGATCGATGTCTGTAATTTGACCACGATGTACAGAGCGGGTTGTGAGCCTCCGAACTTCACCAAATTCGAAGCCATTTGGGGCCGCCGGCGCGTCGATACACTCAATAGAAACATCGTCCAAACACCTCTTGTGGACATAAGCAGCACGGAAATACGAAAGAGGCTGGCCGAAGGCCGAGATGTCTCTAAAATGCTCCATCCGGCTGTTTCAGGCTATATTCGCCAACACGGTCTCTACCAATCGCAAGAGAAATAGTGTGCGTTTTACGGTTGTGGGGCGTTCTTCCGGACGGACTTGCCGAGCCAGTGATACCAGTTAGCCGTACCTTCGCCGGTCTTGGCTGATATTGGGAAAATTTCGAGAGATTCATTCAGGCTGCGGGTATCGGCTTTCGCTCGTTCGGTATCGAATTCCACGTGCCCGCGGGCCGGCAGATCAATCTTGTTGAGAAGCAGCACTTTTGACTTTGCAAAAATGCCTGGATACTTCGCGGGCTTGTCGTCACCTTCGGCCACCGAAAGGACCGCGATCTTGCCGCTCTCACCAAGGGAAAAAGCGGATGGACAAACTAGATTGCCTACGTTCTCGAGTAGAATCAAATCCAGATCATCGACGGGCAAGGTTTTCGGCGCTTCGCTGATCTGAGGCGCCCACAAATGGCATGCACCTTCGGTGTTGATTTGAACAACTGGCGCTTCGGTCACCCTGATTCTTTCGGCGTCGATGTCGGTCTGGATATCACCCTCGATCACGCCGATTTTCATTTTGCCTCTCGACTCGTTTATCGTCCTGGCAAGAATAGTCGTCGTACCCGAGCCGAGAGATGAAATCATGTTCAGACACAATTTCTTCCGCTCGGTCAGAAACGGTGCATTCTCGAAAGCATACTTGTCGTTCTCATGGAGAATATTTTTTCCAATACTGATTTTTTTCATGTGATTAGTCCGTTTGAGAACGCATTTCTTCAAGCACCAAAGGTGCACCTGGTGGCAACTCGAAATCCTCACCGCCGCACTAGGGACATGCCGGATGTGAAAACTCGACATCGAACTTTGAGCCACAATTCTTACACGTTGCCCGGATTGGCTTGAGTTCAATCTGAAATTATGATCAGTCCCTTGATCATCGGCGGTCCTTGAAAGGCACTATAATCTGCCGGGCGCAAAAGGACAATCCGCAGGCGCAGAGTCGAGCTGCAGGAGTAAAATTAGACAAAAAGTGGAGAATTTGTTTGCGAATGTCCAGCACTTGTGCTACCATCGGCTTTACTTCGGGGCCTTAGCTCAGTTGGGAGAGCGCTTGCATGGCATGCAAGAGGTCGAGGGTTCGAATCCCTTAGGCTCCATTCTGTGCGGCTTTATGCGAAGCAGGCCTTTTATAAATGATATTCTTCAAATGCCGCGACAACTGGGGAACAATCGTGATATATATGCCTTATTGAGAGCATTTCCACTCCAACCAGACATTAGGTTGGTCTGCCAACAAGTGCTGGTAAGCCATCCAATATATTCACTTTGCAATCTCCGCTGACACCAATTCGACAACCTTGGGCACCGATGCCGCAATCTCTTGCGAAAGCTCCAAACCGCATCCAAAGTCCGCGGGCTTAATACCGAAGACTACCACTTCCTCAGGCAGGTGCATTTTCTGCGTCTTCGGTTTCTATATCCCAAGAGCCGTTAGGGGCCGCGCATTTCAGGTGGCCTTCCTTCATAAAGGCGCTGGCGTGTTTGCTCAACAAGACAACAGAGACCGAACTGGCAAACTCCGGTATGCCTCCAGGTTCGAATGCTCTGGACGGTCTGCGGTTCGATCTTGCCCTCGGCCGAATAAAACTGGGACCACCTTTGGGGGGCAGTCCCAGTCTTCTTGCTTATCTATGTTTCAATGCTACGGGAGCCTACTGCAGAGCCGCAATAGAGGCGTCTAACAAGGCTTTGGTGTAAGGCGGGTTGTGGGCGCCAGAGCTGCCATCCTCAATGGAGATAAAGATATAGTTCCAGAGAGCAGAAGCCTGCGCAGCGGGATAGACCCCGACAACTGGATGTCCTGCTTCATCGAGTAGACCCTTGGCTATCAGCAGATCGCCAAGCTCGGCGATCTGTGCTGCGACCGCAGCCTGCGCGCCGTCGATGTCGTCTTCTTCGGCGTGGCATTCGTCGCAAGACGACGCAACTGCCTCAAAAGTGTGACCGTTGTCGGCGCCAATGTGGCAGGTAACGCAGGTATCACCCACCAACCTATAGTGGAAACTGGGGACGCCTGCAACGCCGCCTGCGCCACCGGTGCCGAGCAGCATTGCGCTCTGCGGGCCGTGGTGGGGGCCCCAGTGCGTGCTGGTGACGGCGATATTGCCATCAGCATCCGCTGCAGCAATCGCTCGGCGCGGCTGGTGGCAGTTGGCGCACAGGTTGCCCTTGCCGCCATCATAGGTTACATTTTCGAAGGCGTAGAGCGCTACCGGGGCGGTGGTCTCCAAGGCCCAGTCCGCAACGGTGTAGCCGGTGTGAATCTGGTGGCATGCACGGCATGACTGGCGGGTCGGGTTGGGATCTCCTGCCTCGACCGTGTCTGGGGTGAGCCCCGCAGCAACCATAGCGCTGAAGGCGCCGCCGGAGTGACAACCGGCACAACCGGCACTTGTTCCACGCCCGAAGGCTTCACCGGTTCCATGCACGGCCTCGCTCAAGGCAGTTTGCTTCTCAGTGATCACTGTCGTGTCATTGTGGCAGCCCATGCAGTCAGTTACTTGTACTTGAGCGAACACACTCGAAGTACCGACCAACAGGACGACGAGGGCTAACACCACCCCCATGAAGCTTGTTCGTTTTTGCATCGTACTCTCCTTTACATTGTCTCTCTTCACTCACTTTTTTGATCCCTCACACCAACAAGGCCGATCGGGATAACAACACCATATGCCCAAGAATTTGCAGAGCAAACAGTGTGCCACAACACAAGGACCTGGGCCTCGCCTTACCCCGGTCTGACATAAAATCTTACTAAAGCATTACTTACGAAATGTCCCGAGCATGGATATTGTTGCAGTAAAGAGGATCCAGATGCCCCAGTTTCTCAGTTGCAGGACGTTTTGCTGCCCCAAACTACCAGAACTGAGAAAGCAAGGGTATTCGCATATCCCCAACACCAAGAACTACGGCGAGCCCTAATATCCATCATAGCCCACAATCATTCTTGCATGTGAGATTCCGACGGTGATTGGCGGGTTTTCGGTAAAGGACAGGGCCATCGGCCCTCATGTGTCTTCTTGCTATCAAGCGTCTCTTTGGCTTGTTTTGCTTGGCGTCATCGCAGAAGAACCGATATGATGAGAGAATGAAACTTGAATACCCGATTCTTTCGATCGACATCGGCAAGCTGCTTACAGAAAAGAGCATTCGAGGCGTTCGCGTCAAAGAAATCTTCTTTGAAGACGGCGAATTCACCCTCATCACGGAAAGAGCTTGAACCTCGTTATTCTTATCTGAACTGCCCAGCTTGGTCAAATGGGGCAAATGCGTGTTCTTTTCAAGTCAAACCTCCATTCGTTTTGAGAAGCAGATTTGCCTTGTGAGCATCGGCAAATGACTTACTTGAGCCACCAGAGCATAAGAGCCCCCAACAGGAACCCGAGCAGCGCCGTGATCTCATTTACGTATTCACGGCGAATCAGTAATGCGCGGTAATCCGAGCTCTCCTGGCCTCCCTGGAACCGGACTATGTTCTTGTGGAGGGACTCTTCCATGCTACGTCCACTGCGAAATCTGTCTCTTTGGCCTCTGCACCTAAGCACGGTGAAGAGGATCGCAGGCATAAGCATATACAATACCGGTTGAACCCCGAGTGCTTCGGACAGCCAAACCACGACGTACACGACCCCGACGTTTAGAAGGATGTTCAAAGCAGCATGGGTCACCAACCCGGCACGTCTTCCGATCAATGTCATCGGCACAAGAAGCAGGATGACGCCTTTGGCTATGCGCACAACGGGCACCAGAACGGCGGAGGTAACGTAAATAAGAATCTGACGTGCCAACTCCATTCTTCCTTGGTTCTCGTCATCCAGTAATAGCCGACATTGACCGGCACGCCCAAACCCATCACCTGGGCCTTCAGTGCGATAACGTTGCTGACTCGCAGATTTCAGTGTAGCCGCTCGGCCGCAGCCAATCAATGAAAAACGTCGCATTACTCGCTCCTTGACACGGTCTGGACTACGACCGCCCAGTCCGAACGGCCCGGGGCTCGAAAGAGTTGACCTGGTCCGGCTCTCAGGATTTCAAGCTCGATCTCTCTGTAGCTGCTGCGGGTATCCACAGCTATCCCGCGAATCACCCCTGACAGTTCACTGAGGTCCATCCGAATCGAGTCGGTATCTTCCTTGTAGAAGATCTCCAGCTCGCCTGGGACTTTGAGGCACCGGCCATCTGTCAGACTGTTGTCGCGCACCAACTCTTTGGCGAACCGGTCTTTCCAGAAGCGCGACCAGGTCAGGATCTGGTTCTTGTTGGGATACCGATGCGACATGCCGTCGGCCCGAGGATCCAACAGATTGCCCCAGATGTTTGCCGCCCCGCCGGCCATCGTCGAGTGCCACAGCCCCCTGCGAGTCATATCGAAATCATAATCCTTCTTCGGGTAGACGCCCTTGCGGACCCGGAAGCGATCCTCCAGAAATGTAGGCTTCTCAGGACATTGGTCTATAGCCTTGACATAAACGTCGTAGTCGGGTCGATGCTGCTGGTAAGAAGAATAGTCCAAACCGTCATATATCCGGGTCATCTCCGGCGCCCGCCCGCCAAGGAAGTGAAACCAGCCAAGGTGAGCGTGCATGTACTGATGCCAGGTGCGCAGGTCATCGGCATCGACCCATTCCTGCAAGTCGAAACCATAGCTCATCGACCAGCCGGGCAGCGGCCCGAGTCGGGCGCAGATGTACCGTTGCAGCCGGCGATCCACTTCGCCGTTAAGGCCCCATTTCTTCGGCGTCATCCTCCGCTGCTGGTCCCCCCAGGCCCAAATATGCACAACGCCGCCGGCCGCATGGACCTTTGCGATGAGCAGTTCAAGCGCCTCGAATGTGCGCGGATCAGGATTCGGGGAGTCAGAATCGATTTCATTGGAACGCTGTTTGTCGAGGTCGAACCAGCGGCAGACAACAACGATGTGAAAACCGTTAAAACCATGCTCGACAAAGAACTCGCGGATGTCGCCATCAATGCGACCGGGATTCCGGTAGAACGCCGGCGGATCGCGGTACATCACATACTGTGGTACAAAGGCGCGCTCAATTCCCATCCGTCCCCACTTGCTGCCGTACTTCGTCATGAAACCCGGGACCCCGGGATTGGGATGGACATCGATCTGCCCTTTCAAGCCGTTCAACTCGGGATCGGCGCTTTCGGTGACGAAGCTCCACAGGCCCGTGTGAGTCCCCGTGAAAAGCAATTTCCAGATGTCGCCCTCGTCGTAGAAGAGTTCTGTGCGGATCTTCCGGCCGCTTGAGGCGTGGGTAAAGACAGCCTTGACGACAAGGTCGAATGGATTGACTGAGCAGGTCGGGTTTCGAAACGCCCACGTAACGGGCTCCCAAATCCTGGCTCCTCTCGCTGCAGAAGCCGTGACGGGCGTAAGCATCATCCAAAGAACCAAGAGCACGAACAAACGCTTCGCCGGATCAATGAGCAAACC
The DNA here is from genome assembly GCA_016782865.1 of Phycisphaerae bacterium. GTDB lineage: Bacteria > Planctomycetota > Phycisphaerae > Sedimentisphaerales > Anaerobacaceae > SG8-4. The sequence continues at coordinate 53,591 of JADHXR010000021.1, forward strand.
CACCGTGCAGGCTCCGGAGATGCCTGTGAATTGGCTTTGATTGGGTTTGAATTGGCTTTGTTCTTTCGCAGCCTTCATGAGGATATTTCCTTGTATATTCTTGTTATTCCAGCCTTTACGCTCATTTTGCCCTTGCAGCAAATTGGCTTTGTTTTTTCAAACTGACTAACAGCCACAAAGCCTGATTCCCTGCTCTCCTGATCACCCATCTCCTGTCATCCTGATTTCCTGACACCTGTCTTCCATCTTCGGCTTCTTGCCTCTGAAAAAAACTCAAAACTCACAACGCGTAATTCGTTGTGTGTGTATTATACAATAGAGACGGTTGTTTCTCAGGTTCGATTCCTAACAATACATGACCATGCGCATCACATACCGGTTAATGTCAATGAAAACGATTTTACCGAAGTAGAGTCGAGCGGGAAAGGCGTTGTGACCAACAGTGTTCCGATCGCCATGCTGGCAGCCGACCCTTACGACGCAAAAGTCGTAATTGGCAACTATCCATTCAGGTACTCAGATGCGGCACAGGCGAGTCCGAGAGTACCGCGGCCGGGAAGCTTGTCGCGCCTATGATCGCTTTTGTTGAGAAAGGTTATGCAGATGGAATGTGAACGGGATCAGAAACCTGCACTCGAGACCGAAGTGAAGGTTAACGCCCACCAAATCGAGTTGAACAACTTTGTTCAGGATTTTATGGGCCTGGCCGTCGCAGGTATGATAGAATCGTTGAAAGGCGTCGCTGATGTTCAAACGGTTACGCTGGATATATCGAGGCCTAAAGAGCAGTAGCGTGAGGCAAGAATGATCGAGATTCCCGGCATGCTGATGGTGGGCGCAAGGTACGAGTCAGACGGCAAGACTGCATTGACGCGAACCCTGATCGAGAGATTCGGGACTGATTTATATGAGCCCCTCTTCGCGGCGTACAAGAAGAGTGCTCTGCCCGCGATGGAGGAACTCCTGCAATCGGGAAATAATAAAATGATTGATTCGTACAGCCGCTGTAGAGTACGGTATGTTGACTTGCCCGGCAGGCAGTTCAGGAATATTAACACCAAGGCCGAATATGGCGGACTTGTCGAGGAAAGAGGCGATGCCGGTATTTGACGAGGCTTTGCAGGTCTGTATAAACAAAGGTGTGGCTGAAATTGGAAAGGCAGCGGTTGTTCAAGTCAGGTTGATTTGATCGCCGGCCAGTTCCGAGGCTTTGTGAACAATGGGCGTAAACTGCTTGAGGATATCTGTTACCGACAGATGTAACCTACGGTGTGTGTACTGTCGTCCGCAGCACGATTGCGATTTCATAGAGCGAGAAGAGGTTCTAAAGTCCGATGAGATTCACCGTATCGTCCGGCTCTTTGCCGATTGCGGCGTCGACAGGGTAAGACTCACCGGCGGCGAACCCCTGATCCGAAAGGACATAACGTCGCTCGTCACAAGATTAGCTGCAACCAAGGGTGTAAGTGAGCTTACCCTTACAACAAACGGTGTCCTGCTCTACCAGATGGCCGACGAACTCAAAGCAGCGGGTCTGGATCGCATCAATGTAAGCATCGATTCACTCGAAGCAAGCAGCTACAAGAAGATTGCCGGGTACGACTTTTCGTCGAAAGTAGTGCGCGGCATACGAAAGGCCATAGAAGTCGGCCTGGAGCCGGTGAAAATCAACGCGGTGATTCTCAGGGGAATCAATCATTCTCAGGTCGTAGCGCTTGCAGCAATGAGCATTGATCTTCCCGTGACGGTCAGGTTCATCGAATACTGTCCCACCAGCAGCAATACTCAGGCGGCAGAAGACTACATGCCGTATGATGAGATTCGGACGATCATCGAGGATGCGTTTGGCCCCCTTTGCAACGCGACGATCGAACGTGGCAATGGACCCGCATTGTATTTCAGGATCAAGAACTCAGCCGGGGCGATCGGCTTTATCGCCGGCAGAAGCACCGTATTCTGTGAGTCCTGCAACCGACTGCGGTTGACAAGCGACGGGAGAGTCAAGCCGTGCCTGTATTCTCCTGCCGAGTACGACATAAGACAACTCATAAGGGCAGACGCCCCCGACGAACAGGTCCGAGACGTTCTGAAAAAAATAATCGCGGGCAAGCATGCTTTCACAAGGTTGAACTCCCCGGCTCAAGAGTTCTCCATGCGTAAAGTCGGAGGCTAAGGCATGGTGGCAAGTAGTGACGGCATGGTCGACGTCAGTGCCAAGAACATCACTGTCAGAACTGCCAAAGCGAGCGGCACAATAATTCTCGGCGATAAAGCGTTCGAGGTCGTCGAGGCGGGAACCTGCACCAAAGGTGACGTTCTTGCCACGGCGAAGGTAGCGGCGATACAGGCGGCAAAATCAACGCCGTCGTTAATCCCGATGTGTCATCCCCTGATGATAGAGGCGGTGGATGCTGATTTCACACGGGATAAGGGCGACAAATCCGTCACTGTGGTCGTGACTGTCAAGTCGTCGGGTAGGACGGGAGTGGAAATGGAAGCCCTGACCGCAGCCGGTGTGGCGTGCCTGACTATTTACGATATGCTCAAGTATGTAGGCAAGGGCATGGTGCTAGGCCCAATCATGCTGTTGAGCAAGACCGGAGGCAAGAGCGGAGACTACAAGAGGCAGGATTAGGGTGGATGTACGCAGCAGGCACCTCCAGTCGCTCAGCGGCTTGCCGGGGCGTTAAATCGAATTGTGAGTCGTCCCTGGTGGGCTAATTGGAGTAACTTGCGTGTTTCACCTGGTTAGTTGCTCTGGTGTTGCTCAGCACCGCCCAGAAATACGCGTCGTCTTCCAGGTATTTCCTGGCAACGCGTTGTGATATATTACGGTCATAGTTGTTCTTGGCCCACTCTATGAGGGAATCCATCCTGCTCTTTTGCTCTTCCATAATCAGCCTTTCTGGCCTCAACCTGGTGTTCCGGCTCTCTCAGTTTGCCGTCCCGTTCTCGCTCCTGCTGCAAAGAAGCTGCAAGCGCAGGGAACCTGCACAGGAACATCCTGTTCCAAATATGGGAGAACACCGCAATATGAGGTCTTCTCACCACACCTCCATGAAACCGTAGACTACACATGATTTGGGATACTGTCAAGTGTGGTGACTGCGTATTTTAAAAGGACCCCTGCCGAGAGGAGTTAGGAGGAGTAAGCAGGGGCTTGCTGAGATGGTTGTATGTCTGATAGTCCAGTGCCATCACCCCTGTAAGATGTAACGTTCTTTTTCCTTCTTTGAATATATGGCCTGTGGCGTGCCTCAAACGGAGATCGTCGCTTCGATAGCCCTTCACGGGCTACTGTATCTCAGCAACACAACTATACGTTGCCTCTTGAGTTCAAAACATATAAGGTGCCTCTAATAATTGCTTTTCAGACGAAAACAAGCAAAATCGATTGTGGCAAGTGAATCAAATTTGGAGGATCAGGGCACTAATTCCACCCAATTCTCTGTTTAAATCCTTTTCTTGGGCAGGTTGAGTGGTAAATATGGTATGATTAGTAGAGCAAAAAGGTTGGAAAATCTCTGTAACAGGAGCCGTGATGGCAAAACCGCTGAAGACTTCCCCTGAGGGGCGAAAGTGCAAGTTTCGGGGATGCAAGTGTCCCCTGAGCATCTACAATCATTCGGTCTATTGTCGTGTTCATCGGGATCAGGTGGCTTTGGAGCAAATTCGTAAGACACGGTACCACCATCTTGGATGAAGGCCTGCTTTTACGCATACACAACTATTCCCCTTCCTATCATCTTGCCCTTATCAGGGGCTCATCCATCAGAGTCAGACCTTCTCCAGGTTGCAACTGGGTTGGCGCACTACATTCTTCTGTTTGCAAAACATGCTACAAAAGGATGCTTGCTACCTCGATATCATAGGATGGACAATGTGAGTTTTCAGTTGTGCAGAAGGTGGATTTCTTGACTATGCAGGCCCCTTCTGGAGCACAAGCGGACCATAAGAAGGAGAAAGAATGAAAACGGAGCAGGAGGGATTCCAGCCTTCGGCTTAGAACCCAAATTTGCTTTACAAATTTCCATAGGGGCTCTGCCCCTCTGGCGTCACTGTCGCTCCTGTCACCCCGACGACCTGGGGGAGCTTCTCCCCCAAGCCGCAATTGTTCTTCGCCGGCAACGCCGATGTCGGCGATATCAGAAGAAATCTGCTCTAATAGAGTTTCGCTCTTTAGCATCGCCAGAGCTTCTTGCTTCTCTGGTTTGACCTCGTCCGGTGTTGACTCGGACATATCTTTGCTGCGTTCCTTCTGTTGCAAAGGGCCACTATTTGGGGCAATCGTTCCATCGTTCCCTTGTTGCACTTCTTTCGACATTCATAACCTCACCTAATTTCTACTATCAGCATCTTTTCAGAAGAGGGAGGGTTTCAGAAGAGCCTCCAGTAAGGCTTAGGAAGAGCCTTACCGTCTTCTCTTTCAATCGAGATTCTCTCAGCATCGGCGATTACAATTTGCAGACACACGCTACCAGTACCGTCCCTGCGCGGGGTCATTATCGCAATCACAGATTCTGTTTCCTCATCTTTGATGCAGACCGGCCCGCACTTGAAGAAGGGTTCAAGTCTGATGTTCACTGTCTTAGCCATTCTTCTTGCTCCTTTCATTTGTGTTCATAATGTTTTGAAATGTCACTTGATCGGGACATCGTAGCTCCTGCCACCGTGTAATATCCAACAGTCTCCACCTGACACTTGCCCCCACAAGTACGCAGCATGGAAGTTTTCCTGCCGATTTCAGCCTTCTAATTGTGCGAACGGAAACCGACAAGATTCTTGCGAGTGTTTTTGCATCTACCAGTGTCACGCCATCTTGCGTTGTGATTCCTATCTTGGTCATTCTTGACTCCTTATTAGGTTTTGCAGAAGAATACTGTTCGTCTACACCTATAGACAGAATCGCTCAGTTCTTATGCCGGAGTGTGTCAATGAGTGACTACAAGATAAGATGGGTGGTGAGTTTATGAAGATGAAAGGAAAATTGAAAAATCGCTCTCGGTCGCTTGCGTGTCGCTTGACTGTCGCTTGCGTGTCGCTCAGGGATTCCATAACATGCAGCTATTTTGGAGCCTGCCGAGTTGTCCGAATCCCTATTTGGCTACCGCCGCTCAGCTTTACAGAAGGATCGAGGAAATATCCGTCGTTGGAGAAAGATATGACTTGATGGAGACTGTCTTTGCCGATATTTCTTCTCAACGTATCAACAGCATTTTTTCTGTTTTTGCTACCGTCCATGCGGGGTGTGATGCAGCCGATTTTTGTGTTACTGGCAAGCGTCTTTAGAAAATCCCACTCGTTTTCGCTCGTGATCCTGTTTATATCCGTGCCGATGGTAAGAGTTCGCTCTGCAAGATTGAGTTCCACATACAGTTGTTCTTGCTCTGGTTTCACAGGTTTCTTTGACAGCGGTGGTCGTTTATAGAATCCACGTGCCTTATCGGCGAGTTTGTACCTCTGGTTGGTCAGGTAATTGGTGAGTGGAGTACCTTCCTCCAGATTAAAGTCGAAAATCCATCCATGATCGCGAGAGATTAACCGATCAGTTTCTCGATACCGATCAACAAACTCTTTTTCCCATAAGCTCTTTAACACTTGCCTCGGTTGTCCAACTTTGAATCCGGCTTCTCTTTCCAATTCACCTGCCTGCATGCCAAGTCCAGTCTTGTCCTTGTCCTCATATTCGCCAAGTACCTGTATGATGCTCTTTTCATCGTCAGTTAGCGTATCAGCAATACGTTTGATTTTGGCTCTGTCCATATCGCGGATTCTACAGATTTTCGACTGAGAGGGCAAGGTTTCGCTTGACTTGCTCAGGCACAAGAGGTATTGTAGAAAATAGCGATTCTACTGACTCTGGCTCGACAACCGTACGACCATCGCTCTTTTGTGGAGGAATGGGAATGAGCAGGTCAATTCTTGTGTTGGTGGCGACACTGATTCCTGTTGCGAGTGCTTCGGGTGATATGGTACGCGGTATTGGCATTGACTTTGTAACCATCGGCAACCCTGGCAATCCCGGCGATACCAGAACCGAAGCAAATCCAGTCGGCGGCGGCGCGGTCAATTATACCTACCGAATCGGCAAGTACGAAGTTACCAACGCACAATGGGATGCTTTTGTTTCAGCGGCAGGCGCTCCAACCGGCAATCCGATCACTGCTTACGATCAAGACGTCTACTGGACCGGTATGTACGTTCCAGCCAATCAAGTGAGCTGGTATGAAGCGGCTCAGTTCTGTAACTATCTCACCAGCGGCGATAAGAGCCGGGGCGCGTATCGGTTCAGCGGCGACAATTCCAATCCCGGTGACTTCGTCGGTATCGACCGAGCAACAGCCCAGGCCATTTATGGCACGGTTTATTGCCTGCCGACAGAAGACGAATGGGAAGTTACACGGAACCATTCCTTGGAAGCTGGTCAAGGATGTATAGGCAAAAATGGGTGAATACTTGCCGTTCTGCTTGAGCGTTTGAGGGTCTTGGGAAATACCGGGAGAAACATGCTTTCATACATGAATTTCCGAAAATACTTAAAAGAATATCACGCTCTAATCCACCTCATTCAGACAACGCTCCTGCTATGCGCCCTGGCATATCTTTTCAAAGTGCATCCCGAAGAGACACGTGATTTGTTCGTCTTTGGGATTGCCTCAGTCTATATGTGGTTTGTCATTTTCTACGTTACAAAACCTCTTTACGAGCGTGGCTTCGTGCTTGATTTCTTCGAGAATCGGACTGAGTTCTTCAAGGATCTGATCTACAAACCACAAAAACCACAAAACCTCGATCCAGATCGATCGTCGAAGGAGTGGTATCGACTTCAAGAATGGCTTGGATATCAGAATCGATGGGATCACCGCTGGTATCGCTTCAAGAAATTCATAAAACCCATACTCGTGCTGGGCGCATTCCTCTCTGGATGGGTCATTTCTGCATTATTGCTTATCTTCGGTTTTCAGGTGCCCGAGGACAAGGCCACAGGTTTGGTTTTCGTAATTGGTATCTGTTGTCTTATTGGCTACGGCATCGGCTTACGACAAGGTAGACGCAAGAGTTGAAACGCCAAGGGCCGGGATTTTAACGATTCTTTGTGAAGATATCTGACTGCATCAGGAAAGATAAAGTCCCACTATCAGACGCTTGGTGAATTGACATCCACCAGCATTGCTGCTCCCTTGGCCTGGATTAGGGTGACTTCACGGAGCCAGGAACGGGTCCTTCTCACAAGTCGGACGTTCGCTGCCTCGATACTCAACCACGTTTTGCACAGTGAACATATCGTCCTCTGGAATGCCAACGTGCCGAGTTTTTAGGAATCCCACTTGGCCACCGGCAAACAACACGTTTTGTCCACGCTGGCTGTGATTCGTGCTATTTCGGCGACATAACTCACCATCCAGTTGTACCGCAAATCTATCCTCGGACACGCTCTCAAACACCGGATTGCGGTCTGCCAAAAGCGGTTGTCCGGCAAGCAGACTCATTGTGACTGCCGGACGGCAGAACACGCGGAAACTGTAGCTTATGTGCTCCCCGCTCGGAAAATCGTCGTAGTCGCGTGCCTCTGAAGGCACGAGCGCCCTAACCCGTCTCTGCCTTCGACCGGCGCAGACGAAATCTTCCGGACGCTTGTGGTAGCCGAGTTTGAGCAGCAGATACAGATTGCTGCTGTTCGACCGCCTCTGCCCGCTCTGACCTCCGCCTCTGTGCCAGGGCTGACTGACATCGGCGGTAACAGCCGGTAGCTTGTCGTCGTGATCCGAGCAGTAACTGGCCATACTACTGCCAACACCGGCTAACTGTCTCTGACAAACGTGCTTGCGGTGTTGATGACGGGCGAAGCTAAACGACGGAATCAGGACGCCAACAGCTAATAGAATAGTCGCTGCCATCGCGCCAACTTGAACATAATTGCGCCAGGGCTTGCTCGTTGCCGCAACCGGCTCTCTGACAGCCCGTTCGGCGCTCGCCACTTGAATCAGCCGCCAGACCGTTCGTTCTGCAAGGTCATCTGGACACGGTTTGGTCTGTAGTGCATCGAGAGGAGCAAGCAGGGCTTTGAGCTTTGAGTGGATTTCTGTGGCTTCTTCGCTGCTGTCAATCAGGGCCTTGGCCTGAGCAGTCCCCTCTTCGGTCGTCAATTTCAGTGAATAATCGAATAGTAGCTGCTTTTCTTCGTTGCTAAGTGGTAGCATGGCTCGCCCCGTATATAGTCCATATTTTTCCTACTTAGCCTTACGCTGGTGCTCATAAATTTGTTCATAGTTCACCTAAGTCGCACATTGTGTTCTTGATGCGTGAAGATGTGAACATTGTGAACGTTCCTGAGAAGGTCTCCCCCGGTAGAGCATGGATTTGATATCCGTGCGAGACCAAGCAGGACGCGCCAGCCAACTTCTGCGTTTCTTCATCTCATCGA
>JADHXR010000119.1 GCA_016782865.1 Phycisphaerae bacterium
TATGCCATTTCTTGACTGTCGCTGGCTGCATCAGATGGGCAAGATCCTCCCACTTGTCCAAGGACTTCGAAAGGATCACCCAGAGCAGGCGAAAACCCGCAGTGAAACGTGGACGCGGACGTTTCTTCGAAGCGATCCCGTGCTTACAGGCAGCAAGCTGGCTCTCGGCGGCCAGAAGTCTGGCGGCGAGCACCACCTTGGGGCAGAAGATAGCCCACAGAAACATTAGAGCATATCGGAACATTTCACCAGCGCAAGCAAGCACATGGCGGAGGCTTGTTAGAAGGGTTCTTATGGCATTCATGTTGCCAGGATAATAGAATCAGCCGCATGACGCAAGTTACCGTAAGTCCTGTAGGAATAAGGAGGACGGAGTTTTTCGGGTGGATAGGTAAATCGTCTGCTAATTGAGTCATTGCTTGGGCTTGATGAGTAGACTTATATCTCTTTCAGAAATAGGATTTTTAACTTCCAGGGCGTTTGATATGCGTTCCGGACGCCCTGGTTCATATTCTAGTGCACAGGGGTTGTCCTGCGCATAAATTTGAATTTGTTTAATTTCAAGAGCTTATGTAATCTCTTGAGAGTGCCGACCTGCATTGTATTAGTTCATGCTACGAGTCATGTTCCTTCGGCCCTGAATACATCGATGCCGCCTTGCAGCAATTTCGCGAAGGTTGAAGCTATAAAAGAGTGACATAGTCCATCGAAAGCCCTAATTTCTTAGTCTATAAAGCGTCGGAATACATTGACAAGTCGTGTCACCAAAATGTTACCACAAACCCTGATTTTCCCCTAATGCCAGCCGATAAATATCATTCTATTAGCAGAAAAACGACATTTCCAGAGACGTCAACGTATTCAATGGCCGTTGCGAAAAAAGGGGCGTGACATCTGATTATGACAGGAGCCGGTAGTTCCAGAACCTGCCGGCCCAGCGCCTTTGCCATCGGATGAATTCCCACACAGATTGGTGACATCTGAATCCCTCATTTCCTGTGGAGATTCTGATCAAGCGGTCCCACAACTAATCATGTTGTGGTCGGATGAGTTTCTTCAGTGTTCGGCCGTTCGGTTGGAAACGTTCAGTCCTAGCGTTACTCGGCTGCCCGTTTGGCTTCCGCGGCCTTCTGCTCTTCCCAGGCGATCTTGTCCTTGGTGTATTGTTCCTTCAGCTCGGCAACCGTTGCCTCAGCTTCTTTGATGCGGCGTTCGGTGTCAGCCACCGTCAGTTCCTTCCGCAGTCGGCCGGCGAGGTAGCGACGAGCCGACGCGGCGTCCATACCCTTCGGCACCGGCAGCTTGATCGGCGTCTCTTCCAAACGCCAGTCGTCACTGCGCTGGGTGGCCAGGGGAATGCCCCGGTTATTGACGATGTTCGCCATGGGATTCCGCGCCCAAGCGTAGCGGTAGCGCTTGGGCTCGGCCACAAACGGACTGCCGAGCGTCAGCATGTTTCGCTTGTACTGCAGGCGGTTACGGCTGTCTCGCGTGCCGTCGGTGAACCAGTCGACGACCGCCGGATAGTATCGACGGTCGGCACCGGCGATGGCGAAGCCCAGCAACTTGCCGTCGCTGTCGTCTTTGGTCTTGACCGTCGAGCTAAGGGTCAAATTGATCTTCCCATCGGCTATCTTTACGTCCGTAATCGACGGCGGCAGCCAATGGTCATCGGCATCTCGCTTGGCGAACAGTTCATACTGAGTCGCCAACGCCCATTTGGCGGCTCGTTCGCCAACAGGGACTTTGATCTGTGGATGGTACCAGCTCTTGCGAAAGTCGAAACTGCTGACGAAGCCGATGTTCTTATCGCCGGCGTCACGGAGCTCACGGAACGTCTTGTATTGCGCCTCCCGCAGCAGTGGCCCGACATCGTACATCGGCGGCAGGAAGTTCTCCGATGTCTGCGGCTCTCCGGCCGTGCAGAGCGAAATGATGCAGAACGGCATCTGGACATCATTGAACGCCGAGCGCCAGGCGACAATCATTTTCCCAAAGACTTGATAGTACATCCTTGCTCCGGGCGAACCGCTAAAACAGTTGTTGAAACCCTGATGAAAAACGGCACCCCTAACAGCAAGGCCTTCCAGGGGCCGAATAACACTTGCATAACAATAGCCCGGCCGGTTCCTGTCGACAGCCGGGCCTGGACGCAGGTCACTCGGCGGCTCGCTGGTTGGGGGCAGTGGGTTGCCCTGTTCAGCCCGTTTCTGTTTGTTCCGTTCATAATTGGCAATCCGCTGCTCCAAGTCCGCCTGCGGATTGAACGCAGCGATCCTGTCGTCCCAGTCCTTCAGCAGGTCGCGTGTTTCCTTGCCATCGATCTTCGCAAGAACATCCCGCGGGGTCCACGTCTCGACGGTCGTTCCGCCGATCGAGACGTCAATCAGTCCGATCGGAACCTGGGTGGCCATGTGGATGCGTCGCCCGAAGACATACCCTATCGCGGAGAATTCCTTCACAGTCTCAGGTGAGCAGACTTCCCAGTCCCCCTTGCGGAAATGCCTGTTAGACCACGAGCTCCACTCGTACAGACGTTGAAAACTCGCGACTGACTCGAATCCCTGCCCCTGGGGCGGGGTCAGTAGGCGGATTTGGGAGAAGTTCGCCGAGACGATCTCCAACTGCCCGTCGTCCACCTTGCTGATGTCGAATTCCATATTACTCTGCCCGCCGAGGACCCAGACATCGCCGATTAGTATGTTAGTCAACTGCAGTGTCCGATCGGCACCTTTGACCGTCATGGTCTGCGGCGCGGTATTGGCGGCCATCGCCGGCAGACTTACTCGCCATGATCGGTTTTCCTCCGCGGTGGCCCGGGCTATGCGCCCGGCAAATTCGACAACAACCTTCTCGCCGGGTGCGGCCCAGCCCCCGACGACCACAGGCTTGTCGCGCTGGATCACCATGTTCGTCTGAAAGACATTGCTGACGCAAAGTCCCTCGCTGATCGCTGGGACCTCGACGACGTCTTCCCTGGGCATGGGCTGCTTCCGGTCGGCGGCAACTGCAAAGCCGCCGGTCAGGGTGATCAATAACAGGCACGACAAGACTACTCTACGTAACATAACATCTCCTTTGTACTTCGCCAGACGTCTCCAAGAATCACAGTTTCTTTGCGAGGCGTTCCAGAATCCTGTTGTTAAACACCTGGAAAGCCATGCATATAGTAGACCCAGGAAGAAACTACTGCAAGGATTCTTGAGGGACCTTCAGTAATCGGATCATTGGCAAGATTTGGTTGCTTTGCCATAGCACTGGCAACGTCAGGCATTTACTGAGCCAAATAGCATTTATACTCGATCGGGATTCGGATACAGCCGGAGCCTGTGGCAGTGCAAAACAATCGGGGCCCGTACCGAATCGATCAGTACAGGCCCCGAATTCTAAGCATAGCTGCGCGACTGCACGCAGCTTCAATCGTTGTGCAATATCTATCGAATCAGTCTAATGTCATCGAAGTGCACCGTTCCTGCGCCGCTGGTGGATACGGGCGCGCCCCTAGTGCCAAAACCAAGAGTGATGCTGCCCACATTGGAAAGGTTTACACCCTGATTGGTGAATTCCTGCAGGTCGATCACCCACTCGTTCCAACCGGCCTCCTGAGTGGCGGCATCATCAGGATGATAGACTACGGCGTTGCCCAGAGCTACGAACATACGCTCGGCGGCGTTTGCCGAATCACCGCTGAACCATACCAGCAGCTTTGTTACGCCGTGCCTGGTCCAGTCATTCTTGGATACCAACGTTCTGGTCGCTTCGGAGGTCCTGCCGGCATTGTCGTAGCTAAGCGGCATCGCCTTGGCGCTGTTGCGGCCTTGCGACATAAACGGAGGATCCAGATTGCCGGCCTGCGAGCCATTGGTGGTCGTCCCAAAGCCGTCTATCCATGTTAGATAGACCCTGTTGCTGCCCGGGTCGCCTTCGTTAATGTCATTGTACGGCTCGAAGTCGTCCGCTATCAAGTAATCCGGAACCGTGAACTTCCAGATCGCCCCGGCAACCACCGCACCGTCGGCCGCGATCTCGTCTACTCGCCAATAGTAGTCTCCGCCGCCGAACTCGACCATACCGGCAACAGACAAGCTGGTCTGGGCCTGATTGCCCTGGAACTCGGGTGAGTCAGCGGTAGCATTGGCGACTGCGTCACGGTCGACGCCGAAATAGACACCGTGTTGGGATGCGCCTTCTCCGGCGGACCAGGTCAATGTCGCAGCCACGTCAATTGTCGCTACAGCACCGTTGCCAGGGCTCGGGGCGCCTGCCTTAAGCGGATCCTCGCCCTTGGTCATGATCTCGTTGACCTGTTCAGCGGTGATCGCGTGGTCGAACAGCCTGACATCATCCAGGAAGCCTTTGAGAAATCGAAAGTTTCTGTTAGGTCGTCCCAATCGAATCACAGCCAGATCCGCTACTTTGCCGTTGTGTACCTGGAAGTCAGCTTGTACGCCGTTGCAATACAACCTGCAACCATCTTCCTGATCCCACGTTACCGCCACGTGGTTCCAGCCGGTGCCGGCAAGCATAGGACCGTCGAGGCTGACACTAGTGGCCCCACCCATCCAGAAACCCAACGCGCCGGAAGTTTGACTGTGAATATGAATCTCCTGATCGCCAAAACCCATAAAACCCATGTCGGCGCTTTCGGCTCCATACCAGAACGTACCTTCAGAGTAAAGGTCGCCGGTCTGATTGGTGTTGACCCACATAGCGACAGAACCACTGGCTTTGGTGACCATGAGCGCCGGCAGTTCCACGTGTCCCTGGTTGTCACCGAAAAACTCCAGCGCCATGTTGAACTGGCCGGGTACCCAAAGAACCTTGTCAACAATTGTTCCGTGATTACCATGGCCCGAAAAGTCGATCACTTCGTTGTCCGCGCCGGCCTCGAACTTCCACCAGCCGACCAGATTGGGATCAATAATCGGTATGTCAGGTATGATCGTGAAGCTCCAAACATCACCTTTGACCATGGGATTGGGGGGATTGGATTCATCGACGCGCCAGTAATAGGTTTTGCCCAATTCCAGCGTTCCTGGTGCATAGGTTGTATCTGAAGCAAGCGTGCCGGCTGTGGCATTGTTCACGTCGTCAGAGTTATCACCAAAGTGGATATAATGCAATTTCGCATTCATGCCCGCAGTCCAACTGAGTTCTGCATCAGCGCGCACAAACTTGGCGCCGTCGGACGGGCTGGGTTCATAAGCACTCGTAGGCGGGACCAAGAAGCTCCATACGTCGCCTTTCCAGGGGCTGTTGGGGTCAGCGTCATTGCGCTCATCGACACGCCAGTAGTAGGTCGTGCCCGGGACGAGACCGTCGGGTGCCGGGAAGCCGAAAAATCCGACCAACTGGCTTGTTGTGGTCAGGTTGCCGACAAACGTCCCTTCGGCGCCGTTGTTGACATCGTCAAAGCTGGTTCCGAAGTAAATGTCGTGCGAGATCGCGTAACTTCCAGCCCTCCATGTTAGATTTGCCCAGGTAGATTCGTACAGGGCACCATCTGCGGGAGAAGGGGCCGAAGAAGTCACAACAGCGCCCATCACATCGGCGAAGCTGGTGCCGAAGCGGATTTCATCGGTAACTGAGTTGGTGCCGTCATACATGGCAATCATGTTAAAGGCCGACTGGTCAAAGTCCAGATTAGTGATCGATGCAAACGCCTCCGATTCCGCTGGTTCGGTGGACAGATCGGTGACGTTGAAGAGGAAGAATTCATCGGGCGTGCCATTGGGCTTCCAATTGATTTTGCCGACAATCAGACTAACCGCTGTCGTTGGGTCCGGCGTATATGTGCCCTTAACAAATGTTGCCGTAATACTGTTATCGAAAGCAATCGCATTGATTGAGCCATCACCGTTGCCGCCGACGCCGTCGACAATACTCGCTGTCGCAAACCCAAAACCATCGCCGGCAGCGGACAGTTCATAGGGATTATCCGTATGCTTGATCGACTGCGTTCCAAAAATGAACACCCCATTTCGATTGGCGGCAGGTCCTGCAAAGAGTTGGCTAAACCAGATCGTTGTGTTGTCCTGTGTGAGAGCGGCCTGCGATTCGGCGGAAATCATTCGGTGTGCTTCGGCCCTGCCTGCACTGCCATAGCGGGACAGGGCGCTACCGGCCACGGGCAGCGTTGAGAATGACAAACCCGAGTCGGCGTTGAGAGGTTTCTGGTCTGCAAATTCTGTTAATCCGACGTAATAATCCCTGCCGTGGGACTTCGTTGCGACCCAGGGACCGTCAAAGCCGGTTCCACCGTTCAGGGTATCCAGCATTGCAGACTCGTAAATAAATTGTTCCTCAAGAATGATCCTCGCGTTGGCCGAGGTAGCCGTGAGGACATGAATTGCCATCGCCACGGCGGCGAAGGTCAGTACGGTTCTGGTTCTTGTAATCATGACAGTCCTCCTACAGAAAAGGTTGAGAGTTGGAACCGCCAACAGTTCCGTCAATTTCAGTTGCTTCTTATGTCTCACCCTGCACTATCCTATGGCGATTACTCCAGGATGTGCTTATCATCGGTATGCTTCGAAGGTCTGGCAGCATCTCGAAGTGAATTGCCAGTTCAACCTGTAGGCAAATGCCTTAGAGATCAGACACCAGGTTTACCCATGCACCCACCACCACTTCACCCTGCGGATCTCTCTGAAGGTAATTCTTCACTCTAATTCCACACGAAAACTGAATTTCTGACTGCTGTCGCCGCTTATGCGGTGAAAAGACAGACCTTCCACAATGCGACAGCAACAATCCTACCACAATCACCTTGAACAGTCAAGAGTTCTTCTTTCACCGGCTCTCACCTGGGGTGGTTTGCGTTCACGACGCTACACACAACACATGATACTCTGTACGCAATACGAGGTTACCAGTATACTATTCTAACGAGCCATCAACAATGGGACAATGCGATGAGTGAAATCCCAAATCTGTAAAGAAATTAGTTTTTAGGAAATTCTATTATGCGACGAAATTGTTGTCTTTTCTTCAGTCTTTCAATTGCAGTGCTGTCTATTTCACTTGCACAGGCCGAACAGGCTTCGAGCACCGGCCTTTCCACTGCGATGCAACGGCTCGCAGAGCATATTCGTGGGACGTCGACTTTGAACGCGGATCAGATCAAACAACAAACCGATATCATCCGGAAAAACGTTGAACTGATCGGACAGACATCGAACATAATTAGCGAAGCCTTTGACCTGGCAGCTTCCTATGAAACCGCAGTGGGGCCGTTATTCATGAACCAGGCGACCCGTGGCGGCTTCCCGAGAAAGCCTGCGGGTGGCCTTGAGCTTGACCGCGCGATGTTTGTCGTCCAGCAGGGGGTCATCGATCATGCTTTTACGCCCGAAAACCTGAAGAAATACAGGCAGATTCTTGACGGAGCGGCATTCGAGACATCCTCCTATTTTCCTGGAGCCGTTGACGCGCCGGCCGATCCAACCGTCGTCCATGAGGTGACCATAAACGCCTCACAGCCGGCCTGCTGGGGAATTCCCGTTATGGATAACGAAAAACCCGCCCGGCGCCCGACGGGTTGTTACCTCGCCCCCGGAAGTATTGCCGAAGTAACCGTTCCTGAGTCGATAGTTGGGAGAGGATTCGGCATTCGCGTTGGAGCACATTCATGGGATTTGGTGAGAAAGCCCAAGATTGTGCGGCTCGACCGCGTGTCGATTGTCTACCCTATTGAAGAAATTCACACTTCTGTCGCCAACCCGTTGGGCGGGGGAATCTATATTGAGGTTCCGTACCTGGCCGACGCGGGGATTGTGAAGGTCAGAATAAAGAATGCCGTACGCTCTCCTTTCTTCTCTGCCAGAAGCTTCGACAAGACAACGCTCGAGCAGTGGCGAAAGATCGAACGTCATCATCCCGGTCCCTGGGCTGATTTTGAATCCGACAAATTCATGATGCAGGTACCCACCAAATGGATCTACAATTATGACGACCCGGTTACTCTGATGCGCGACTGGGACAAGTCCATGGATATCGTTTCCGAACTCTTCGGTTTGCCGCTGATCCGACCCAAGACCGTGCTTTATCTGCAAGTCGACTTGATCTTCAGAGGCAGTGCCAATTTCCCCGGATATCCCCAGTCGAATTTCCGGTATAACCCGAACACACCCGAGAATGGACACAGTGACCATTGGCTGCTCAAAGGCCCGCAGTCCGCCGGCCAGACGATCTTTCACGAATTGGGCCATGCTCAATTATTCACAAAATTCAGGGGCGAGGTTGAAGCGGTGGTCAACTTGCCCTATGTCGCGGTTCTGAACAAAGGCTTCGGCGTCGACCTCGACGCGGCCTTCGGCAGATCCTTCAGCAAACCCTATGTCTCGCTGGATCAGGCGGCAATCATGTGGATGGTCACTCAGAATTTCCGAAAAGGAAAGCCGATGAACATCTCCAATAGCCCGGCCAATGAAGTGAGATACCAGCACCGCGGCTACGGCAAATATGTAGAGATCGCCAAGCTCTTTGGATGGAAAGCCCTGGAGGATTTCTGGCATTCGGTAAATCTGGACTACCTAAAGGAAGTTGAGTATCCCCGCAACTCCGATCCCACGGACAGCCGCATATTGAGGATGTCCAGAACAGCAGGTGCGGATCTCAGACCTTTGATTCACTTCTGGGGAATTCACCCTGAAGACAATGATGCCCTGAAAGAAGCAATGGAAAAGGAGGGGCTCAAACCTTCGCCACTGATCTACGACAGGCTAGTCCATTACAAAACGCTCATACCGATGAACAATGCCGAGTTTGCCCAACATGCCAAAATCGTCAATCCGAGAGGCATCAGCAAGGGAAGAAACCCGCTCTATGGCGAGGGTTGGTATTATACCTGGCTGCCAAAGTACGAAGAGTCTCACGGCATAGCCGCACAAGCAGCCTTACAAAAAATTATCGATCTCTATTTTCCGGGCGGTCGCCCATAAGTACAGGAAACAATCCGGGGCGTGACAGGAGGTGTTTTAGAAACCCCGATAGAGGAACACTTGCTCAAAGACATGTCATCATGAAAAAGTACTTCATCCAATCGCTTCTGCTTGTGTCACTAGTTGTCGGCTACGTGCACGTTGCATGGGCAAGTGAGACGATTATCTCCTTGGCAGGGACCTGGAAATTCCGTCTCGATCCCGAGGACGTCGGCGTTACGGAAAAGTGGTTTGCCCTGGAATTCGACGACACCGTCCAACTGCCCGGAACGACCGACGAGAACCACAAGGGCATCAAGAAGGATGAACAATGCGTCGATAGGCTCTCGCGGGTGTGGTATTGGAAGGGGCTGGCCTGGTATCAGAGGCGCGTGTCAATTCCCGACACCTGGAAAGGCAAGCGAATTACCCTGCTTTTGGAGCGGACCAAGAACACTCGGGTATGGGTCGACGAGACGTTTTGCGGCTGGGAAGACACACTTAGTGCTCCCCAGATTTTCGATGTAACCCGTGCGATGACGCCGGGCGAACATAAAATCACCGTACTGGTCGATAACGCCAAAATGCCGCCAATCGGTCCAGCCCATGCGGTCGATGAACGGACACAAACCAACTGGAACGGCATCGTCGGCAGGATCGAGCTGCGCGCCACCGCCCCGATCTGGCTCGATGACATACAGGTCTATCCGAACGCAAAGGAAAAGAAGGCCCACGTTCGCGCTGTGATCGGCAATATCACAGGCAAGTCGGCATCGGGCCAAATTACGGTTGAGTGCAAAAGTTACAATGTCGACAAACCGTCAACTTTCAAGACCCAGTCGATCAAGTTTAAGGCCCTCGAGCGGAAGAACGATGTCGACTTTTTCTATGGACCAGGCGACGATGCGCCGCTCTGGGACGAATTCCAGCCGGCCATGCTTCGTCTGAGTCTCAATCTCGAAACAATAGCAGGCAGAGAAATGTATAGAGATCAGCGATCAGTCAGCTTCGGTATGCGTGAGTTCACAAAGGAACGTAACCGTCTTAAAATCAATGGCAGATCGGTCTTCCTGCGAGGGAAAACCGATTGTTGCCTGTTCCCTCTGACTGGTTATCCGCCCATGGACAAAGCTGGTTGGCTTCGCGTCTTGTCCATCGCCAAGTCATACGGCATCAACCACTACCGCTTTCATTCCTGGTGTCCGCCGGAATCCGCATTCGAGGCGGCCGACGAACTTGGTGTATATTTCCAGGCCGAAATCCCAAATAAACGCAGCGCGTTCGGGGTGCCGGAAAACAAGGACGCTGCGTACTGGAACATAGACCGGCTTGATGTGGACAGTACAGAGTCTAAGGTCACTCTCTATGAATATGCAAAACGCGAGGGCGAATTGATCTTCAAGGCCTTCGGCAATCATCCGTCCTTTGTCATGTTCACTCTGGGTAACGAGTTGGGAAGAAACCAGGGGATGTACGATCTAGTCTCGCACTTCCAGGAAATCGACCCACGTCATCTTTACGCTCAAGGTTCCAATAATATGCATTGGAATCCAAGCCTGGCGGAAGGCGACGATTTCTGGGTCACCTGCAAGACGGGCAAGACGCTTCCGATTCGCGGGGCATTCTTCGAGGGCGACTATCCAAACCCACACATCGAGCACCGTTCGCCCTCGACTATGGTCGATTACGGCGAGTCAATAGCCGGCATTGACGTTCCCGTAATCAGTCACGAGATTGGATCGTTTCAGGTTTCCCCCGACTTCCGAGAGATTCCGAAATACGCGGGCGTGACACGGGCAAGGAATCTGGAGATCTTCTGCGAGCGGCTCAAAGAGGCGGGCATGCTCGATCAGGCCCACGATTTCGTGCGCGCTTCAGGTGCGTTGTCGGTGATCTGTCACCGCGAAGATATCGAGGCCGTTCTGAGAACGCCCTATATCGGCGGCTTCCAGTTGCTGGACATTCAGGACTTTCCCGGCCAAGGCACGGCGCTGGTAGGTATGCTCAATGTGTTCATGGAATCCAAGGGGCTGATAACGCCGGAGGCGTGGCGACGGTTCTGCTGCGAAACCGTCCCGCTGCTGCGCATTAAAAAGTACACATGGACAACCGATGAGACGCTTATCGGCAGAGTGCAGATCGCCCACTACGGCTCCGCCGACCTGCCCGACGCACAGGTTGCCTGGACGGTCATCGACGGCAAAGGCAAAAAGATCGCGGGCAAGCCGTTCGATAAAGTAACTATCAAGCAGGGTAAGGTTTTTGATGTGGATATGTTTTCTATGTCGCTTGATAAAGTGGCGGCTCCGCAAAAACTAATGATTATACTGGCTATCGAGGGGACGAAGTATCGCAACGATTATAATATCTGGGTCTATCCACCTGAAGTTGATACCATCGCTCCAAAAGGCGTGATGGTTACAGACAGCTTCCAGGCAGAGAAAACTCAGGCACACCTTGCTTCAGGCGGCAGGGTCATGTTGCTTCCAAAGCTAGATGAGCTGCCATACAGCGTTCCAGGTGGCTTTCAGACCGATTTCTGGTCGCCGATGTTTACCGTGGCTGCGAAAAAGCGAGGGCTGCCACCACCACCGGGCACACTGGGAATCCTTTGCGATCCGAAGTCGCCCGCTTTGGCGGAGTTTCCAACTGAGTTCCATAGTAAATGGCAGTGGTGGCACCTTGTGAAAAATTCACGGCCGATCCAGTTTGATGATACGCCGGACGATTATCGTCCGACGGTTCAGGTGATCGATAATTTTGTGCGCAACAGCAAGCTTGGCCTGATTGCTGAGACAAAAGTCGGGGAAGGCAAGATGCTGATCTGTTCAATTGACCTGCTCGGTCATCAGGATAGACCTGAAGCTCGCCAGTTGTTGCACAGTCTGTTGCAGTATGTCGGATCGCGGAAATTTGTCCCCAAAGCGGAAATTGACCTCGAATTGCTCAATAAGCTACTTCCGGGAGAAGCCCAGTGAAACGACGCGAATTCCTCAAAATCGCCGGTAGTGGAATGACACTATCGCCCTGGTTCGGAGAATTAGTAATTGCTGCGGACAATACCGACGCCGGTGCCGGTGTTTCGAAAGATCGTACGAATCCCGATATTCGCTCTTTGTTCGAATCGGATAGAGAAGAAGTCTTGGCGCTTACGGAGGCCGTCTTTCGTAAATGCATTCTCGAGAAGATTATGTCACCGACGCCGCCTTTGAAGAATATCTGGGTCGTCCCGGGCGGGCCGTACTATAAGGGCCAATGGATTTGGGACACGATGTTCGTAGTAGATTTATTGAGCATTTTGCCCGGCAAGAAAAAGGTGATCCAGGACATCTTTCAAAATTACTGGGACTTCCAGGATCGCTGGAACAGCAAGATGCCCGACTATGCGCAGGACATGATTACCGTTGCGATCAAGACCGCACCGCAAGAGGTTCGACAGTTTTCGCAAATACCGATCCTGGCCTGGGGTGTTGAGCGTGTTTATCGTAGAAACGGCGATGAGCAGCTTCTCAAGCAGTGTTTGGGTCGGCTTGAACGGTTTCACGACTGGTACTGGCGTGAGCGGGACGTGACAAATATCGGACTGGTCACGGTGGGTTCATACAGCGGGAAACTGCAGCATGCGCGCTGGGAGACTTTCGACTATGAATGCAATATGGACGGCCTGCAACTAACGACTCATCCCTCGCGCAGAGGTCCCAACGAAGGTGCATGGTATGGCGACATCTGTGTGACGGGTAACACGTCATACCTCATCATGGGCGAACGAAGCCTCGCCCGATTGGCGGAAATCATTGGAGATCGTCAGATGGCGGCGCGGCGAAAACTGCGGATCGACAAGGCCGTTGAGGCGATGCGCGACCACATGTGGGACGAAAAGGCAGGTACATTTTTGTCGGTTAAGCGTGATACGATGAAAAAGATTCCAGTGGCAACTATCGGTAGCTGGGTTCCGTTGACAGCGGGTGTTCCAACAAAGGCCATGGCAAACCGCATGGCTGAGGTACTCGCCACTGATGCCTGGCAGACGCCGCTTCCGGTCCCGACTGTAGACAGAACGGATCCGAGATGGAAATCCAATGGCTTCTGGCGCGGAGATGTCTGGCCCTCGACCAACTATCAGATTGCTAGAGGTCTGGCCGATTATGGACACAAGACTCTCGCGGCCGATATAGCTGATAAAACCGTGGCCAACGCGATCAAGAACGGCATCAACGAACATTACGACTCGGTTTCGGGCAGGGGTATCGGTGTCAAGGATTACTGCATGAGTTGTACGCTGGCGACCATGATGCTCGATGGTCTTACGCAAAAATACAAAGTGAAACTTCGCGACAAATTTCACGGACAGTAATAGCGAAAGGAATCAAATAGGACAGTAAAGCGAGTAGTCATTTGTGGCTTTTGCCCTTAAAACAGAGTTGAATGCTGAGCTTTTGAAAACACTACTTCCGGGAAGAAGTCTATGAAACAATTCTTTACACGTTCAGTTATATTGCTCCTGCTGAGCGCTATTTCAGTTTCCGCTGCGTCTGAGCATGCTCAATACAAACGGCAATCATATTCATCTGAGACCTACGGATTTCCCAATCCTTTACTCCAGTCCGGGCAAGATGGCGAGCAAAACTGCCGCAAGCAAATGCTGTAGAAGAGTGACATGTCACCACCAAAACGGCCCCAGTTTTCGGCCTGCAGAGCCGCGAAATTCCTTGACACGTCGTGTCACCATTTTGTCTCCACAGACCTTGATTTTTCGCCTATCAAGTCCTAAAAAAAGTCAGATTTTAGGCCGAGGACGAAATTCTTAGTATCATTATCGTTTTCAATGGACGGTGCGAAAAAGGGGGCGTGACACCCGAGGATGACAAGAGCCGGCAGCTCTACAACCCGCCGGCCCCTTGACTTTGTTTGCCGCTGGATTTCGTGACTACGGACTCACTGCCCTGTTGTAGATACGCACGTCATCGATCAAGCCCCGGAAACCCGTTTCTAATACCATCGCATTGCCTGCGCCGATATACAGATCCCTGGATAAGCTTTTCAAACCTTCCTGCGTGTCTTGAGCTACTGAGACGCCATCGACGCAGAGCGTCCTATACAAACCATCCCAGACAAGACCTACCCGGTGCCAATCTCCATCGTCCGTCCGTGAATTGGAGAGCAAAGCCGAGCCCGAAAGACCGGTACTTGACAGCGCTGTCATCAAGTTACCTGTGACAGGATCAAGGCACAGCCAATCCGGCCCGGCGGCCTCGGAGATGACGACTTGTCCCGCAGCGCCGCCTTTGATCCACGCTGAGACACTGAATGGTCCATCCAGCGGATTTAGAGCGAAGGCGGCAACAACGCAGTCGTCCACTCCGTCCAGTTCAAGAGCACCGTTTACCTGTCCGCCGGCAGGCAGCCACACAGGATCGCCAAGGACAACGGCATCGTCGCCACTGATACTATCTCGGGCCGCACCACCTTCGGTCTCATCCAGAGCCCAGTGTGCCATCAAAGTAGGATCATCAACAGGTTGTTCCCAGTAGCTCATCAGAAGCTCCAGGTCCGTGGCATCCACAGTACCATCGCCATACGGACGAGGGGCAATGTCACAGATGGGGTCGGCTTGCCCCCAGGATTCGATAAGTCTGAGCAGGTCATTGATATCTACGTTCCCATCGCCGTTAAAGTCAACGACAGGCTCGGAGTGTTCTCCAACAAACTCGATCCAGCGTACGGTGGCATCAGAGAGCCCGGGTGCAGAATCACCAGAATCCACACAGAAACCGGCGTATCCCTCGGAATACTGGCTGTCGGTGGCACTAATCTGAGGCTGGGTCGGCATCTCTTCGCCAGGCCGCCAGGCTCGAAGCTCGATGCGACTGCTCCGAGCGCCTTGGGGCGTGACATAATCGGAAATGCCAAGCTGGAGGATGATATCTTCAGATCGGATGTCAAAATTGGGAAACCTATTTCCGCCCAAGTATTTCATGCTGGAAGGGGAGCCATCAAACCGTACCAGGTACAAATCGTTGGCCGCGCCGATCCCGCCGACATAACCGCTCCCGTCTAAGGCAACTAAATCTTTGTTGTGCATATCCAGGTTCATACGTAAGAAGATTCCAGCAGCGGATCCGGCACATGGCGTTGCGGTAAACTGTACCGTTACAACCAAATCGCCGGCGTACTTCTGCAAATCATCCCTGTAGATGTCCTCCGGCGCGAAGGCCAAAAGGTCGGGTTTTCCAACCTTCGGTTGCATCCAGAGGCCTCCATCGACCACGGCCACATCTCCTCTGGCCGCATCCCACCACCAAGGTATTGGGGAGCAATCCTGGGCATCTCCGTCGCTGAAATCATCGAAGAACAACTGTCGGACCTGTTGACCCCGGACGGGACCGCCCAGAAGGATAATGGTTGCGACAACAATAAGCAGGCATCGGATTGTCACTTGACGTTTCATTTCTTTTTCTCCTTTCTAAATAGTCTGTAGGACCAAACATTTTGCAGGCATAATTAGTCGACGGTGCTGCAGCGTTATGTCGACAGGAACATCCATGTCTCGGAGGCCTTGATGGGTTCGCGTTTGATCGTTGCCCAACTGGCGCTTCCACCAGTAGATACCGGAGAAATTAATGATATTGCCAGATTTCAGAGAATCTTTTACTATGGAGTTGCTGTCAGGCTGTCTGCGGGCGCCTGCTGTAGGGGCCTTATTGCGCTAATCTGTGAATAAGTGTGAATTGGCATGCGTTTGGCATAAAGCCGCCGGCGGAGCAGATCATGAAACATGGCGATTACACCGACATGGGAGGAACGGGAGAAGTGTTTCTGACCACGCATTGGTCTCTGCTGGATGATGCGGCCTCAGCGGAAGAAGACAAGAGCCGGGCATTGATCGGCCTGTTGCTGGACCGTTATTGGAAACCCGTCTATTGCTATCTCAGGCGCAGGGGCTACAGTAACGAGCAGGCCAAGGATCTGACGCAAGGCTTCTTTCATCAGGTGGTCCTCGGCCGGAAACTGTTCCAGAGAGCCGACCCGTCGAAGGGGCGCTTTCGATCCTTTTTGTTGTCGGCCCTTAATCACTATGTGATCAACGTCCATGCAGCGGAAGCGGCCCAAAAGCGTATCCCGGCAGAGAAACTTGTGCCGTTTGAGATGGGTGATCCGCCGGATCTGCCCCAGGCGCTCACGCAGTCGCCTCCCGACGATTCTTTCAAATATGCATGGGTAACGGCCTTATTGGAAGAGGTCTTGGCCGACGTGGAAGCAACGTGTCGCCGACGGAACCTGACCGTTCACTGGCAGGTATTCCGAGACCGATTATTGCATCCCACTTTGCGAGAAACGGATCCACCCTCCATGAAAGAGATCTGCGAACGATATGGCATTGACGAATCGACCAAGGCCTCCAATCTGATCACGACAGTAAAGAAACTTTTCCGGACTGCGCTGAAGCAGCATGTGCGTCGTTCGGTAGTCTCCGATGCCCAAGTTGCCGACGAATTGGAGGAAATAGAGCAGTTTTTCCACGGAGATTTGGCAGTATAGTGAATTATTCCGGTATTCTACTTATGGAGGCGTAGGTTAGGCCGAGGCACAGATCGACTCGATTCAGCCTCCCTTGAGAGATTCGGAACAATTTTACAGTCAAAAACGGACACCTGAAGGCCAGGCGACTCTGGGGTGAGATCATGGATCAGGAACCCATATTCGGTGTGGACCCAAAACATTTGAGCCGGCTTCTGTCACTGGGGACTGAGACCGATATTTCCGAACAGCAAGGCGAAGAAGCACGCCCTGTGGATGCACAACCAAGCCATATCAGATCCACGGCTTCTGTGGACGCCTTGTTCGAATGGCCCGGCGGGCAAATTGGACGCTACCAATTGCTCAGTGTCCTGGGCGAGGGTGGCATGGGGATCGTTTACCTGGCCGAGCAGCGAAGACCCATTAAACGCCAGGTGGCGCTCAAACTCATCAAGCCCGGCATGGACTCCAGAAGGGTGATCGCCCGGTTCGAAGCTGAACAGCAGGCGCTGGCCCTGCTGGATCATCCGAATATCGCCCACGTGTACGACGCCGGCACGACAGAGGCGGGCCGGCCATACTTTGTGATGGAGTATGTCAAGGGTGCCCCCATTACGGAGTACTGCGACCGGCAAAAGTTGGAGATAGAGGACCGGCTGGGGCTCTTTCTTAATGTGTGCGAGGCTGTCCAGCACGCCCATCAGAAGGGCATCATTCATCGTGATATCAAGCCCTCCAACATTTTGGTCTCTACAAAGGACAACCAGGCGGTGCCAAAGATCATCGACTTCGGCATCGCCAAGGCCTTGACGCAACCGCTTACGGAGCGAACGCTCCACACCGAGCAGGATCAGTTCATGGGGACACCTGAGTATATGAGTCCGGAGCAGGTGGAAATGTCGGCCCGGGGTGTGGATACCCGGACGGACATTTATTCACTGGGCGTTGTCCTGTACCAGTTGCTGGCGGGCGTGCTGCCCTTCGACGCTGAAAAGCTTCGGGAAGGTGGCGCCGAGCACATTCGCCGTGTCATTTGTGAACGAGAGCCGAAGACCCCAGCACCCGGCTGCATACCGTCCCCGGAGAAGAGTCAACAAGACTTGCGCAGCTTCGGCAGATAGATGTTCGAGCCCACAGGCAAAAACTACACGGTGATCTGGATTGGATCACGCTAAGAGCGATGGAAAAGGGCCCGGAGCGGCGTTATGCGACCGCCCATGCCTTTGCCGAAGATATTTGTCATCACCTCCATCACGAGCCGGTCACGGCCCGCTCACCAACCACAGTGTACCGCCTCCGGAAATTTGTCCGCCGGAACCGAATGCAGGTGATTGCAGCGGTAGTGGCTATCGCACTGCTTTGTTGTGTTGCAGCTCTCGCGGTGACGTACTTTCGCGCGTCTCAGCAGGCGCGTGCCGCCGCGGCTCTCAGGGATCGAGATACACTCCAAACGGCACAGGATGCATTCTCAGAGCGGCGTTTTACAGAAGCGTTGGAACTCATTGGTCCCATCGTGGGCAGTGAACATGTCGGGCCACAGGCCCGCCTGCTCCAAGCGAACATCCTCCTCGAAGGTGGACACCCAAGTGAGGCGGAGGAAATGCTCTCATCGCTCGTTCAGGACAAGCCGGAGGTTGCCGGCGCGGCCCATGCTCTCCTGGCTCGCGTCTACTGGGAAAGCATTGAAGACCAGACCGGTTCGCTCGAACGGGCCGCATTCCATCGCAAAGAGGCCGAAAGACTGCTCCCCGAGACGGCAGACGCCTTCTACCTCGGCGCCCTGACGGCGCTGACGGTCAAGGAAACGATGCAAATGCTGGAGAAAGCCCTGACGCTTGATCCAAGGCACTATCAATCCCGCCGTTTGCATGCCTGCACGTTTTGGGCCTCGCAACGCTATTTGGAGATGGAAACGGACGCCTTGGCTCTTATCGTCTCACGACCTAAGGACTCGTTCGGATATTTCCTCAGTGCCACAGCGCGGTTCGAACAGGCCAAGTATGAGCAGGCCTTGAAGGATGTCGAGCAGGCTCTGGCACTATCGACGCTGGAGGCCAACCGACGTATCGAATTGCTCGATCTACGATGCCGCAGCCTCCTGGCACTGTGCCGGTACCAGCGAGTGATTGCAGAGGCCGAAAGTAGCCTTCAGGAGTTCCCCGACAAGATGATCTTCACCTTCCACAAATTCTGTGCTCATCTGGGTCTCGGCCAATATGATCAGGCCCGTGCATTCTTCAATCAGGAACTCATCAGCTGGTCCATGAAATACGTCTTTGACACCCTAGCGGCCGGACGAAACTGGCATAAGCCAGGTCAACGGCCCGAGGGCGCTGCGTTCGTCTACATGAACGAGGCCGAAGCCAGCTACACCGAGTACGCGGCGAAGGGCCGGCGACTTATCAGCAAAGGATACGCAGTGGATTGTTCTCCTGACGGAACGAAACTGGCCTACAGTTCGGGTGCCCTCGGTGCCAGTCGGATCGCCTTGTATGATTTTCGCACGGGTCAGAGTGAGTTACTCATCGTGCCTGGCAGTGGCCCGCGTTGGTCTCCTGACGGGCGCTATATTGCCTTCGCACGGCTTCGACAGGTTCTGGACATGGCCGTCTTGGCTTCCGTTAGGCACACTCGCGTGAGCAGCACTTTGGGAGGGGGGCGGGAGGTTTGGATTATGCGCTATGACGGGATAGATGGATGCAGCAGTTCTAAAATCGTCCACCCACCCCGATTTCCTCGGAATGTTCTCTCATCAGCGTTCTGCGCCGGGTCAATCATGTATTCCAGTAATTTGTGGAACAAATACTGGAATATGAAAAGTGTTGCCGCATAATTCGCCGGAAAGAATTCTCACACACCGAAATCGCAGCCGCAACGTTTGGGATTTCTAATTCCATTACGTATAATTTAAGGTGAGAATACAGAGTTATTTGGGGGGTAGAGACCATGGAAAACACAATAAGGGGCTTTTGGCAGCATACGAACGGCAAGATTTATGCTATTGAATGTGATACTTTTGGAAAGATCATAGGCGGCGTCGGGCCTCTGGATCCCAACGCCCTGCACGATCTCGATCACTACGATTACAAACCGGCGATAACCGGTTGGCTGATAGACGCAGTAGCCCAGCGCAAGCTCCGCAAATTGACTCCCGCCTCATGCCGATAGAAATCGGCTTTCATCCAGACAATCGTCAGGCCCTCAGTCTTTCTTGCCTATCATGCTGCGTCGAGAGACTTATCGGCGCACGTCATGCACGGGGCAATCTCTTGTGTTACCTGTTTAAGATAACCGGGCAGAGGAGGTGAGTCTTCTCAGATCCCGGCCTCTGAGTAGGAAGCGGGTACGTAATTCAACTCCCGGTAAAGGTCAAAACCCGCGGGAACCTTGACGCTGTCCGCCCGGTCAAAGTTCATTGACGCGTTACCTTCTACGACAGTGGAGCTGTCGGAGTAATTGATGATCGTACCCTTGATCTGTGCATTCATGTTGCCGGAGAAATGGGCGCCACTTACAGCCACAACACCCTCGAGCGTGGAGAAGTTGCCGGCAAATGTTGCGTGGAAACCCGGAGCGAGTATGGAAGTCCCCTCCTCCTGGCGGATCGCATCAAACTCAATTCCACTGGGGTAAGGTTGACTCGCAAAATTACCCAGGATGTCAATACTGTTTGTCCCAGGATCAGGATTATCCACATCGCCGTCAGCAACAATGATACCCTGAAGGGCCACGTTTCTGCCAAACGTAACCTTATTGGGCGATTCGATAAACAAAACTCCTTGTATAGTCACGGTACCGTCAAAAACAGGGTTCGTTCCCGCCTCTATTGTCGCATTGGTCAGAGTGATTCCGTGGCTCAAGTCAGTAGACGAATCGACAACGTCCCCTATGGCATACTGGAGGAAACGGTTAACGTCGGGAGCGGGAAATTCAGGACTGTCCATGCCGATAGCGACATGATTGTCTATGGCCGCTTGGCCAGTGTCGCCGGCTATTTGCACGGCACCAACGAAGTCAACATTGGCTGCTGTGTTTCCAATATTGATTTCACCGTCAAAGTTCGTGTTACCGATAACTTGCACTGCAATAGGATTGCCTGAACTTTCAACAAAAATATCCGCTTCCCAGGCGGTGTTTACCGCGGTTATCGTAGGATTGCCGGGAAAATCAAGCGGTCCTTTGGTTGCCAGACCGTATTTGAAAATCGGAAATTCGTAGGGCTCGATATCGAAGGAGGTAGTTATCGTTCGCGATGCCTGACCGCCGTGGCCCGTGACACGAACCTCCATGACTGTGGGCTGATTCGCGTCGAAGAGAATCTGGCCGTCAAAGCTTCGGCCCGTAGTTGAGTCCAGCGTGACCGCTGCAATTGCTCCGTCAGTTGCGACCCCAATGCCCGAAATCCCGTTATTGGTCAGATCATCCCGGACGGCGGTGATTATTTCACTGAAATACTGATTCTGAGGCGTCGAGCTTGAGATCAACACGCGACTGAACAAGTACCTCAGCACTTCCTGACCTGATTGAGCTGCTACCAGAGCGGCGTTGAGATTCTGGTGGTTGGAGGCAAGCTGGACATTGTTGCCCGACATTGTGGCCATGCAGACCGCCAGAGCCGAGAATACGACCACAAATATCATGGAGATGATCAGTATAGCGCCCGCGCGTTCCCGCCGCGACGACTTTCTCTTGGGCCTCATTGTTCTCCCCCCCAGGAAAAGCCCTTGAATAAACAGATGCTTGATAACTTCTGCCTGTCACACAAAGTATAAGAAATAATCTCCCGACAGGCAAAGTATTATGCTACGTGTCATTGCGAGCAGGGCCGGTATCGAATATAATCGGATGATGTTATCGGATTGGGCCGTATTGTTAAAGCTGCCTGTGGGGATGCGCAAAATCAAAATCCGGGATGTTCCTGCGAACCATAGCACTATCTCGACAAGAAAGGATGGGTGCCGCATGAAGCACGCGAAGCTGACCTCCATCGCATTACTGTATCTTCAGGTTGTATTGTACATCTGTTCCGGGGCGCAAGCCCAGGAACGACAGGCTGCGCGGATACTCGAAGCCACGGGCGTTAAGGGAGGGCTCATCGTCCACATAGGCTGCGGCGACGGCAAACTGACCGCTGCGCTGTGTGCGAACGACAGCTACATCGTCCACGGCCTCGATAGAGATCCGGAGAATATCGCAAAGGCCCGCGAGCATGTCAGCTCGCGCAAACTCTACGGCAAAGTCTCGCTCAGCCAATTAACGGGCAACGGTTTGCCCTTTATCGACAATCTTGTCAATCTCGTCGTCGCCGAGGATATCGGTCCCGGCGCGCCGGGAATGGACGAAGTCATGCGAGTGCTGGCCCCCAACGGCGTGGCGTATGTCAAGAAGGCCGCGCAATGGGCCAAGACCGTCAAGCCCCGGCCCACCCGGATCTCCGAATGGACACATTACCTCTACGACGCCGCGGGCAACGCCGTGTCAAAAGATGCAATCGTCGGGCCGCCGCGGCACATTCAGTGGACGGCTGAACCCGTCTGGAGCCGCAATCATCATACGCTCGCCAGCATAAGCGGCGTAGTCTCGGCGCAGGGACGGATATTCTACATCGTCGACGAAGGCCCAGCCTCTTCGATGGAGGTCCAGGCAAAGTGGTCGATGGTGGCCCGGGATGCGTTCAACGGCATATTGTTGTGGAAGCGACCGATCTCCTCGTGGGCCTGGCATCAGCGCAAGTTCCGCTCGGGGCCTGTCCAACTGCCTCGAACTTTCGTAGCCGAGGGCGACCGCGTATACGCCGCGCTGGGTCTGGAAGCACCCGTGACGGCGATGGACGCGGCAACGGGAGAAACTGTCAAAACCTATCAAGGCACAGAGGGCACCGAAGAGGTCATACTGAATGATGGCGTCCTGCTAATAGTGACAGGCGGCCCCGTGCCCGAGCACGCTGTGAAAGACGCGGCCCAGCGCAAAGGAACCGAGTTTCCAAATACCAAGACCATCACTGCAATCCAAGCCGATACGGGCAACGTGCTCTGGACGTGGTCGGAGCCAACCGGGGGTAATCTCGTGCCGGTCACGCTCGCAGCCAAAGGCGGAAAAGTGTTCTTCCAGGCGGGCGCAAACGTGGTCTGCCTGGATCGCAGCACGGGCGAGCAGCGCTGGCACTGCTCTGTCACTGAGACCACCAAGCCTGAGAGAAATGCGGACAAAAAGAAACGCAAACCTCAGCCGGCGAGATCGGTCGGCTGGGCCCTGACCACACTTCTGGCATACGAAGATCTCGTGCTCTGGGCCGACACCAAGCGTTGTGTGGCAATCTCGGCAGGCAGCGGCGAGGCCCTCTGGGACTGCCCTTCCAAGGCGGGCTTTCGCTCGCCCCCGGATGTGCTGGTCGCCAACGAGCTTCTCTGGCTCGGTCCTGACTTCGCCGTCGGCAGAGATCCTCATACGGGCGAAGTCAAAAAGAACAGCATCAACATCGAAGATCTCTGGACCACCGGCCACCACCATCGCTGCTATCGCGAAAAGGCGACAAACCGATACCTCCTGACGGGCAAGCGCGGCATCGAATTCGTGGATCTGGTCTCCGACAATCACTGGCGCAACAACTGGGTCCGCGGCGTCTGCCAGTACGGAATCATGCCCTGCAACGGGCTCATCTACGCCCCCTCTCATGCGTGCGGCTGTTTCATGGAGGCCAAACTCTACGGCTTCTGGGCCCTGGCCCCGGAAAGACAAACCCGCAAACCGAGTAGTGCTGTTCAACTTGAGAAAGGCCCGGCGTACGGAGAACCCAAAACTAAAGACTCAAAACTCACAACTCTCAATGACTGGCCAACGCACCGCGGCAATCCGCTCAGAAGCGGCTCGACTTCAATGAAGATTTCCTCCCGACTCAAAGACGCCTGGAATGTAAGCATCGGCGGTAAGATCAGCGCACCGGTGATAGCGAACGGCAATGTCATCCTCTCGGCAATTGACGAACACAAGATCATTTCCCTGGATGCAGAGAACGGACAGAAAAAGTGGACATTCACGGCAGGCGGGAGAGTGGATTCGCCACCCACCATCTATCGAGGGCTGGTGCTGTTCGGTTCGGCCGATGGTTGCGTCTATTGCCTGCGTCTTTCCGACGGCGAGCTGGTTTGGCGATTCCGAGCGGTGCCGGACGAACTGAACACCGTGGCGCTCGGCCAGGTCGAATCGGTTTGGCCCGTGCACGGCAGCACTCTTGTCGAAGACGGAGTTGCCTATGCAGCGGCGGGCAGGTCTTCTTACATCGACGGCGGGATCATCCTCTACGGGCTCGACCCAACAACGGGCAAGACCATATACAAGGAACATGTCCGCAACTCCCACCCCATGGTGACATCGGCAGGGGACAAACCTCAGATAGAGCGTCAGAAGATAGACCAGAACGCAACGGACGCCAAGACATTCACAGCCCCCGACAAGAGCGACGCTTTTTCGATGGAGGGCGTCACTACCGACATTCTCGTCAGCGACGGCAATTCGATATTCATGAGGCATCTGAGGTTCAACCGTCAGTGCGTGAGGCAGCCCGAGTTGAGCAGGCATCTGTTCTCGACCTCCAGGCTTCTCGACGACGCGGAAAACCACCGCTCGCATTGGGTTCTCGGCACGGGGGACTTTAGCAGAATCGCCGTCGCGTATTCATGGATCGCCAATCGACGCGGCGGAAGGAAAGACGTACATTTGGCTGTGCCCTACGGAATATTGCTGGCGTTCGACGACGAAACCGTCTGGGGTGTCAGGCGGGGCGAAGCTTACACGCTGTTTGCCGAGACTCACAGGCCCTTCTCGGCGACCGAGAAATCTCTGCCCGACTTCAGGAAAGTGGAGGACGACGCCGGCGAGCGCTGGAAATGGTCCGTGGACATCGACGTACGCCCGAGAGCGATAGTGCGTGCCGG
>JADHXR010000001.1 GCA_016782865.1 Phycisphaerae bacterium
CAGAGCGATCGGCCCGTGCTTCATCTCCGCAGCGGGCAGACCCTCGGCGTGGATGTAGCTGATTTCCTTGAGCTTCAAGGCCCCTTCGAGGGCGACCGGGTAATTGAAGCCGCGGCCCAGGAAGAGCCAGTTCTCCTTATCGATATTCGCTGCGGCTATTTCCTCAATCTGGCCGGATTTTGCCAGAATTGTGTCGATCTTGTCCGGGATCTTTGCGAGTTCCTTAACGTGCCTGCCGGCATCGCTGCTGCTGATGTGTTTTCTCCGGCCCAGCTCGATTGCCAGCATTGTCAGGACCGCCACCTGGCTTGTGAATGCTTTTGTGCTGGCGACGCCAATCTCCGGGCCGGCGTGCAGATATATTCCGGCGTCCGTGGTTCTGGCGATAGACGAACCGACGACATTAACGATGCCGAGCACAGTTGCTCCGCGCTCTTTGGCTTCCTCTATCGCTGAGAACGTGTCGAGCGTCTCCCCGGACTGGCTTATTGCTATGACGACAGTGCCGTCCTCGATGATCGGATTGCGATATCGAAATTCGCTGGCGTATTCGGTTTCCGCCGGGATGCGGGCCAATTGCTCGAACAGGAACTCCCCGACCAGGCAGGCGTGGAATGCCGTGCCGCAGGCAGTGAGGATAAGTCGTTTGGTGCGCGTCAAATCGCGCAGGTAGGATGCGATGCCGCCGAGCTTGATTCTGTTCCTCTGGCGATCGATTCGCCCTCCCATGCAGTTGCTCAGGGCCTTGGGCTGCTCGAAAATCTCTTTTAGCATATGATGCTTGAAGCCGCCCAGTTCGATCTGTTCCAGCGAGAATTCGATCTGCTCGAGGTCCTTGCTGATAGTGACATTGCCGATCGTCTTGCTGTGAAAACCATCCGGGCCGATGGTGACCATCTCGTTGTCGGCCATGTAAATCGCCTGCGTCGTATGTTCTACAATTGCGGCCGCATCCGAGGCCAGAATGTATTCGTTCTCGCCGATCCCTAAAATGAGAGGGCTTCCCTTCTTGGCGCCGATCAGCATGTCGGGAAAGTCCGAGCAGACAATCGCCAGGCCGAAAGTGCCGTGCACCTCCCGAAGGGCCTGTTGGACCGCCCATTCAAACTGGTTTTGCCCGTTCTGTGGTGTTTGTCCGCCGTCTTCAGCGCACTGGGCATAGAAGTAGCCTATGAGACTCGCGATCACCTCGGTATCGGTCTGGCTCGCAAATTCCACCCCTTCGCTCTGCAGCCAGGTCTTCAGCGTGCCGTAGTTCTCGATGATGCCGTTGTGTACAAGAGCGATCTTGCCGCTATAGTCCAGATGAGGATGTGCGTTTACCGTGCTCGGCTCTCCGTGGGTCGCCCAACGTGTGTGGCCGATGCCGAACGTCTCGGCACTGTCGGGCTTGCCCAGGATCTCCTCGAGAGCACTGATCCTGCCACTGCTCTTGGTGATCCGTATAGCACCGCCGCCAAGCAGCGCTACGCCGGCCGAATCGTACCCGCGGTATTCCAGCCGTTTCAACCCTTCCACAAGGATCGGCTGGGCAACTTTCTTACCGAGATATGCTACTATGCCACACATTTGCTGTTTACTATCGGCTATTTTTCGAGTAGAATTCATGTTTTGTGTTTCTTCACGGCAAATTGCCGGTTTATTTATGGCAAATGGCTGGAAATAGGTAATTACCCTCAATGATAGTCGTCATCGATTATAATGTTGGAAATGTCAGAAGCGTTTGCGGTGCATTTCGCCATCTGGGATACCAAGCCGAGCTTAGTTGCGACCCGAAGGTCGTCGAGGGCGCCTGGGGGCTCGTTCTGCCGGGCGTGGCGGCTTTTGGGTATGCGATAAATGCTCTGGGGCCGCTCGCAGGGCTGATAAAGGAACTTGCTCAGGCCGGCAAGCCCCTGCTTGGAATCTGCGTGGGATATCAGATGCTGTTCGACAAAAGCTGCGAATACGGCCAGCACGAGGGCCTTGGGTTGATATCGGGCCAAGTAGTGCCAATCCCGCCCGGGCGCGTGATACCGCACATGGGGTGGAACATGGTCCGACTGGGCGAGGACATGGACTTGTTCGCGAGGCTCGGCAAGGAAAGGCACTTCTATTTCGCGCATTCGTACTGCGCCAAGGTCAGCGACGATCAGGCAAGGATCGCCTACACCGACTACGGCTTCGATCTCGTGGCGTCCGTGCAGAAAGGCAACATCTACGGTGTGCAGTTTCATCCGGAAAAAAGCGGCAATCACGGCCTGGAAGTGCTCAGGAATTTCCACGAGATTTGCAGAAAAGCCGGCACATAGGCACAAAGAAACAAAGGCACAAAGGTGCAAAGGTGCGAACGTGCGAAGGTGTGAAGGTGTGAAGGTGCGAAGGCACAAAGGTGCGAAGGTGCAAAGAGAATAGACGCGACATGCTGAAATACGATATACGAAATACGAACGAATGTTGACTCGAAGAATAATTCCCTGCCTGGATGTTAAAGATAACCGCGTTGTCAAGGGCGTCAATTTCCTGAACCTTCGCGACGCCGGCGACCCCGTGGAACTCGGCGCCAGGTACAGCGACGAGGGCGCCGACGAACTTGTGTTTCTCGATATTACCGCAACGATTCGCTCGCGCAAGACCATCGTCGAACTTGTCGAAAAAGTCGCCGAGAACGTTTTCATTCCCTTCACGGTAGGCGGAGGGATAGGCACGGTCGAACAGATGGACAGTCTGCTGCGCAGCGGCGCCGAGAAGGTCTCTGTCAACACAGCCGCGGTTGAAAATCCCGACCTGCTCGCCGAGGCCGCGAAGCGTTTTGGAAACCAGTGCGTCGTGCTGGCGATAGATGCCCGCAGATCCAAGGCAAGGCGCGGTAAGTGGATTGTCACGGTGAAGGCAGGCACCGAGCCGACGGATATCGATGCCGTCGAGTGGGCCGCCCGAGGCGAGGAACTAGGCGCAGGGGAGATACTCCTGACGAGCATGGATGCCGACGGCACAAAGGCCGGCTACGACAACGAGTTGAACAAGGCGATAACCGACGCCGTCAACATTCCGGTAATCGCCTCAGGCGGGGCGGGAAAACTCGAGCACCTCTACGATGCCATCGTCGACGGCCACGCCGACGCAGTCCTGATGGCGTCGATAACACACTTCGGAAACTACAACATAAGACAAATGAAGGAATACCTCCGCGACCGTGGCATCCCAATGAATCTCTGAGATAGAACCGGCCTGAGACGGCAGAAAGAGAAGGAGACAAGCAGAATGAAACGAAGAGATTTCCTCAGAACCATCGGCCTGGCGACAGTGGCGACATTGTCTCGGCGTTTGCAGGCGGCGAGCACGAGACGGCCCAACATCTTGTTCATCATGACCGATCAACAGTTTGCCGACGCGATAAGCTGCCGTATGGGACGCGAATACATCGATACGCCCAACATCGACAGTCTCGCCGCGAGCGGGACACTGTTTACGAAGGCTTACTGCGCAAATCCACTGTGCGTTCCGAACCGGACATCGATCTTCACAGGCCGGTATCCGCATGAGCACGGCAAGCAAACAAATTCGACCAAGGCAATCGACGCAAAGGAATTTCCGAATATCGGGATGGTGCTTCGCAAGGCGGGTTATTCGACGGGTTATTTCGGCAAGTGGCACCTGCCCTACCCATTCAAGAAGAGTACCGCAGAGAAGAGTGGTTACGATGAGACATTTGACGCCCTGGATTACAAACTCGCAGCGCCGACAATCGAGTTTATCAAGAAGAATAGAGACAAGCCTTTCTTCGTCGTTTTCTCTTTGATGAATCCCCACAATATTTGCCAGTACGGCAGGAGCCAGCCCTTGCCTGATGGTGACATCGGCGAGGTGCCGGCCGCACGCAAGTGCCCCCCTGCCCCGGCGAATCTTGAAAAAGCCGGAAATCAGTCCGATGCGCTGGAAGCAGTCTGGCAGGCCAGGCTCAGGGCGAAGTACAGGGATTCCGAAAAAAGAATGTTCGCACCGCTGGAACTGTGGGGACCCGATGACTGGCGGAAATATCGCTGGGCCTACTACCGCATGGTGGAACTTCTGGATAAGGAGATCGGGAAGGTACTTTCGACACTTCGCCGAGCCGGCCTCGAAGAGAACACGGTGATAATCTTCACATCCGACCACGGCGACGGGATAGGCGCGCATCGATGGGCACAGAAGAACATGTTCTACGATGAGACC
Organism: Phycisphaerae bacterium; assembly: GCA_016782865.1. GTDB lineage: Bacteria > Planctomycetota > Phycisphaerae > Sedimentisphaerales > Anaerobacaceae > SG8-4. Next base: position 4,195 of record JADHXR010000001.1, read on the forward strand.
GCCCGGATACCGTTTATCATCAGCCAGAAGGCAGCCACGAAGATCGGCACGAGTGATTACCTCGTCAATAACGGCCTGGACATTATGCCGACGATATGCGATTACGCCGCAGCGAATGTGCCGCCGAGGTGCAAGGGAGTGAGTCTAAGAGGTATCGCTGAGGGCAGCAAGCCGCCGAAGAAGCGTGAGTATGTTGCGTGCTCGACCCATTTTGTTCAGGACCTCAGAGCCGATGGCAAGCCGATCGATCTTCAGGGCAGAATGATCCGGACAGCCGATTATAAGTATTATGTTTTCGACCAGGGCAGGCAGCCTGAGATGCTCATCGACATGAAGAACGATCCCGGCGAGATGGAGAACCTGGTAGGTAATCCTGATTATGAAAAGGTTCTCAATGAACATCGCAAGATGTTTGCAGAGTACAAGAAAGCAAGCGGCGACTCTTTCTTATTTTGTTAGATACCCGTTCCGGTAGCCTGCTTTTGGCAATCGGGACAGGTTAGGTTTTTGCCGTAGGGTCTGGCATGCTCCTGGCAGTAGGCGACATCGGGCAGGCCTTTGAACAACTTTTCGGTAGTGCAGTAATGACCTTTGACGACCTGGTCCTGGCAGTTTCCGCAATGGACCTTGGCGTTCAGCATGAAGCGGTTGCATTGGGTGCAATAGGTGCCGGGCCCGACGTCCTTGTCACATTTATCGCAATGCACAAACTCCGTTTCCGTTGTCGCCACGGCATTACAGCCGGTACAGTAGGCGTCTTCGGCCATTTCCTGCCCGCACGTCGGACAGGCCGCCATCGCCTTCGCGCTCGTTGTTTCGGTGGACTCATCTTTCTTCTCGCATCCGACGGCCCCAAGCAAAGCCAATATGATTAGCAACATCCACATTCGTTTCATAACAAATCCCTCAACAATAATCCTACAATAGCCTAACAAAATGCCCTCGGAAATTCAAGTCTTTTCAACGGACACGGATCCGTCCGGTGTAGGCCCTTAGGCGTACAACTTGGAAACAACGTTCTTCTCGGACCCATTTGGAACGTCATCATACAACAAAGTCAGAAACAAAGTCAAGGTAATCTCGTTCGCCCGCCCTTAGGTTGGAGTGCCTGTGGACCGACTGTAAGACGGTTCGCAACCCATCCCGCCAGATGTCGTCCGAGACGTCGGAACGGAGATCGCGAATTCCTTCCAAGCTCTCGTTCAGCGATTGAGCGCGGGCATCCTCCGGCACGTCACCATGTATGGCCGCTTTCAAAACGTCCCCAACGATGCGGTCGTCGATAGTGGGGTCTTCGCGATACCCCGAGACCAGAGCAAACTCGATGTTTTGCAGGACGTCCAGGTGGTCCCTGGCCATCCGTTTCGACAGTTTGGCCGGCCCCATTTCGTTTTTCAGTGATATCTGGTGGATATTGGCCTTCTTCTGGGCGGCACGTTTTCGCTTCAAACGTTTTGTTTTTGACATGTTAAGACTCCTTTCACGTTACTGGCGGACCGGGTCACGGCCTGTTCTGTCGTGCGGGTTCTCGTACCAGAACAATCCCAGGCCTTTGCCCCTTTCGCGTTCCTCGCAGGTGAGAATGTCCAGATCTCCGTCTTTGTCGACGTCCAGCAGTTCCATCCGGTCGTATTTGATTCCTTTGGGACCGCTGATATCATGGGCTTGCCAGTGGCCATCGAACACACCTTCTCTGCGAGACAGCCACATAAGGCCCGACTTGGGAGCCTTCGCGTTTTCACAACTGAAGACAATGTCCTGCTCGCCGTCTCCATTGATGTCCCCGACTACAACAGCCTTTGCCGTGCCGGTTTTTTCGGGATAGGCAATCACGTATTCCTTCCAGGAGCGCCCCCGGGTGTCGAGCCGCCGAAGAATGACGATCTCACTGCCCTTCGAGGATTTGACCGCCACCAGCACGTCCTGCAAACCATCTTCATCAATATCTGCAACGGTCAGGAACATCACCTCTTTGTCTCGGCAGCCGAGGAAATGATTAGGCCAGATCTTCTTCTGAGCAGCTCCAATCCCCGGGTTCTCCAGCCATCGGCATCCCCGCATCCGGCCCTTTCGGTCCGAAGTCAGGATGTCGAGGTCTCCGTCGCCGTCGGCGTCCACCGTTCGTAGAGACATGATCCATCCGGCTGGGCTGATCGTGTGCCATTTGTATGTTTTGAGGTCGCGGGCGTCGTCGGGCACTTCGAACCAGCCGATTCGTCCGTTAGGTTCCTTGGAGCCGGCGACCAGATCCACGCCGCCGTGGCGATCCACCTGCATCTCAATGCAAAACATCCATCTTGTCATTGCTTTTGAGACCGGGATAATCTGCGACCGCCATTTCGATTCCAGGAGATAATCATCCTTGCTCTTTGGCGCCCACTGGACGAACACACTCTGACTGCCACCTTCGCAGCACGAAACCACATCTACGGCCCCGTCCTGATCCAGGTCAACAAACACGGCATCTTCGACCGACGGCGTTTGCCCCGTCATCACAAAAGGCCATTCTTCCTTCGCCTGGGCGGGTCCCGGATTCAGATAAACCCGGGTAAGGCCTTCTTCTTCCCAGCCCGTCGCGATGTCCATAAGGCCGTCGCGATTCACGTCGGCGAGTTTGACGCCGTCGGCGCCTCGGGATGTGCCGTCAATAATGCGACATTTCCATGGCGCTTCACCCTTCACAGCCACGCAGGTACAGATTATCAACAGAGACGCTATGACGGCACAAGAAGGACGGACCAGCATGCTTGATCCCTTCATCTGATCTTCTCCATTTAGGGTCGTTTGAGAGCTACAATGCCAACGGTACCGTAATCTACTAACACACAGCGCTCCCAGGAACACTGGTCAACATATTAGCAAATTCAATCCGGAGATTCTACCTTCTCGAAAGCAAACTTGTGAGCATTGGCGTTGATTTTGATTTTGTCGCCGTCGGTAAATTTGCCGGCTAAAAGCTCGGCGGCCAGTGCGTTCTCCAGCCGCTGCTGAATCGTGCGTTTCAAAGGCCTTGCGCCAAAGGCGGGATCATACCCCTCATCCATAATCTGCTCCCGGGCATCATCGGTGAATTCGACCTCTATGTTGCGAGTGTTCAAACGCCCGGCCAGACAATCGAGTTGGATGTCGACAATCTTTCGCAAGTCATCCTTGCCGAGCATGTGGAAGACGATTATTTCGTCGATACGGTTCAGGAACTCGGGCTTGAAGAGCTGCTTGAGCGCATCTTTGACATGGGCCTCGATCTCCCAGTCGGCACCGGATTCTTCAGCGAGCTGCTGTATCTGATGGCTCGCAATGTTGCTGGTCATGATGATAACGGTGTTTTTGAAATCGACCGTCTTACCCTTGCCATCGGTTAGGCGCCCGTCATCGAAGACCTGGAGCAGAACATTGAAAACGTCCGGATGGGCCTTTTCAATTTCATCGAGCAAAATCACCGAGTAAGGTTTTCGCCGGACGGCTTCGGTCAGACGCCCGCCCTCTTCGTAGCCAACGTAGCCCGGAGGCGAACCGATAAGCCTGGCAACCGAGTGCGGCTCCATGAACTCGCTCATATCGATTCGCACCATTGCGTGTGGGTCGTCAAACAGGAAATCCGCGAGCGCTTTGGATAGCTCGGTCTTTCCGACGCCGGTGGGCCCGAGGAACAGCAGTGTCCCTATCGGACGGTCAGGGTCACCTAACCCGGACCTGCTCCTGCGAACGGCGTTACAAAGTGCCGTGACCGCCTCGTCCTGACCGACAACGCGATGGCGGATCAACTCCTCCATTTTCATCAGGCGCTCTCGCTCTCCACTCAGTAATTTCGCAACGGGGATTCCGGCCCATTTCGAAACCACCTGGGCGATATGCTCTTTGGTTACTTCGTCGTGGATTATGGCCCTGTCGGATTTGGAGAGCTGGGCCTCCTTTTCTTCGAGCTTTTTCTTCAAATTCGTAATAGTCTCGTATTTCAAGCGGGCTGCGGTCTCTAGCTCGCCCTTGCGCTGGGCGTCCTCAAACTGGTTTTGAGCATCTTCTATTTCCTGTTTGAGAGCCTTCATTTGATCGATTTCACCCCTTTCGCCTTCCCATTGTGCGGTGAGTTCCTTGTCCTTTTTCTGCAATTCGGCCAATTCCTTTTCCGTGTTCTCCAGGCGTTCCCGGCTGGCCTCGTCGCTTTCCTTCTTGAGTGCCTCGCGTTCGATTTGAAGCTGAACAATTTTTCTGCGGATGCTGTCGAGTTCCGCCGGCAGCGAATCGTTTTCAATGCGCAGCTTCGAGGCTGATTCGTCGATCAGGTCTATGGCTTTATCCGGCAGCCACCGGTCGGTTATGTATCGATTTGACAAAGTCGCCGCGGCGACAAGCGCAGAATCAGTGATGCGAACTCCGTGATGGGTATCATAGCGGTCTTTGAGCCCTCGGAGTATTGCAATGGTCTCTTCGACGTTCGGCGGGTCAATCAGAATCGGCTGGAAACGCCTCTCGAGCGCAGCGTCTTTCTCCACGTGCCTTCGATATTCGTCGATCGTTGTCGCGCCGATACAGCGCAGCTCGCCACGTGCAAGGGAAGGTTTCAACAGGTTGCCCGCATCAACCGCCCCTTCAGCCTTGCCTGCTCCTACAACTGTGTGCAGCTCGTCGATGAAAAGTATTATCTGGCCCCCGGCTGTGATGACCTCTTTGAGCACGGCTTTGAACCGGTCCTCGAATTCACCCCTGAACTTCGTCCCGGCGATCAGCGCCCCCATATCCAGAGCGATGACTCTTTTATTCTTCAAGCCGGTAGGGACATCACCGGCAATTATCCGCTGGGCGAGGCCCTCGACGATGGCGGTCTTACCCACGCCGGGCTCACCTATCAGCACGGGATTGTTCTTCGTCCGGCGGTTGAGAACCTGCATGCACCGCCGAATCTCTTCGTCCCGGCCGACGACAGGGTCGAGCTTTCCCTTGCGCGCCATCTCCAGGAGGTCGATCCCGTAGCGTTCCAGCGCCTGGTACTTGTCTTCCGGGTTCCGGTCGGTTATCTTTTCGGGGCCGCGTATCTCTTTCAGTGCACTCTCGATCTGTTCGGGGCTGATCGAGTTGAGTCGTAGAATCTCTTTGGCGTCACTGGCCACCGAGGCAAGCGAAATAAACAGATGTTCGACACTCAGATATTCGTCTCCCATTGCATCGGCCCGGTTCTGGGCATCCAGAACAACCTGGCCAAGAGCCGGATCGGGCATGACCTGCTCGGTGCTCGTGCCCTGCGGCAGCCGGTCGACCTCGCCGGCGATCATCTCTCTGATGCGTGAAATGTTGGCGCCGATCTTCTTGAGAATCCCAATGGCAATACCACTATCGTCGTTACAAACGGCACTGAGCAAGTGCAAAGGTGACACGACGGTATGTGATTTGGCCATCACGGTTTGTTGAGCCGTCGCCAGCGCCTCCTGGGCCTTCAACGTGAATTTGTCGAATTTCATAGCCAGCCTCTTTTACCACAAAGATGAAGTCCCAATTTCGCGCACTCTGTAACTTCCCTGGTAAGTGCAAATAGCGTGCCCGAATACAGATAAATACGTAAGTGATGTAGAGTCAATCGGTTATGATCATTGGCAACTCGTTGATGTGTGCCAATCTGGCAGTTGCCTGCCGCATATCAGGTTGGAGCGGCATCGACATTAGTGCGAAGGGACGGTCTGCAAACCAGAGCGGTGAGAAAGAGCGCCTACCGACGTATGCAACCGGCACCGGCCGCGCTGATGTCAAGCTTCGCAGTCTCTTCTCAAAAGACCGAAGGCACGCTCGGTGTGTGAATGCCGAGTGTGCCTCTCGTATGTACTGTTCAATTGTAACGAAGTAACGGCCAAGAGCCATTAGCGCTGGCCGCTATTTACCCAACCTGTTTGGGGGTTGTAGACGAAGTGGCCTCTCCCAAGCGTGCTGATATAAACAGAGTCACCGTTAATTGCAAAGACAGCTTCCACCGTGCCGTCTACCTTAATCTGCACGGCTCCCGATCTTGCCAGCCCGTCACGCAGCGCTGTACCGTGTTCGTAAATCTGCATATCTGAAAAACCTGCTGCTCGCATCACTTCCACGACGTCGTCGGAGGCGAGAGTGAGCACGCCTCGGTTGCCCAAAGGCAATACCTCGATGCCTCTATTCTGTGCACAGCCGGCGGCCCCAAGGGCCAGAAACACCAGCAATGTTGAGAGAATCATCACCCTGCCGTTCTTTGAGTTGTATCTGTTATGCTTCACAGCTTTTGTCTCCATCTTGACTATGCTTATCTTGTCCGATTACGCGACAGGCTATCCCTAAGCTCCGCCTGGAAATCGTTTTGCATCGGTCGAGCGGGAGCCGGCCTCGCAGGCAACCGGCTGAAATCCCGATCCATCGGTGTCCGGTTGAAACCCTGATCCACGGGAGCCCGGTTGAAACCCTGATCCATCGACTGCCGGTTGAAACCCGGCTCAGCGGGCATCGAAAAACTCTGGCTTGCCGGCGGTGCAAAACCCTGATCCAGAGCCCGTGGGATACCGGCCGCTTGCTGCGAGTCTTGAGGCAAGATATACGCCGTGACAAACACCGCGACCTCGCGGGACGTAGTTATGTCGTCCGAATTATTGAACAACCCTCCTATCAGCGGCAGGCCGCTAAGACCCGGGGTCCGTTTATGTGTCGTAACGCTCTTATCCTGGGTCAGACCGGCCAGCGCAACTGTTCCGCCGTCCAGGATTCGCACATGGTTCGAGGCCGTTCGCCTGGTGACGATAGGAAGATCCGTCTCTCTGCCTCGCGGAATACTGTCACTGACCTCAATAGATATGTCGAGCATTATATCATTATTATCTCCGATGTGCGGCGTGATAGTGAGCGTCGTGCCGGACTCAATCGTCTCCAACTGCGAACTCTGAAAGGTGAACTGGCTTTGGTTCGGGTTGTTCGCTGTCAAGTAGAAGTACTCTTCGTTTACGACTTTCATTGTCGCCCGCTCACCATCCTGTGCCATAACCGAAGGCTTGGACAGTATCGTTGCCTCGCCGTTGACTGTGAGAAGGTTAAGGGCCAACTGCAACGAATTGGTAAACGTCAGATCGGGGGTATAGCCCATCTGAATGCCCCACGGCGACTCGCCGCCGAAATCGTTGAGAGGATCGCCGCGACCGTAATTATTGCCCTTGAACGCTCCGATCTGCATCGTGGGCCAACCCCACTCAACACCCAGATTCAGCAGGTCCGTGCGCGACATCGCGACGATACGCGCCTTGAGCAGGACCTGGCCGGGCACCCTGTCGATCAGTTTGAGATCCGCGGTGATACGTTCCATAAAGACCGGTGGCGCTGTCACCAGCACCGTATAGGTTGGGCGCCCGCGTGTTCCGGAGAAAGTTGCTCCGCCCACTTCGCCCATTTCGCCCAATTCGGGCATAGCGATCTCGGCCTGGACATAAGGCCTGAAAGCTGTCGAAAGAAGGTTCAATGCCGCCTCGGCGGTGATATAGTTCAATCTCACGCGACGTGTTTCGGCGATCATCGGGAACTTGGGGTCTGCGAGCCCGGCCGAAGCAACAAGGTAGTAGTACGGCGTCTTCTTCCAGACAAACGGAGTACTCGCCAGGACCATATCGAGCGCCCGATCGAGCGGCACGTTGACAAGGTTGAGAGTCACAATACCCCCGACGGTCTCATCGGGAATAATGGGAATACCCGCCTGCTCGGCAATGGCCGGCAGCACATCCATGATAAGGTCGCTATCGAACCATGCGTTGGAGATAAGCACAGTCCCGGGGTCTTGCGACAGCCCCAAAGCCCCTTGCCCGGCCCTCTGGATCTTGAGTCGATCCAATTCTTTTCGCAGATCCTCCATCTGCTTCTCCATAGCCGTCAATGGCCTGACAACCTCAGGAGGTGTCGCTCCAGGCACAACAACATCAGGAGGCGTCGGCCCAGGCACAACAACCTCACGGGGAGGCGGCGGCGGCGTGGGGGTCGGCCGTATAACCGGCTCAGGAGGCGCTTCCGGCGCTACCGACTGGCCGTTCACCACGTTAGTCGTAACGTTAATCAATGGCGCGCTGGGTGGATTGAACCTGATGCCATCCTTCGTGGGCGCTATTTCGCCGGTCCAGCCGTAAGGCAGCTTGAAACTATACTGGCCCTTTAGGTCGGTGGTGGCCGTGACCGGCGAACTGCTGCCGTCACTTGCCGTAATCAGCACACCGTCGATCGGTACGCCGCCGAGTTTTACCTCGCCGGAGACATCAAACATCTTCACAATCGCGGTGAAGGCCTGGTTCAACTGATCCGCCGATACGCCAGGATACTGCTTGTTAGTCGGTCTGAATGTATAACCTTCCTTCAGGGGGGTGAGCTTGCCGCTCCAGCCGTGATCTACAGACAACTCGAACTCGCCGGCGGTGCCGGTAATAGTCTGGCCGCCGTTGTTGTCGGCTACAATGGCCACACCGGCTGCCGGCAGTCCTTTGGCGTCCCTCATGCTACCGGAGATCTTCCACTTCAACAGCCTCGGCAGGAAGTCCCGCCCGGACTGATTTGCCCTGACACTGTCTATGCTTATGCTTGCCGGCTCGAACTCGTAGCCCGACTTCATCGCGGTAATCGTGCCGCTCCAGTCGTAATCTACGGTGGCCTGGTAGCTGCCGCTCGAGTCCGTAATAGCAGTCTTGCCGTCCGGCAGACCTTTGATTGTCGCACCGGGTATCCCGGCATTACCGGAAATGATATAGATCATCCGCGTCCCACGGTAGGTCTGACTCGTCATGTTTGTGGTAACGGGCGGATATGTCTTGCTCTCCGGCGTGAACGTGTAACCTTCTTTCGTCGGCGTAACCGTGCCGTACCACCCGTAGTCGACAGTAACCGCATAGCTGCGGTCTGCGCCTGTAATGGGATTGTCCGGCAGGCCGTTCATTTGCACGCCCGCCAATGTGGTCGTCCCGGAGATAGTCAGCTTGATAGCTTCTGCGTCGAAATTCTGCGTCCGATCACTGTTAACCTTGGCGAGCATCAAGGTGGCCGGGTCGAATTTCCAACCTGCCTTTGTCGGTTCCACCGTGTCGGTAAATCCGTAGTTGACGGTGGCGCTGAAGTAGCCGTTTTCGTCGGTAAGAGGATCGCCCGGCAGGCCCTTCATTTGCACGCCGGACATACCGGCGGTGCCCGAGACAGTATATGTCAGGGCTCTCGCCGTAAAATTCTGATTGGTCTGATCGGCGGTAATACTGTCATATGGCAGACTGAGCGGCTCAAATTCGTACCCTTCTTTTTCCGGAGTGACGGTGCCGCTCCAGCCATAGTCGACTTTGACGCTGAAACTGCGGTTGCTGCCGGTGACGGGATTGCCCGGCAGACCCTTCATGGTCACATCTGCCTCTCCGGCCGTGCCGATGATCAGGATCTTGACCGGCTCGGCAGTATAGTTCTGGACCATATTGGACTTAACGGGAGCATATCCTTTGCTAAACGGTGTAAACGTATAGCCTTCCTTCGTAGGAGTAACCATCTCGTTCCAGCCGTACTCAACAGTAACGCTGTAAGAACCGTCGGGACCGGTGATAGGATTGCCCGGCAGGCCCCTCAATTCAACGCCTTCGGCACCGGTTACTTTGCCGGAAAGACTGTACGTTATCGGCGTCGGCGCATAATCCTCATTGGCCATATCGGCAGTGACTCTCGGGTATGACTTGTCGGCCGGCACGAACGTCCAGCCTTCTTTCACAGGCTTTACGATGCCTGACCAGGCATACGGCACCGTTGCGTTGTAGTAGCCGTTCTGATCGGTCACAACAGTCTGGCCGCCTTCGCCCGGCAGCCCCGCCATCGTCACGCCGGGGACGCCGGTGGAGCCGGAGATGGTATAGGTTATCGCCTCTCCACCAAACTGACCGTTGACGTCCAAAGTGCAGAACAGAACGATGAAGATGACCGCACCGCCCAACGAGATTCTACGGATTCTTTTCCTCACCATGAGTCAATGTCCCTTTCTGTAGCCATTATATGGCAGGTTACAGCTCACTGCCTTGTATCGGCAATTTAGCCTCTCTTATTACCAGAAATCGCCCTTGAAGGCGCTTTGCTCCACTTCATCTCGAGTATCTCCGGGAGATCCTCCTGGGTCCCGGTGGTTCTAATGACTCTGCGGTCTCCCTCGGTGGTGACCTCTATAGCTGTTTGTTTCTCCGCCCATTGGCCGGGAGCATATTCCAAGGCCGCCGAAAGACGGTATGATCCTGCGTCCAGGCTCCCAAAGTCGAGCATGCCGGAGAAACTCCTCTCCTCGAACGGCAGCATTACGCCTTTGACAACACCCTCAAGGGTAGTGCTTGCTCTGGGTATTCCGGTTGTCGAAGCGGACTCTATGACTGCGGCCTTACACTTTTTAGGATCAAAGTGAATGATTCCGTTATTGCTGAACTGCGCGACAATCTGATAGATCGATCCACTGACGGCGTGAGGGGTCATCTTTAGCGCCAAAGCCGATGGTTCGCCCTTGGTTTTCGTGTTTTGAACACAGATATTTGCGGTTGTTACACCGGCGCGCTGACCGTCAGGATAGAAGGCCCAGAGGTCCAGATTCGAATAATAGCAGGGAAGCGTTGTCGCCGAGTCAGGCATCGCCGTACTGATACGCACATTTTGCACGTCGCCCTCGCCGCTGAGCGTGAACCGCTCGGGCACGATCGTTACCCACGGCGTGCAGTCCATGTCCGCGCCTCTGATAGTGCCCATGGCCTTACTCCCAAGATCGCGCGGAAACACCAGAACCGCCTGGATATTGACCGTCTCGTCCGAGGCGTTGTAGACCTTCAGCATCGTCGACCGGGTGGCCCCCGGCATGCTCTGAACCGTGAGCCCGCTCGGCTTCAGGTCAAGCGGCGTGTCGGCCGCCACTCTGGTGACCGATGGGTCACCGGCAAAGTCAATCATCTTCTCTACCCTTGCCGTACGCGTGCCGTCAACATACAGCACTCCGGCCACTTTGTATTTCCCCGGCGGCAGAGCCTTGTTTAGATCGGTCTCTATATCTATTTTGGCCCCGGGAATGATGCCGACATCGGAGCTTTTGTCCTGGAAGGCCGTCGTTGTAATGACGCGCCAGTGCCCTCCCGACCAGGACCAGATTCTCGCGACCGGCCTGCATCGGGGAAACGTCCCGCCTTTGTTCTCAACGCCCATTGTAAGCAGGGTCGTTGCCGGCCTGTAACTGTCGGCTTTGCGGACCTCCATCGTGAGGTCGGTGGCCTGTACCTGGTTCCGCATCGGACGGCCCTGTATCTCCAGGAGAACCGGAACCATGAATCGCAGGACAAAACTGATATCCGTCGCATCGGCCCTGGGCCGTATGGCGGCGACAATCCCCGCGCAGGAGAATCCGCGGCTGCCGGGCGGCACTCTCAACCTTACCTCCACGGGAACCTTCTGGTGCGGCTCGATTGTAACAGTGGAAGTACTCAGAGTCATTGCATCTTTTAAGGAAGATAGTGTCGAGCTATCGAAGCCGGAATTCGGTTCGATAATCTGCCAGGCCGCAGTTTTTTCATCTTGCGTCAGTTCGACCACGCTCAAATCTATTGTGTGCGTTTCATTGGGGTCGAGGCTTTGGATATCAAGGACGGATACAACCCGCTTGCCCGGGCGCAGTTGAAGATCAAATTTCAGCGGCGTAACAGTGAACTGACCGAGTGCAGGCCCGGCTGACGCAAGCAAGACCACAGCGAGCGCGACAATCCAAACCAATCCGGCCTTACCTCTGCCGCGTCTGTTCGCCCTGCAGCCGTCCGGACACGAGTCTATTCTATTGTTTCTGTACCCCATTTTTGTGCCTCCCAACAAGAAAAACCAAAATGTCAAGCTCTAAGAGTGCTAACTTCTTCAAGGTTTCTTGACCTCACCTCCAAAACTTACGTATTAATGCGCCCGAAGCCGCTGTGCAAACCCACCGCTTGGCGTTCGATTTGCGGCCTATTCCCTTTTCTTGTGGCTGATTTGCTCAATTTTGTCCCACCGCCTCAGCTTTACCTTTTCGGCAAATTTATGCCTTTACTTTCTGCAATTCCCTCGGAAATCCTCACCAGGACCGCCTCTCGGCAATTCCGCCCACATCTGCCGTTTTCCATGGCTCTGCCTCCGATGAAGCCATTCCCTCGTACATACGCATGCCCGTTAAAGCATGTTACCAATTCTATCATTTTCACTTTCCAATGTCAAGCTTAATTTACCTAATATACCCAATTTCTCACCTTAAAGTAACGCCGCTTTCCTGCCGAAAGGACTTACCAGTATCATATGAGAGGATAAAACAAAGGGAGGGATGAAATTACTCCATCCCTCCCTAATTCACTTCACTTACTCTTCTTTGTCAAAGACTGTGCGATTAAACGTTGGGCTTGACTGTAATGGTCACGGTACCAACTTGAATCTCTGTGCCGGGGGCGTTATTATAGAGCCTTGCCTTCCAAGCCTTGACACAGACCGTTATTGTATTCCAGCCGCCACTGGCGTCGACGATGTCGCCACCTTCGAAGTAGGCCGACCACTCATCGATGACACTGCCCACTTTCGCTTTACTGAGACCCAGCTTGACTTGAAAGTTGGCTCTAATCTTCACATTTTCGCAGTCATAGTAGCACGGCCAGTCGCCGTCGCCCTTACCCATTACCGGGTCACTACATTCGACCTGGACCAGCTTAATCTTTCTCTCGTTGCATTTCTCGACCTGCACGAAGTAACCGACGTGCATGTACACAGGAATGACACAGAGATTAAGCGCCTTGTACTCGAAGGGCCAGCCAATCTCGATCTTCTCGAGGTTGACCTTGATGGCCGGGCTGTTTCCTCCGCCAGTATGCGGATCCGGGCCCAAAGCCTGCGCCGAAGTTGCAAGTAAAGCCACAACTGCAACCACAATCAAAGTTCTTTTTAACATTTCATTTCCCTCTTCAATGTCCCAGCTCCACGATTACGTGCGGAGCCTATCAAGGTTATTTCATACCCAGACCTGACAAAGGCCTGAGCCACAATCAGCGGACCAAGAATCTAATTCACCGACTCCGACGAGCGTGCCCGCCTTGCTGCCGAGCCGGGGCCTTGCGAGCTTAACGATTTTCGCAAATGTCCGATTTCCTAATCGACAATCTTCAATCGCTTCACCGCCTCAGAGGCAGGCCAGCCTCCCAAGGCGACTCGCAAGCGTCCGTTCGCTTGCGACTTACCAGCTCTTCATCACCTCAAACACCTCCTTTCTCCCGCATCCTCTTTCAAGTGAGGCGGGCCATAAGATTTGGACAAAAAGCGTCTATCCACAAATCCTGGGCATATATAATGACAAAAGATATAAATCTGATCCTTTCTCTTTCTCCGGGTCACCAATCTTCCCTGAAACTAAACCGGCGGCATCACGGTAACCGTAAACGTGCCCCTGTACCTGCCTGTCAGGTCCGTGAACCCGGTCTGCACCTGCAAATCCAGCACTATGCTGTGAGGTCCCGACATCGGGGCCGATATCGCTACGGGCCTGTCCATTGGGACAAATCCGTATGTTCCCTTTGTCCTGACGAAGATACGCCCGGGCGGTATGGAGTCACCCAGATGGTGTCTCAGCGTCGTCGCGGAAATCGTGATGGGTCCATGCAGGCAGTTGGAATCAACCTGGACCGTCAATGCCTTGGACACATTGTGAGGACCTGGAAAAGAAGCCGTCCCAAGGTCGAGCCTTTGAGGACTGGTCGATACGTTGATGAACGGTTTAGCTGCCGGTTGCACCGCCTCGGCAACCGCCGCAAATCCGATCAACGCCGCTGCTACTATCCAAGCTGTTATAAGTACTCTCTTCATCATTTCGTCCCCCCCCCCGATGCCAAATTCTCACAACAATCTCTTTGCCCCTGCTGCACCCTGCGCGCAGCGGCCCATCGCGTCAATCCATTGAATCCGGAAACGCCCGTTCCCGGTCTTGATCTGGCGACATCTTCTCCGTTTATGCCGACAGTGCCGGACGTTATTAACCGCCCGGTATTCTCTGGCTCATTTACCACCGTTTCGCCAGAAGAATCAGAAAATCGAGGTGCTGTGCAGGTGAAATACAGGAATCCTTTTCATCATCCTCACCGTCACGCTCCTCACTTGTGGCCAGCACCAAAACCCGGCACTGCCCAGGCAAAGCCTTGCTGCCCGCAAAGAAGGGGCAACACTTAACTATCTTACGCACTTTGCCAATTACCCAAGTTTACCACTTATCATTTTCCAAGTCAACGAGAAAATAAAAAAAATCCAATCTTTTTTCGCGTCGCAGGAAATCCAATTTCTCTATGTTTCCTATACTATGTTTCTTATACTACCACTTTTCTCCTTAGGTGTCAACAACAAAACCGCGGAACCTGCACATCCTTTGCCCATTTTACCCATCTCCTTGCAGCATTGTTGCCTGTTCTTGTCAACCACTTCTGATATTACGGCATCTGTTTCGATTTCGTCCTCGGACAGGATCGTTGCTGCTCGGGGCGCCGCGGCCTGTTGCCTGGGCGATGCTCTCGTCGACTGATCTTGCTCTTGGTGTCGAACCTTCCGCCCCTGGCAGCACTCAAATGTCATATCCCGGAACCGGCGCACAGCACGGTCCGAGAACAACGGCTATCCACACAAGCCAATCTGGATTTTGTCCTTGACAGCGCGGCAACTGATCTGGTATAAACGGGACTAGGTGAAGCATGTTGTCTTCTTTAGAGTATTTTGGAGGAAGCGGCAGGCTCAAACCGTAAAGAAGGAACGATTCTCAACCGATATGTACAAAACACGTGGGCAAGAGAACGACCGTCGTCGGTCACTTTGTGTTAACCTTAAATCTCAAAGGAGGATTATTATGTGCAGGAAATCAATTTGTTTTATGGTGTTGTTAGCCATAGGTCTGCCCGGTACGGTCACCGCGGGCGAACTCGTCAAGATCAACTTCCAGTTGGCGGGTGCTCCAGTTCCAGAGGGCTATTTGCCGGACACGGGCCAAGTTTTCGGTGACCGCGGAAACGGTTACACCTACGGCTGGTCTCAGGACATGACTGGTCAAACCCGTGACCGCAACAATGCGGCCGCGCCGGATCAGCGATATGACACGCTCATTCACTTTATGAGGACGGGTGCCGTGTGGGAGATCGAACTGCCCCCCGGCACCTATCGCGTGTTTATCGTGTGCGGCGATCCATCGAATGCGGATTCGAACAACGCAATAGAGTTGGAGGGCGAGCTGCTCGCAGACGACCCGGATGGCCTGGACAGCTTCGATGAGTTTGAATTCATAGTGGTCGTGAGCGACGGGCGTCTGACCTGGTCAGAGCCGGCGGGCACTTACGTCAAGCCTTGCTTCATTGAGATCGAATCGTCGAAGCCGCTCGTCGAGGCCACCAAACCTGATCCGGAGGATGGATCCATACTCGCCGACACTTGGGTGAGCCTCTCCTGGAGGCCGGGAGAACTTGCGGTCTCGCACGATGTCTATTTGGGTGACAACTTCGACGATGTGAACGACGGCACCGAGACCGCGTTTCAAGGCAACCAGACCGACTCGTTCTTTGTCGCCGGCTTCCCCGGATTCCCCTATCCTGACGGCCTCGTTCCGGGAACGACATACTACTGGCGCATCGACGAGGTCAACGATGCCGAGCCTAACAGCCCATGGGGAGGTGACGTCTGGAGCTTCTCGATTCCGACGAATAAGGCCCATGACCCCAGCCCGGCTGACGGCGCCAGGTTTGTGATGGCCGACGTGGAGCTTAGCTGGACGGCGGGCTTCGGGGCGAAGCTGCACGCCGTGTATTTCGGCGATGATCTTGGAGACGTCAACAGCGCCGAAGGCGGACCTCCTCGGGCAATCACAACATCTATGCCTGCCGGACCTCTCGAACCGGAAAAGACTTACTATTGGCGCGTGGATGAACTCAATCCTCCGGTCACTCACAAAGGGGATGTCTGGAGCTTCTCAACGGTCCCTGATCTACCCATTGCCGACCCTAACCTTCTTTGCTGGTGGAAGTTTGACGAAGATGCGGGCGGCACTGCTCTTGATCATTCCGGCCACGGCCAGCATGGCGCCCTTGAAGGTGATACGCAGTGGGTGGATGGAATGGTAGGCGGTGCACTGGAGTTCGACGGCACCGGCGATCGCGTGGTTGACGATACTGCCGCATCCTATCTGAATGATTTGGACGCCATAACGGTCTGCATGTGGATCAAGTCCGATCTCGTCGGGACGAACAAGGGCTTCATCAACGGCGAGGATCCGGATGCCGGAGACAATTTTGTTACTATGCGATATGATGTGGCCGGCGCGAACGGTGGCGGAACCAACGTGCTGAAGATGGCCGTGACATCGACCGAAGGCGAACAGCAGTTGGAAAGCTCGAACAGCGCTCAGACCACTGATTGGCAGCACGTGGCGATGGCCTGGGCCAGTGGACAGCAATTGGCGTTCTATATTGACGGCCGGTTGAACGCGCCGACAGACAACTATCCTGCTACTACCGGCACCACAACCGGTTGCACGAAGCTTATTATTGGCGCAGGCTCCAACGACGCCGGTGGCGGATGGGACGGTCTGATCGATGACGTCCGCATATATGACAAGGTACTGACCGCTGAGGAAATCACGGAGGTCATGAGGGGTGAGCCCGATCTTGCCTGGAACCCAAGCCCGGCTAATCGTTCAACACCGGATATCAAACAGGCGACGCCTCTTGGCTGGTCGCCCGGAGATCGTGCGGCTCAGCATCACGTGTACTTCGGCACCGATAAGGATGCGGTGGATAATGCCGATGCCTCCGATACGAGCGGCATTTATCGAGGCCGTCAGAATCCCGCCAGCTATGTTCCCACCGAAGGTGTCGAATGGGGCGGCGGACCCTACTACTGGCGCGTCGATGAGTTCAACACCGACGGGACAATCGCCAAAGGCAGAATCTGGAGCTTTACGGTAGCCGACTTCCTGCTTGTTGACGATTTCGAGGCGTATACCGACAATGACGCCGAAGGAGAAGCGATCTGGCAGCATTGGCTCGACGGCTACGGTGTTGCCACCAATGGTTCGCAAAGCAGTTATCCGCTTCCCCCGTATGCCGAGAAGACGATTGTTCAAGGCGGCAGACAGTCCTTGCCGCTTCAGTATGATAACACCGCCGGCGCCGTGAATTCAGAGGTTGAACTGAAGCTGACTTCGCCGCGTGACTGGACCGAGCAAGGCATTACGGAATTGTCACTGTGGTTCAGAGGCGATCCGGGTAATGCCACTGAGCCGCTCTATGTGGCAATCTCCAACGCAACCGGCGCACCGGCGGTAGTGCCCCGCAGCGATCCAGGTGCTGCGAACATAGACACCTGGACCGAGTGGGTAATCCCGCTGCAGGCGTTTGCCGACAAGGGTATTAACCTGGCCAACGTCGACAAGATCGCAATCGGCCTGGGCACAACCGGCGGCGCGGCCGCTGGCGGTTCGGGCGTGATGTATATTGACAGCATCGGGCTGTTTCGAGCAGAAGGTGCTGCCGGCCAGTAATAGTCGTTTAGGCTGAAACAGCATCGGAAATTTGTGTCAATTCGGGGCCTGTACCGGTCAGTTCGGTACAGGCCCCCTTTCTTCTTATTGCAATCCCCCGGTCATCACTATCTCTGTTGCGACGAACAACACGGTTAGATCGGGACTTTAGTCCTTGACGGCGATGCGGTCGATCTGGTATAAATAGAGTTGTCGGATCTTCAGGGTCTTTAGGTCCTGCGGTGGCCGGGATTGTCGCTATTCTTTTGGCCCCCGGGCTTCTTCGTAGGCAGTCGGTAGGAGTGTATCCCCATAGGATGTAGCCACAAAGCAACTAATAGCAAAGACCGTCTTTTGGTCGCTTCATGTTAACCTTCTTGAGGAGTATCGTTATGTGTAGAAGATTTATTCATTTGATGTTGGTTCTGGTACTTGTTCTGCTTGCAGATGTGGCCAGCGCAGATATCACCACGGACCTGATGGGCTATTGGAAACTTGACGGCAATGCCAACGACAGCTCGGGCAACGGCTATCACGGCCAAGAGTACGGCAGCCCATCTTATGTACCTGGCATCATTGGCCAAGCCATGGATTTCGACGGCCCTGAGCAAAGCGTATACATCCCGGAATTCACGGCAGTACAAAATCAGGATGAGGTTACCGTTTGCATGTGGGTCAAAGCAGACCGTAATACAGGTGAAGACCAGGTCATGTGGTTCACGGATGAAGACGGAAGCTACGGCAGAGTAAGATTTGGTATTAACGGCGATGAGTGGGAGTGGAAGCACGGAGGAGACGGAGGAAATCCGAATGCTGATGACGGTGAAAACCCTATTAACCTGGGCGAGTGGACCCATTTAGCGGGTGTAAGAAAAAACAACGATAGACTTGAATTGTTCGTAAACGGAATATCTGTGGAGCGAACAGCTTTCGGTGTCGCAGGTGTGCCTGAACCTCAGGCTTCGATTGGTGCAGAACGGCGAAGCCCAACGAGCGTAAGGACTCCCTTTGACGGCGTTATCGATGATGTTCGTTTCTATACCCGTGCTTTGTCTGAGGCCGATATAAAGGAACTGTTCGCGTATCAAGGCGCCTCGCCGGCAACCGCTTCGAACCCATACCCGGCTGATGAGCAAACAGATGTGCCGCGAGATGTGGTTCTCAACTGGACGCCGGGAGATTCTGTGCCGGCAATCAACGGACACACAGTCTACCTCGGTGAGATTTTCGACGATGTCAACGACGGGATCGGCGGTATCACCCAGAGTGCCGACAGCTATACTCCACAGCAACGCCTTAATTTCGACACGACTTACTACTGGCGCGTTGATGAAGCCGATGGCCCGCCTGATTATGCGGTAAACAAAGGCCGCATCTGGAGCTTTACGACCGAGCCCGTCAGTTACGCGATTGACAATGTAAGTGCCACGGCTTCCAGCAGCGATGCAGGTAAGGGGCCGGAGAACACCGTGAACGGCTCGGGGCTGGACGATGCTGGTCTGTTGCATGGTGACGACGGCGACAGTATGTGGCTGAGCAGTGTTCTGGGGCAACAGCCGACCTGGATCCAATATGAATTCGATGACGTTTACAAACTGCACGAGATGTGGGTCTGGAACTCCAACAGCGATTTGGAGCCATCCATAGGTTTCGGCGCCAGAGACGTTTCCATTGAATATTCGGTCGACGGAGTCGACTATGTGACTTTGGGAACTGCTCATGAATTTAGCCGGGCGCCCGGTGCGCCGGACTATGCGCACAATACCATCGTTGATTTTGGCGGCCTGATCGCAAGGTACGTCAGATTCACGGTTAACAGTAGTTGGGGAGGCTGGCTGCCCCAATACGGTCTCGGCGAGGTTCGCTTTTTCTATATACCTGTGCGTGCAAGAGAGCCCCACCCGGATTCCGGGGCGACGGATGTAGACGCCGATGTGACCCTCGGCTGGAGAGCAGGAAGAGAGGCCGCTGAGCACGATGTGTACCTGAGCACCGATGAGCAGGCGGTAATAGACGGTACAGTGGCTGTCATTACTGTGACCGAGGCCGGCTACAGTACCTTACTCGATATGGACAATACCTACTACTGGCGGGTCGCGGAGATCAACGACACGGAGACCCCCACAACGTTGCAGGGCGACATCTGGAGCTTTTCAACACAGGAGTTTCGTGTTGTGGATGATTTCGAGCCCTACAACGACATTGCTGCCGGACAAGAGGGCAGCAACCTGGTCTATCTAACGTGGATAGACGGATTCGATAATCCGTCGGCAAACGGCTCGGCTATGGGCTATATCGTACCGTTCGAGCCTACCATGGAGTCCGGCAACAGGCACGGCGGCGATCAGTCAGCACCACTCTTGTACAACAACGGCACAGCACCTTTGTCCGAGGTCACCACAAATACAGCTAACCTTCCGATTGGCCGGGATTGGACATTAGGTTCGCCTCAAACGCTGGTGCTGTGGTTCCATGGCAACCCGGGCAACGCCACCTCTGAGCGCTTGTATGTCAAGGTCAACAATGCCAAGGTGACATATCCCGGCGACCCCGCTGATCTGGCCAAGCCGAGGTGGACGCAATGGAATATCGACATGGTGACTCTGGGCATCGATCTGGGCAATGTCACACAGTTGAGCATTGGCCTTGAGAGGACAGGTGGATTCGGTGGCACCGGCACTGTGCTCATCGACGACGTCAGGCTCTATCAGACGGCGCCTGAGATCGTGGTCTCGTCGGAAGAGATATGGATCGAGGCAGAGGCGGCCGATACGATTACCGCGCCCATGCTGATTTATGACGATCCTCTGGCATCGGGGGGTAAGTACATCGGCACCACTGACGATGCCGGCAACAGCAATGATAGTCCGCCTACCGACAGCATCGCAACGTACAGCTTCACGGTTCAAGGCGGAATCTACAAAGTCGCCGGTCGTGTGATCATCCCCAGCGCCGAGTCCTTCTGGGTCCGCATCCCTGGCGCCGCGAACCTGACTCCGGGTGAAGACCCGGGCAACCCCGGCACCGGCTGGATAAGGTGGTCTGATCCTGCGGATGGCAACTATTGGCACTGGGATGACGTCTTCAGCGCCGATCACGATGGGCAAACGGCAAATTGGACACTGCCGGCTGGGACCTATACCCTGGAGATCGCCCGGCGCGAAGGCGGTGCACTTCTGGATATTACCGTGATTTCCAAAGTTGACTAAACGACGCCGCTGACATCAGAATCTACATCAATTCGGGGCCTGTGCCGGCTAATTTCGGTACAGGCCCCCTTTCGTTTTGTTGCGATCCCCCGGTCGTCGCTATCTCCATTGCGACGAACAACACGCTTGAATCCGGATTTTGTCCTTGACGCCAGCACGACGAATCTGGTATAAATGACGTTGTTGGAAGTCTGTGGGTTTCTCAGGCTCCTCCGAAGGAGGCGGCAGGCTCAAACCGTAGAGAAGGGACTATTCTCAGCCGCTGGGTACAAGATGCGCGGGCAAGAAAACGACCGTTGTCGGTCGCTTTATGTTAACCCTTTTTTGAAGGAGGACTATCATGTGTAAGAAATTGATTTGTCTGGTTTCTCTGGTCGTGTTGTTGAGCATTGCGGGCAGCGCCTCTGCCGAGCTCATCCTTCATTGGAGGTTCGATGAGGGTTCCGGGACCATCGTCCACGATTCAAGCGGTAACGGGCGCGACGGCGACTTCGAAGGTAATCCCACGTGGGTGGCTGGCAAAATCGGCGGCGCCCTCGACTTCGCCGGCGCCGGTGAACGCGTGGTTGACGCGGACGCCGGAGACTACCTCAACGGCCTGGACGCCGTGACAGTTGCTATCTGGATCAAGTCTCGTGAAACCAATTCGGACAGGGGTTTTATCATCGGCGAGGAGCCTGATGGCGGTGACAACCTTATGGAGATACGCTACGATTCGGCAGGTGCGACCGCCGGCGGCACGAACGTGCTGAAGATGGCCGTCGTAGCGCCCAGCGATGAACAGCAACTGGAGAGTTCCAACAACCTTCAGACGACAGAGTGGCAGCACGTTACGATGGTGTGGAGCCGAAACGAGCAACTGCAGTTCTATGTCGACGGCGAGTTGGACACGCCCGCGGCCAACGGTGCGCCAAGAGACGTCTCGACAGCAGACATAACGATGCTGATTGTCGGCCAGGGTGGCAAAGACGCGGGCAGAAGCTGGAATGGTCTGATCGACGACGTGAGAATCTATGACACAGCCCTTACGGCCGAAGAAATTCAGGCCGCCATGGCGGGTGAGGCCTTCCCCTACGCTCTCGGCCCCGTGCCGGAGAATGGGGCGATCCATGAGGACACGTGGGTAAGCCTTGGCTGGTCTGCAGGAGATTTTGCGGTTTCTCACGATGTGTATTTGAGTGACAGTTTTGACGATGTCGACAACGGTACTCCCGGCGCGCCAGGATTCGGCGGCAATCAAATCGCAACGGATTTCATTATTGGCTTCCCCGGATTTCCGTATCCGGACGGGCTCGTTCCGGGCGCCACTTACTACTGGCGAATCGACGAGGTCAATGAGGCTGATCCTGACAGCCCGTGGAAAGGCGATATCTGGAGTTTCTCGATTCCCCCGAAGACCGCGTATTTCCCCGACCCGATTGACGGCGCCCAATTCGTAGACCTGGACGCCACGCTTAGCTGGACCGCTGGTTTCGGCGCCAAGCTGCACACCGTATATCTGGGCGACAGTTTCGAGGATGTCAACAACAGCGCAGGAGGAGCCCCTCAGGGAACTGCAACCTTTGCGCCCGCCACTCCGCTGGAACCGGAGAAGGTGTACTACTGGCGGGTCGACGAATTCGATCCCCCATTCACACATAAGGGCGGTATCTGGAGCTTCACGACCCCGGGCGCAGTCGGCAATCCTCAACCGGCCAACGGCGCCGTGGATGTGCAGATCGTAGAAACGCTTGCCTGGACGCCGGCGGACACCGCCGCTTCGAGCGACCTGTACTTCGGCACCGACCCCGATGCGGTAGAAAGTGCTACTGCGACCTCGCCTGAGTACCTAGGCAACAAAGCGATCGGTTCCGAGAACCATGATCCCGGTAAACTCGCTATGGGCGCGGCTTACCATTGGCGCGTGGATGCGGTCTGTCCGGACAAGACAGTGAAAGGTCTGCTCTGGAGCTTCACGGCTGCCGATTTCCTCTTGGTGGACGATTTCGAATCCTACAACGATATCGATCCGCCCGACCCAAACAGCAACATAATATTCAACAAATGGATCGATGGCTTTGGAACCACCACAAACGGTGCCCTGGTCGGTAATGACCTGCCTCCTTATGCCGAGCTGAATGATGTCCACGGTGGTGACCAGGCGATGCCGTACTTCTTCGACAACAACCTCAAGACGTCTGAGGCAACTATGGCGCTAGTCTGGCCGCGTGATTTGACCGAAGGAGGTATGACGAAGCTGTCACTTTGGTTCAAAGGCGATTCCGGCAATGCTGCCGAGCGGATGTTTGTAGCACTGAACGGCACAGCAGTAGTCTATCACGACGATCCCGCTGTGACGCAAATAGGCAGGTGGACCGAGTGGACTATCGAGCTGACAGCATTCGCGGGCGTGGACCTAGCCAATGTCAATACGATTACGGTTGGCTTCGGTACTAAGAACAGTCCTGCCGCCGGTGGTACAGGGAATATGCTCATTGACGATATTCGGCTGATTCCGTAGGCAGTTCAGGAACTGATTGAAGCGGCAGGTGATCGAGCCGCTGAGGCAGTAGATTTGCATCAAGGCAGTGAGAAGCAGCGGCCCTCGTCGGTCGCTTCGTATTGACGTTTTTTTCAAGGAGAACTGTAATGTCTAAGAGATTGTTTTTCTTGGTTTTGGCGCTGGTCTTTTGCCTCGGATCGTCAGTTCAGGCGGCGACGATCGTCTGGATTTCGGGGACCCACGATTACGACGCAGATGGTGTCTTCGACGATTATATGTGGGTGGACCTGCTGGTAGCTCAAGGCTACACAGTCGATTATCAGCCGGGCAACTGGATCACGCTGGATGATGACAAGATCGCCACGATGAATGCCGCAGATCTGGTGATCATAAGCCGCTGCACCAGCAGCGGTGATTATTCCTCCGACGCCGCTGAGCTGAACCAGTGGGACTCGATCACGACACCGATGATCTCGCATTCCACCCATGTCATGAGGGGCAGCCGGTGGAAATGGCTGGACACCGAGGGCACACCGAGTGGCACTCCCATGATGCAGGTGGTGGATACCAGCCATCCCATATTCGCCGGGGTGGCGCTGGACGCCAGTAACCAGATCGAAATGGTCGCGGGTGCCGATTCTTCGTTTCCCGGAACCACCAATGCCGGCAACGGCATGGTGATCGCCACACGGGCAGACAGTGGCGAGGTTTGGATCGTTGAATGGGAGCCGGGCATGGAATACTACGCCGGCGCAGCTCAGGTGCCGGCAGGACCTCGCATGTTCATGGCCGCCGGCACGCTAGAGGCAGCGGGCGGTCCCAATTGGGGCGAGATGAATCTCACCGACGAGGGCATCAAGGTATTCCTCAATGCGATATACTATATGCTCGGCGGCGCTCGTGCAAATGCCTCCAATCCCGATCCGAAGGATGGAGCCACGATCGCAGATACCTGGGTCACGCTAAGTTGGTCGGCGGGCGATTTTGCCATATCGCACGATGTCTACATAGGCGAGAGTCTCGACGATGTCAGCGAGGGTCTCGCCGACACGTTCCAAGGCAACCAGACCGACACGACTCTTATTGTCGGCTTCCCCGGATTCCCCTTTCCGGAAGGTCTCGTTACGGGCGAAACTTACTACTGGCGAGTCTACGAGGTTAACGAGGCTGATCCCAACAGCCCGTGGAAAGGCGATGTCTGGAGTTTCTCGGTTCCGCCAAAGACCGCGTATTTCCCCGACCCGATTGACGGCGCCCAATTCGTGGACCTGGATGCAGCGCTCAACTGGACAGCGGGCTTCGGCGCGAAATTGCATACGGTGTACATCGGCGACAGTTTTGAAGATGTCAACAACGCCGCAGCAGGAGCCCCACGGGGAACTGCAACCTACAAACCCGCCAGCCCCCTCGAAGCGGAGAAGGTCTATTACTGGCGAGTCGACGAGTTTGACATCGCGGCAACGCACAAAGGCGATATCTGGAGCTTTACGACGCCCGGCGCCGTCGGTAATCCCCAACCGGCTAACGGTGCCGCAGACGTGTCGATCGTGGCGACTCTCAACTGGACGCCGGCCGACACCGCCGCTTCGAGCGATCTGTACTTCGGCGCCGATGCCGACGCCGTGGAGAACGCCACAGCGGCATCACCCGAGTACATAGGTGACAAGACGCTCGGTTCCGAGAGCCATAACCCCGGTAAACTCGCTATGGGTTCGGATTACTACTGGCGTGTGGATGCGGTCTATCCCGACAAGACGGTTAAGGGCCTGCTTTGGAGCTTCACCACTGCTGCGTTCATCGCGGTTGACGATTTTGAGGCCTACAATGACTTCGATCCACCTGATCCCAACAGCAATAGAATATTCGACAGTTGGATCGACGGTTTTGGAACCACTACAAACGGTGCTCTCGTTGGTAATGACCTTCCTCCATATGCTGGTCAGACTGTTGTCCACAGCGGTGCTCAGGCAATGCCCTATTTCTTTGACAACAATCTGAAGACGTCTGAGGCAACCCTCACACTGGTCTACCCGAAGGACTGGACGGCCGAAGGCGTTACGCGATTGTCGCTGTGGTTTAGAGGCGATGCCGCTAGCGCGCCTGAGCGGATGTTTGTCGCTCTCAACGGCACCGCAGTGATCTACCATGATGATCCGGCAGCAACACAGATAAACAGATGGACCGAGTGGAGCATCGACCTAACGCGCTTTGCCGATCAGGGCGTGAATCTTGCCAACGTCAATACGATTACCATCGGCCTCGGTACCAAGAACAGCCCTGCGGCAGGTGGCTCAGGTCAGATGAACTTCGACGACATACGGCTGTATTGAACGGCCCGATAGGAAACAGAAGCAGATTTGTTTCAATTCGGGGCCTGTGCTTGTGACATCAGCACAGGCCCCGTTCTTCTTGTTGCGGTCCCCGGCTGACACTGTCTCCATTGCGACGAACAACATGCTTAAATTCGGATTTTGTCCTTGACGGCGATGCAACGAATCTGGTATAAATGAGATTGGTTGGAGCCCGTAGGTTTGGCCGGATGACTTTGAAGGAGGCGGCAGCCTCAAACCGTAGAGAAGGGGCAATTCGCAGCCGCTGCGTGCAAAATGCGTGAACAAGGTAACGACCGTCGTTGGTCGCTTCATGTTAACCTTTTTTGAAGGAGGACTATCATGTCCAAGAAATTGCTTTGTACGGCTTGTCTTGTTTTTGTGCTGAGTCTCGCGAGTATAGCCTCGGCTGAACTTGTGGCCCACTGGCCATTCGACGATGGCTCCGGGACCGTCGCAAGAGACGTAACAGGCAACGGCAACGACGGAACGCTCAACGGCGATCCGCAGTGGGTCTCCGGAATGTACGGCGTGGGCCTCGAGTTCGATGGCGACGATTTTGTCGACTGCGGCAACAATGACATACTCAACTTCGGAACAAACGACTGGACTATAACCGCCTGGATACAGACGACCCAAATCGACAGAGGCACCGTTTTCGCTAACGGCGGCGATAACGGTGGTGGAGTACGGTACACGCTCGCCACCCACGAAGCCAACGCCGACAGAATGACTCTGACCACGGATGACGACAGCACTAAAGCCCAGGCGTTGGGTGCTACCGTCGTTATTGACGGCCAGTGGTATCACGTCGCTGCGATGAGGGCGGGAACAGAGACGCGCGTATATGTGAACGGTGTCCTCGACGGCACCAATACCGTACCTGCCGGATATGACCTGGCCGGCACATCTCAACACAACTCTCTCATCGGAGCCATGACAACCCACACGGACGGCAGTCTGATAAAGCTCTATATTGGCATAATTGACGACGTCCGCATCTACAACACCGCGCTTACCGAGTCCGAGCTTCAAGTCGCCATGCAAGGTCAGGCGTTCACCAGAGCGAAGGGCCCGGTCCCCGAAGATGGCAGCCTTTACGAGGACACGTGGGCGAACATGAGCTGGTCTGCGGGAGACTTTGCGGTTTCTCATGATGTATATTTGAGTGACAATCTTGACGACGTCGACAGCGGTACGGGCGATGCGTTCCGAGGCAATCAAATTGCGACAGATTTCGTTGTAGGCTTCCCCGGATTCGCCTATCCGCAAGGGCTCGTTCCGGGCACGACTTACTACTGGCGGATCGACGAGGTCAATGAAGCCGATCCCAACAGCCCGTGGAGAGGCGATATCTGGAGCTTTTCGATTCCCCCAAAGACCGCGTATTTCCCCGACCCGACGGACGGCGCCCAATTCGTGGACCTGGATGCCGCGTTGAGCTGGACACCGGGCTTCGGCGCGAAATTGCATACGGTGTACATCGGCGACAGTTTTGAAGATGTCAACGATGCTGCCGGAGGAGCCCCACGGGGAACTGCAACCTTTGCGCCCGCCACTCCGCTGGAATCGGAGAAGGTCTATTACTGGCGGGTCGACGAATTCGATCCGCCCTTCACACATAAGGGCGGTATCTGGGGCTTCACGACGCCGGGCGCTGTGGGCAATCCCCAACCGGCTAACGGCGCCGCAGACGTGTCGATCGTGGCGACTTTCAACTGGACGCCGGCCGACACCGCCGCTTCGAGCGATCTGTACTTTGGCGCCGATGCCGACGCGGTGAAAAATGCCACCGCGGCCTCGCCTGAGTACGTGGGCAAAAGGGCGCTCGGTTCCGAGAGCCATGATCCCGGCAAACTTGCTATGGGTGCGACCTACTACTGGCGTGTAGATGCGGTCTACGCGGATAAGACGGTCAAAGGCCTGCTCTGGAGCTTCACGACTGCCAAGTTCATCGGGGTTGACGATTTTGAGGCCCACAATGACATCGATCCACCTGATCCCAACAGCAATAGAATATTCGACAAGTGGATCGACGGTTTTGGAACCACCACCAACGGCGCTCTCGTTGGCAACGAACTGCCTCCCTATGCCGGCCAGACTGTTGTTCACAGCGGCGCTCAGGCGATGCCATATTTCTACGACAACAATCTGAAGACGTCTGAGGCAACTCTGACTCTGGTTTACCCGAAAGACTGGACTGCCGAGGGTCTTACGCGATTGTCATTGTGGTTTATGGGCGATTCGGCTAGCGCGCCTGAGCGGATGTTTGTCGCCCTAAACGGCACCGCGGTGATCTATCATGAAGACCCCGCAGCCACGCAGGTAGGCAAATGGACCGAATGGAGTATCGACCTGACGCGCTTTGCCGATCAGGGCGTGAATCTTGCCAACGTCAATACGATCACCATCGGTTTTGGCACCAGGAATAGCCCTACGGCAGGTGGCTCGGGTCAGATGAACTTCGACGACATCCGGCTGTATTAAGCGGCTCAATAGGAAACTACAGGTAGATTTGCATCAATTCGGGGCCCGTGCCGGTCAGTTCGGCACAGGCCCCGTTCTTCTTGTTGCGGTCCCGGGCTGACACTATCTCCCTTGCGACGAACAACACGCTTAAACCCGGATTTTGTCCTTGACGGCGATGCGACGAATCTGGTACAAATAAGGTTGGCTGGTGTCCGTAGGTTTGGCCGGATGACTTCGAAGGAGGCGGCAGGCTCAAACCGTAGAGAAGGGGCAATTCGGAGCCGCTGCGTGCAAAATGCGTGAACAAGGTAATGACCGTTGTCAGTCGCTTCATGTTGACTATTTCTTTGAGGAGGCATGTCATGTGTAGAGGATCGAGGTGTCTATCTGAATACCTACAATCTCACCGGGTGGGGCGACAACCTGCACTCCGCGGCCAATGATCAAATCGCCACTTCACCCCCACTGCTGCTCGGCCAGAATTCACAGTTGACTGTCTGGGCCCACGGCGGGGGCAATGGGACCCACGCACCCGACCTTGAATCGAATCCGGATGATGGATACACGACTGATTCTGCAGGTGTTGCCGTTGTTTCGGCGGCAGATGGTTCATTGCTCGGCAGCGTTCTCACCAACGGCCATGGAAACTTGCGGGAGGACACGATTGACCTTTCGGCCCTTGCGGGCCAGATAGTTCGTGTCGAGGTTGTCGATGCCTTTCAAGGCAGTTGGGGTTGGATTGCGGTCGATGAAATCCGAGTAACCAACGCGCTCGAATTGGATGACGCAGGTCCTTTCCCCAAGGCCTGGGGTCCCGATCCGAGCGATGGCGCCCTCAATGGCGCTACGTGGGCGAACCTTTCCTGGACAGCGGGAGCTTTTGCCATCTCGCATGATGTTTATCTGGGCGATAGCTTCGACGACGTCAACAGCGGGACAGGCGATACGTTTCTGGGCAACCAGGCCGGCACGTCTGTTCTTGTCGGATTTCCCGGATTTCCCGTTCCGGACGGGCTGGTTCCGGGAACGACTTACTACTGGCGAATCGACGAGGTCAATGATGCCGACCCCAACAGTCCGTGGAAAGGCGACATCTGGAGCTTCTCGATTCCGCCGAAGACCGCCTATCTCCCTGACCCGGTTGACGGAGCTGAATTCGTGGAGCTGGACGCCACGCTTGGCTGGACCGCGGGTTTCGGCGCGATATTGCACACCGTATATCTCGGTGACAATTTCGAGGACGTCAACAGCGCCACAGGCGGATCTCAGGGGGGGCTGCAACCTACAAGCCCGCCGCCCCGCTCGAACCGGAAAAGGTCTACTACTGGCGGGTGGACGCGGTCTATCCGAACAAGACGGTAAGTGGTCTGCTCTGGAGCTTTGCGAGCGCGGCTTTCATTGTAGTGGACGATTTCGAAGCCTATAACGACATCGACCCGCCGGATGCTGCGAGCAACAGGATATTCGACAAGTGGATCGACGGCTTTGGAACCACCACAAACGGAGCCCTTGTCGGCAACGAACTGCCTCCCTACGCCGGGCAGGCCGTCGTTCGCAGCGGAGCCCAGGCAATGCCGTACTTCTACGACAACAATCTCAAGACGTCTCAGGCGACCCTGACTTTGGTCTGGCCAAGAGACTGGACCGAGCAAGGCGTTACGCGATTGTCACTGTGGTTCAGGGGCGATTCCGCCAACGCTGCCGAGCGGATGTTTGTCGCTCTAAACGGCACCGCCGCGGCCTACCACGATGATCCGGCGGCGACGCAGATAACCGGATGGACCGAATGGAGCATCGATCTGCAGACGTTTGCCGACCAGGGTGTGAACCTCGCCAACGTCAATACGATTACCATCGGATTCGGCACCAAAAACAGCCCGGCGGCCGGCGGCTCAGGCGAAGTGTACTTCGACGACATCCGACTCTATTAAGCGGCCCGATAGGAGACTGCGGGGGAGATTTGTTTCAATTCGGGGCCTGTGCCAACAACATCAGCACAGGCCCCGTTTCTCTGCGCTGATACCGGCTGTCGGCCCAAAGCTCGCACCATTGCGCGCCGAGCCGAGAAAACGGCACCTGAGACGCGGCAATAATCACCGAAGCCTTGCAGAGGAAGGTAAAGTAGATACCTTAAAATGTCGAATACTTTCAGAGTCTGCCCTGAGCATGGCCGAAGGGTCCGTGTGGACGGGTAAGGTCTAATAAGTTGTTTTTTCGACATTTTTTTCTTGACGACGGCGTACCTGGTCCGGTAATATGAATGGGGTGAAGCTTGCAGGATTGGTGGTTTCACGTTGTGGGGTGTGCTTGGGGCTTTTCGATGGCCGAGCATGCCGGTGTGTTGATGGCTACGCACGTCAATCAGGGGCTCGTATTGGGCCCTGGACGGAAGGAGGCGGCTTTGTTGTTGCAGTAGATTGTCCTGGTCAGATACCCGATTGAAGCTGAATGTACGCAATTTTTGCAGGGTCAATTTGTTATGAATCGTCTTGGACGGGTATAAACCTGCACGATCAACACTGCTTGTCAGAGACTAAAAGCATGTTCCGGCGCGTGGCCGGAACATGGCTACTAAAAACTTATTTTTTTTGAAGGAGGACAGATCATGTCCAGAAAACTTGTTTGTTTGATGTCTTTTGTTTTTGTCCTGGTGCTGGCCGGCAATGCCGCGGCCCAGCCCGACCCGGCTACGGTCATGGACGGGCATGTGTACCTGTTGAACGACGCCAATTTCGTCGACGCTACAGTGCCGGATGACTCAGCAGTTGGCCTCGCAGGGAATATTGTGGGCGAGCCGTATCTGGCTGAGGGTCTCTTCGGCAAGGCGCTATCGTTTGATGGAGTCGATGACGGAGTCCACATCCCGGATTCGCAGTGGATCAACGTAACCAATGGTCCTTGGCCGAATCGTACTGTGGTGACTGTCTTTAAATGTGCACACGTCGACAAACCGGAGAAACAGACTGTCTTCGAAGAGGGCGGCCTGACACGCGGGCTCACCGTATATGTCCACGAGGGCCTGGTCTACGTGGGAGGATGGAACAAGGCAGAGTATCAATGGAATCCGGGTACATGGATTTCTGCCCCCATCAGTTCAAACGAATGGCACACGGTTGCCTTGGTGATCAGAGACGGTGCCGATGCCCAGGAAGAAGACAAATTCGAGATGTGGATGGACGGGGACCTTATAGGCAAGGGTGTCGGTGGTCAAATCTACAATCACGGCAATGACAACGCGATCGGGTATACGAAGCAGAACAATGTGTTTCATGACGGCAATGCTTCCGGCAACGGTTGGTTTTTCGAAGGACTCGTTGACGAAGTCTGGATTCTCAATCAAGCACTGACACCACCCGAATTAGCTGCTATGGCGGGTACTACGTGGCCCTACGCCTATGGCCCGGACCCAGCCAATCGTGCCGAACTCGAAGAGTTCTCGGCGTTGCTTGCGTGGGAAGCCGGAGACGGCGCCGTCTCACACGATGTGTATCTTGGCAGCAGTCTGGACGATGTAATCGCCGGTGCTGCGGATACATTCCTGGGCAACCAGCCCGCAACATCTTTATTTGCTGCGGATCTTGTTCCGGAGACGACATACTACTGGCGTGTCGATGAAGTCAGCGACGCTGATCCGAACAACCCCTCCATAGGGGAAGTCTGGAGCTTCTCGCTTCTACCCAGGCGCGCCTACGATCCTGACCCGGCGGATGGCACGATGACTGTCGGTGCGACGGCCAATTTGACGTGGACGCCCGGTTGGAGCCCGATCATGCATCAGGTATACTTCGGGACCGATCCTGATGAGGTTGCCAATGCGGCGGACGCCCCGCTCGTGATGGACGTTGGCTATGATACCGGCGAGTTGCAGCCGGGTAAAACCTACTACTGGCGCATCGATGAGTTCTACGGCGCAGAGACGGTCAAGGGTCCGGTCTGGTCCTTCACCACAATGGTCTATGACCAGGACACGCCGTTTGATTATGACACCGGCGCCACTCGCGATATTTCGCTTGATCTGGGTGCGGCGCTGGACTGGACCGACCCGATCGCCCGGCTGGCGGTTTCTTACACCGGCATCGCCGGCTCAGGCACCGTTTCAGTCGATGAGGCAGCCGGCACGACCACGATAGTCGGCAGAGGCGCCGATATCTGGGGCACATCTGATCAGTTCCAGTATGCCTACACGACGCTCACCGGTAATGGCTCGATGACCGTCAAGGTCGACAGTCTGGCCTTCACAGATCCGTGGACCAAGGCGGGCATCATGATCCGCGAGACCCTGGATGCTGGTTCGTCGTTTGCGATGATCGCCGCAACCGGCAGCAACGGCGTGAGATTCCAGGCCAGGACAATGGCCGATCAAGACGCCGACGCCGATGACGCCGTGGCGACGGCTGAGGCAATGGCCCTGACGGCACCGGTCTGGATCAAGATCGAGCGGATGTTCCCGATGATCAATGCCTACTATTCCACCGACGGCGTGACGTTTATTCCCTCGACGTGGAATCCGCAGGTGATCCCGATGACACCGGCGCCGATTCATATCGGCCTGGCGGTGACATCGCATTCCGGCGCCGATACGTATGCCGAGGCCGTGTTCTCAGAGCTTAGCTCCGACGGTGGCGTCATGCCCGGACCGCTGACCTCGGTCGAGATCGGCGGCTTGGCGGCCAATTCGGCCGAGCCGATGTATCTGGTCCTGGAAGATGCTTCCGGCGCTTCGGCGGCGGTCATGAATCCTGACCCCGCTGCTACGCAGCAGACCATTGCCACCGATTTCATAGTGGACCTGGCCGACTTCGCCATCGACCGGACCGCGGTTACCAAAGTGTCGCTGGTTATCGGTGACCTTGACGCCCCGGTTCCCGGCGGCACAGGATCCCTGACCATCCACAACGTCAGGTTGCTTCCGGCACTGCCGTTGATCGTCCTGGTCTCCGGAAACCACGATTACGATGCAGATGGCGTTGTAGACGATTTCGCGTTGAGGGATCTACTCGATGCTCAAGACTACAAGGTCGATTATCAGCCGGGTAACTGGACAGAGTTGGACGACGACAAGATCGCTGCGCTGAATGCCGCCGACCTGGTGATCATAAGCCGCACCACCAACAGCGGCGACTATAACGGCGGCGATGAGCCGACGCAGTGGAATTCAATCACGACGCCGATGATCGTGAGTTCGACCCATCTCGTGAGGAACAGCCGGTGGAAATTGCTGGATACCGGCGGCACCCCGACCGGTGCTCCTATGATGGATCTTGCGGATGGCAGCCAGATACAGGCGATAGATGAAACTGTGGGTGTATGCTCATTCCCGGACATTGATGCTGCGAATGTTGGCAACGGTGTACTTCTGGCATCAGGTGGAGGCTGGCCGTGGATTGTCGAATGGGAAGCCGGGGTAGAATACTACGCCGGCGCAGGCCAGACGGCAGGCGGTCCACGTGTATTCTTCGCCGCCGGCACGCAAGAGGCCGAGGGTGTCTCCAATTGGGGCGAGTGGAACCTCACGGCTGACGGCGAGGCGGTATACCTGGATACAGTCAGTAGACTGTTGGGCAACTAGTTCTCTGTAGAAACAGAGAGAAGAACCAGGCAGGTACTTGAGGCCTGGCAGGATGATGTCTCAGGGCTTGGAGCTGCAAAACGCAGTTCCAGGCCCTTTTCTGTGTGCACACACGAAACGCATAGTGCGCCGTTCACTCGGGGATCACACATCTTGCCGTCCGGCGCCGGCACGATATTCCCCGAATATCCTATCTTTTTAGTTTTTTTTCTTGACGACGGAGCATTTGTTTTGGTATAAATGAAGAAGGTCAAGCTTGCAGGTTTGGTGGTTTCGCGTTATGGCGCGTGCTTCAGGCTTTCCGGTGGAGGAGCATGCTGGTGCGTTAATTGTTGCGCACGTCAATCAGGGGCCCGTATCGGGGTCTGGATGGAAGGAGGCCGCATTGTTGTTGCATTAGATTGTCCTGGCTAAATACCCGAGTCCGCTGGAGGTATGCACTTTTGTAAATCATTTTGTTCTGATTCGTTCTAGACGGGCATAAACTCGCACGATTAATCGTGCTTGTCAGAAACTAAAGCATGTTCTGGCGCGTGGCCAAAGCATGGCTACTAAAAACTTATCTTTTTTGAAGGAGGACAGATCATGTCCAGAAAACTTGTTTGTTTGATGTCTTTTATTGTGGTCCTGGGTATGACAGCCGTCAGCCCCGCCGGCTTGGATGACGATCCGAACCTCGTCGGCTGGTGGAAGTTCGACGGCGATACACTCGATTCGTCCGGCAACGGCCGCGATGGCACACTTGTCGGCGACGCATTTCTCGTCGACGTCGGGCTGCACGGCGGCGCCGTGTCGCTAGACGGCAGCAGTGACTATGTCGAAATCGTCGGCTATACGGGCATCAACGCCGACCGTACTGACCCCGACAATCCCTTCAACCCGGCATTCAGCGTTGCCTGCTGGGTCAAGACGACGGACACCGAGGGTGGATTTGTGACCTGGGGCAGCAGCGATGGTACCGGCGTAGGCGGTCAATACCAATCCTTCCGCGTCGAATCAGGTAGACTGCGTGCCGAGCACGGCAACGGTAATCTTCAGAGTGATACCTCAGTCAACGACGGTGAATGGCGCCATGTTGTCCAAACCACAGTCGAGGGCGGCAACCTCAGGGTTCCGAACACTATCCTCTACATCGACGGGGTGGAAGATGCAATCAGGGGCGGCAGCAACAACATCTTCAACATTACGGAAGCTGCCGATGTCAGAATCGGCAGCCGTGCCTCCAGTAACGACCGGTTCCTTGACGCAGAGTTTGACGATGTTCGAATCTACAGCCGCGTGCTGGATGCGAACGAGGTTGCTGAGCTGGCCATCCGACCCAAGTCCTATGCCGCCGCTCCGGCCATTGGCGCCATGGTCGAAGACGTGTCAGTCCTCCTGGGCTGGTTGCCCGGAGGCTTTGCGGTTGAGCACGATGTCTATGTCGGCACGACCGCTGAGCTTGGTGCGGATCAGCTTCTGGGTCGCCAGGCCGCTACAAGCGCCCTTGCCGCAGGCCTTGAAAAGGACACGACCTATTACTGGAGAGTTGACGATGTCACTGCAGACGGGACGGTAGTCCTCGGTGACGTCTGGAGCTTCTGGGTTCCCCCAAGAAGTTCATACAACCCCAGCATAGACGGCATTACAATTCTGGAAACCAGCGCCAATCTCAGTTGGGCCGCGGGCTTTGCCCCGATCATGCACCAGGTATACTTCGGCTCCGATGCCGATCAGGTTGCCAACGCAGCGGACGCTCCGCTGGTGATGGACATTGGCTATGATACCGGCGAGTTGCAGCCGGCCACAACCTACTATTGGCGCGTCGACGAGTTCTACGGCGCAGATACGGTCAAGGGTCAGGTCTGGAGCTTCAGCACCGTGCCCGTACTGCCCATGACGGACGATCCGAGTCTCGTCGCCCTGTGGACGTTTGACGGCGATTCCGGCGGCGTCGTGCTTGATCAGTCAGGCAACGCCAACCATGTCGCGCTCGAAAATGGCGCACAGGTCATAGCCGGCCACGGCGGCGATGTGCTGGACATGGGTGCAGAGGGATACGGAGCTGTCGCCAACCTGGTCTACGAAAGTACAGGCCTCACCGAGGTAACGGTAAACTCTTGGGTCCGCACTGACGACCCGGGTGCCCAGTACGTCCTCTCGTTTGATCGTAACGAGTATTACCGCCTGGCGGTTGGCGCCACACAAGCACCCGTTACTGATGGGCAGGTTGGCTGGCATGTCTTTACCGATGCAGGCCAGCTTGACTACGGCAGTGTCACGCGAGTTGACGATGGCGAATGGCATCACATCTCCGGCGTGTTTGACAATGGAACCGCAACTATCTACATCGACGGTTTCGCCGAGCCATCAGTAACGATGGGTACTACCTACGGCACGGGCAACACGCGATACGGGCTCGTAGGCGCCAACTCCGAAGCAACCGGCTTCGACGGAAGCAACAGTGGCGGACCTCCGATCCAAGGCGAAATCGACGACCTGGCCATCTACGACAAGGCCTTCACCGAAGACGAGATGAGGCAGCTTTATGGTAATCTCCTGATGGCCTGGCAGCCACAGCCTGCGATAGGTGACTCTGGTGACATCTGGAGTATGACCACACTTTCATGGACACCCGGTGACGGCGCAACAGAGCATTTTGTCTTCTTCGGCACCGATCCCGATGCGGTTGCAGCCGCCGATGTCTTAGACACAACGGGCATCTATCGCGGATATCAGTCTGAGGCTTCGTATGTTATTCCTGAGAAGCTCGACTTTGAGACCAATTACTACTGGCGTGTCGACGAACGGGCCCTCAGCGGCAGTAGTGTCGTTCTCACCAAGGGTCGCGTCTGGCCCTTCAGCACCGAAGCCGACATCGTCCTCTATGATACCGAGACACCGTTTGATTATGACACCGGCGCCACTCGCGATATTTCGCTTGATCTGGGTGCGGCGCTGGACTGGACCGATCCGATCGGCCGGCTGGCAGTTTCTTACACCGGCAACGCCGGCTCAGGCAGCGTTACGGTCGATGACGTCAGCGGCACTACCACGGTGGTCGGCAGAGGCGCCGACATCTGGGGCACATCTGATCAGTTCCAGTATGCCTATACGACGCTCACCGGTAATGGCTCGATGACCGTCAAGGTCGACAGTCTGGCCTTCACAGATCCGTGGACCAAGGCCGGCATCATGATCCGCGAGACGTTGGATCCGGGTTCGTCGTTTGCGATGATCGCCGCGACAGGCGCCAACGGCGTACGGTTCCAGGCACGAGCAATGGCCAACCAAGACGCAACCGCCGACGACGCCGTGGCAACGGATGAGGCAAAGGCCCTGACCGCACCGGTCTGGATCAAGATCGAACGGATGTTCCCGATGATCAATGCCTACTACTCGACCGACGGCGTGACTTTTGTTCCGATGGGTTGGAATCCGCAGGTGATCCCGATGACACCGGCGCCTATTCATATCGGCCTGGCGGTGACGTCGCATTCCGGCGCCGATACGTTTGCCGAGGCCGTGTTCTCTGAGCTCAGCTCCGACGGCGGAGTTGCGGCCGGACCGCTGACCTCGGCCGAGATCGGCCTGACGGGCAATGCGGCCGAGCCGATGTATCTGGTTCTGGAAGATGCTTCCGGCGCTGCGTCGGCGGTCATGAATCCTGATCCGGCTGCTACGCAGCAGACCAGCGCGACCGACTTCGTCGTCTATTTAGCTGATTTCGCCGTCGACATGTCCGCGGTTACCAAAGTGTCGCTCGTTATCGGTGACCTCGACGCCCCGGCTCCCGGCGGCACGGGCTCGCTGACCATCCACAATGTCAGACTCCTCGGCATCCAAAAGCCGGTGGGGCACTGGATGCTTGACGGCGACGCTGCCGACAGCTCTGCAACGGGCGCCGACGGAATCGTGGTAGGCGATCCATTATGGGTAGCCGGCGTGGTGGGCGATGCGCTGGAGTTGGACGGCGTGGACGACTACGTGGACTGCGGCAATCCGGCCGCGCTCGACTTCGGCACAGGCGATTTTGCAATATCCGCATGGATAAAGCTGACCACGACCGAAAGAGCCACCGTCTATGCCAAGGGCGGCGACAACGGCGGCGGAATACGCTACACATTGGCCATGGGCGAGGCTAACGCCGATAGGATGACCCTGACCACCGACGACGACAGCACCAAGAGACAGACATTGGGCGCTACCGTAGTCAATGACGGTGCCTGGCATCACGTAGTCGGCATGAGAAGCGGCAACACCGGGCTTGTGTACGTCGATGGTGTTCTGGATGGAACCCAAGATTTGCCGGATGGGTACGACCTTTCAGGCTCATCCCAGCATAACGCCTTGATAGGAGCAATAACCAGCCACACAGACGGCAGCCTGGAGAAGCTCTTCACCGGGACGATCGATGATGTCCGTGTCTACGACCGTGCATTGTCCGACGGTGAGATTGCCGACCTTGCAGGCTTGTAGCATCGTTCACACGGATGAAGATCTGCACGTGACAGCAAGGCTGTCGTGGCATGGGAAAAGGCCAGGGTATTTTGGCCTGGCTGAATGACGTCTCAGGGCTTGGAGCTGCAAAACGCAGTTCCAAGCCCTTTTCTTATGGACACACAAAGCCACTAAAAACACCAAAAAAGGCTCTTTACTAACCACTAATCTGCGCTAATCCTCGCTAATCTCAAAACAACAACTCAGTCTTGTTAGTGTCAATTAGTGTAGATTAGTGGTTCTAATCTCTTCATTCATTTTTCTACTCGCCTTCTGTTCCGTAACTCTATCGGCGCCGCTGCTCGGAAGGTTTGGGGTTCTTCGTTTTGCTGTGGTCCTTCATACAAAGTTCCTTATCAAGGACCTCGCCGGGAACGTGCGGCTGGTGGGCTTGCCGTGCAAACTCGACCATCTTCGCAAGCGTGTCAGGATTCTGCGGAGCCACGTTGTTTTGCTCTTCGATGTCACTGCTGAGGTCGTACAGCTCCCACTGCCCTTTTTGGGATTTGTAGGCCTTCCAATTACCCCAGCGAACGGCGGTCTGTCCCATGAACTCCCAATACAGATACTCGTGCCTCTTCTGCGCGCGGCCGGCCGCCCTTGCGCCGAGTAGTGCCGGAAGTATGGAGATTCCATCGATGTCGCCCGGGCAGTCCGCCCCGGCAAGCTCCGCCAGCGTCGGCATAACATCGGGGAAGTACCCCAGGTGCTCGCTGACCGAGCCCGCTTTTATCCTGCCGGGCCACCGCACGATAAACGGAATGCGCAGGCCCCCTTCATAGAGCAAACCCTTGCGGCCCCTGAAAACCTTGCCAGTTTTCGGATCGACATTCGGCCCGAAGAAGCCGTGAGGATGGGTCTTGTTGGCGAAATACAGATTGCCCCCGTTGTCGCCGCAGACGAATACTATCGTATTGTCGTCTATCTTCAGATCTTTGAGCAGGCCCATGATCTGCCCGATCTGCCTGTCGATCATGTTGACCATCGCGGCGTACCTTTGGGCCTCGTCCTTCTTGACCGAGTAGCCGGCATCCCATTTCTTGTCTTTGTACTTCTGCCAGGAAGGCTCGTCCTCCGGCAGCCCCCAAGCCCCATGCGGAGGCGTCCAGGGACAATAGCACAAGAACGGCTTGTCCTTGTTCTGTCGAATGAACTTCATCGATTCTGCGAAGATGACCTGATGCGAGAACGTTTCGCCCTCGTACAAGGCGCCCGTGTTACCTTTCAACGGCACCTCTTCGCTGTTCCTGACAAGATAAGCCGGGAAGAACGTGTGGGCGTGGACCTGATCGTAGTAGCCGAGAAAAACGTCGAAGCCGTGCTTCTCAGGCACGCCCGTGGTGCCGCGTCCGCCAATGCCCCATTTGCCGAAACCGCCGGTAGCGTAGCCGCCCCTTTTGAGAACCTGGGCCACGGTCACGTCCTCGGCACGAATTGCCTCCTGGCCGGGATTCCTGCGCACCGAAGTGTGCCCCATGTGCTTGCCCGTCATAAGGGTACTGCGGGTAGGAGCGCATACGGGCGCCCCGGCGAGCATCTGGGTAAATCTCATCCCCTCGGCCACGATCCTGTCAATGTTGGGCGTCTCCATTATCGGGTGCCCCATGCACGAAAGCTCGTAATATCCAAGCTCGTCCAGTATCAGGAAAACGATGTTCGGCTTGCTGCCGCCCGCCCCAATTACAAAATTGCGGTTCGCCAGCAGCAGCGAAGCGCCGGAAGCTCCGGCAAGTTTCAGAAAATCGCGACGATTCATACTCATCTCCTTTTCAAGAATATCCTGTCGTGGGTAGTGCCCGCCTATTCTCTCAGAAACCTCGCCCGCAAGCCAGCACAAAAACCGCCATCCACAGAGCATTCGCAATTCACTGGAGTTAGCAACCGTCAGAATAAATGACAGGCCATCCACATCACTCACTACGTTCGCTCAGTGGCTCGGGCCCATCGCCTCCAAAGGATTGCGTATGGACTTCGGGCAAGGGGGTGTTATACTTTCAGCCATAGGGTTCCGAAGTCTTGTGCGGAAACCATATGAACATTGTTGGGCTTTTACTGAATGACACGTTGAGTAGGTCTGTGGAGGATTATCGCGAGAAATGAAAAAAATCAGACAGAACTGCATTGTCCCGAGTGCAGCCTTCTCCGTACCGAAGAAGCTCATCAGGCAATACGAATACTTTCCTGAGAGAGTGCCGAAGATGGGGGATCTTATGTTCGGTATGGTGTCTCAGCTTGGCTTTCACACCACGCTCGAGAGCACATCCGCACGAATGCACATGATTCACGGCCGGACGCGAGCCGTCTTCGTATTCGGCAATAGATACGCACCGGATCACTACGAAGGACTGGTTCCCGAGAAGGCCGGCGATACCGTCGACCTGATTGCCCGCAGCGGAGTGGTTGGCCAGATGAAGTGCCAGAACGAGCGGATCAGCGCTCCGACGAAGCTGCGCATGCTTGGCTATGTCTGCGACAGCGACGGCCGCGTGGTAAACACGAGAGATCATGTTTTGATCAATCCCAGGAAAGTGGAGCGCAAAGCTCCGGGCGCCAGGGTGATCCTCTGCATAGGAACGAGCATGAATTCCGGAAAGAGCTATGCCGCGGCTGCCTGCTGTTACGCGCTATCGTCCGTTGGAAAGATGGTGAGGGCTGCCAAGGTCACCGGTACAGCAAGCCTCAAAGACATCCTTCTGATGGAAGATTGCGGGGCTCAACACATCGCCGACTTCTCCTATTTCGGTTTCCCCTCAACCTACATGCTGGAACGTGAGGACCTCATGCGGATTTTCCATGCCGTTGACATGAAGTACGGGAACAACAGCAGGAACTATCTCGTGCTGGAGTTCGCAGACGGCATCTTCCAGCGCGAGACTGCGATGTTGCTTCAGGAACCCGAGGTCCGCTCGCGTATCCACAAGCTGGTTTTCTGCGCCGCCGATGCGGCAGGGGTTGTGGGAGGACTCAAAATCCTGAAGGACTCCTTCGATCTGACTCCTTGTGCGATTTCCGGATTGTGCTCGAGTTCTCCGCTGGCCCTGCGCGAGATTACGCAATTCACCGACGTACCCGTTCTGAAGAGCATGGAGAGGGATTTCAGGAAAATCTATGAACTCATAAGGTAGCCGAACCAGTTACTGCATCCGACAAAGAATAGCGCGCCGCTTCGCTCTGCCCTATTTTCTGGGGGCGTCCATGACGTCAGGTAGAGAACCCTATGACTGCAAAGAAAGTCCTTGATTGGGCAGCGATAGCTACAAGAAAATGCTCTCCGATAACTACGCCGTAAGAGAGTTGTGTTTCGGCGTGAAAATCGGGGACATGGAAACCAGGAAGAAACTATAGAGAATGATGAACTTGATTGAGAATGGCAATTTCGGTATGGGTCCTGCGGGATTTGGAGCCGATGTCCCGATTACGCCGCGAGAGAGCTTCG
This sequence comes from Phycisphaerae bacterium, assembly GCA_016782865.1. Classification (GTDB taxonomy): domain Bacteria; phylum Planctomycetota; class Phycisphaerae; order Sedimentisphaerales; family Anaerobacaceae; genus SG8-4. The sequence goes on from JADHXR010000001.1 coordinate 45,684, forward strand.
TCAACGGCGTGTATTCTTCCGTGGATGAAGCGACTGCATGCAGACTGGATCGGCTGCGCAGCGAAGACGGCATCGTTCCAACCTGTAAACTGGGCTGTTCCCACTGTTGCCGGCATCATATCCCTGTGAACATTGCAGAGGCGCACACCCTGGCTCAATATGTCAAGCGGGAATTGTCAGCAGACCAGATAGACGACATTAGGATACGAACGCAACAATGGCATGAATGGGATAATTCCAGACCGGGCAGATATCCGCCGGCCAACATCGACGAGCAGACAGATCTTTCCAACTATGACCATTGCTGCCCTCTGCTGGCAAATGGCGCATGCGACGCCTATGCCGTCAGGCCTGTCGTGTGTCGAACGCATTTTGTCCGTTCGCATCTCCTATACTGCTGCGCAGCAAACGATCCGGAATCTACAGAAGACGCTCCGGTGGTGCTCCCGTCCGTTGTGACGGCCGCAAGTCCGTTTTCAATGGCAATAAGGGATCACATCGAAAACACAGGCTTGGATTTCTCTCGGTCAATAATGCTTCTTCCGCATTGGTTGGCGATTGAAATGGGTTGGGATTTCGCCACGTCGCCGTGATTTCTCGCAGATGTTCGGCACCGGTACAATTCGCTACCTCACTAATTAACTGCACTTTCGTGAAGCGCCTGGCATGCCTGCCTATTGGCCGGAAATGCCCTAAAAGGCCCATATTGGGCACACTTTGTCGATTTTTCTTGGATTATTTGCAACATTTTGGGACGTAATTGCGTCTTACTATGGTAGAATCAAGTAGCAAGGGTGGTTACCCGGTTTCTGACATGCAGTCTGCCGGCCAGGAGGATCTTGCTGAGAGAGTAACTTGTGTGCATGTTGGGGTTTATTAAGGGTAACTCCTAATGAAGAAAGTAAGTACTCAACTCGGAAACAGTCCAAAAAGACTGCTCAAAGCCTCACTTCCGGCATTTCTCTACGAGGATGGCTACACACTCTCGGCCACCGACATGGGCAAATCCGGGGTAAAAATTGAGCTGAGTCACAACTACAACCTCGGGGGAGCGATTATACTGCCGCCAAAGCAGGTCAAGGAGTGCGGCAGATGGCTATTGGAGACCCTCGAGCAGGACAGCAACGGCTTGCCGAAGCAATTGGCTGGCATCCTCGAAAGACTGAGCAAACAGAGCGGATTCAGGGCAAAACTCGAACGAGGAGACAAAAAGAAAATGAAGGACGCGCTCAGAGTCCTCAAGAGGCAGCCAGCGAGTAGCAGGGCAGTGGCCAAGGCTGAGGCTGACGAACCGGCCCTGAGACAGTTGTCCAGAAAAGCTGTGTGATATTGGGTTAGCCGTGTGCGGCAAAAGTGTTGGTTCCAGGTTAGAAGGCTCACGGCTGGCCCCGCTCAAACGCCGCGGGGGCTTGGTTCATGGTTGGTGGCTGGTAAAACCAGTTTTCTCGATCAACTGTGAACCTGGAACCGTGAACCCTGAACCGTTTTAGCGAAACGCTTCACTTCGCTAAAGTACTACTCAATTCTCAATTTTGAATTCCAAATTCTCGTAGATTTCAAGCTGCTTGCGCAGATACTCTACAAGCTCGGCGGCCCCGGCCGCAGAGGCCAATCCGATTGCCGTGTGCGCAGTAGCCACCGCCCGGTCGAACCGCCCCACCCCCGCGTATGCCGCCGCCAGCGTATCGAGAACGGAGGCGTCCTTATATTCGGTCAGCGTCGCTGCACGCTCGGCCAGGTTTACCGCCTCGCTTGCATTGCGAACCCTGCCGTCCGGATGTATCACAAGAATTTGCGCTATGCCGTTCAACGGGTCGGGCCAGTCGGGCTTTAGCTGCGCCGCTCGGCGAAAATGCTCGAGCGCACCATTGAACTGTCCCGCCATTATCAGCGTACGACCCAGTCGATAGTGCACCTCGGCGTACCCGGGCTTGATCTTCAGCGTCCGGCGATAGTGATCGATCGCCTCGTCCAGTTTGCCCTGTTCGGCCAGCGCGCAGGCCAGGCTGCTGTGCGCCTCGGCGTGCTCAGGATCGATCCGCAGCGCCCGGCGATAATGGCTCACCGCCTCGTCGAGCTTGCCCTGCAAATGCAGCACGATGCCCAACCCGCAATGTGCATAAACAAGATCGGGCTCTATCCGCAGCGCCTGACGGTAATGGCTGATCGCCTCGTCCAGTCTGTAGCGGGCCGCCAGCGTTCGGCCCAGGCCGGTATGCGCTTCAGGATAGTCGGGCTTGAGTTGCAACGCCCTCAGATAATGACCGGTCGCTTCGTCCGGCCCGGCCGACCCTCTCTGCGTGTGGCCCTGTGATTGCAGCGCGATGGCCAGGCCGCAGTGCGCGCGGGCGTAGTTCGGCTCGATCTGCAGCGCCTGACGATAGTACGAAATCGCCTCGTCGATCCGGCCCAGTTCCATCGCATTGCCGGCGACCTGAAAGAATGCCTCGGCGTCCGTGGGGACCATCTCCGTAGCGAGCACACCCAGCTTGTAACCTTCCTCATACTTGCCGGCCCATCTAAACAGTCTGGAAATATTGCGCAGTGCTGCGCCGTGGGCCGTCAGGTCAAGACTACTCTCGACCTCTTGTCTGATCCGCTCGATCTCGGCATCGCCCCACGTGCCCGCCAACTGCACCATCCGGCGCCTGCTCATCGTCTCCAGCAGCGCCAGGGCAAGCTGTCGGTTGCCCTCGATGGTCGGGTGGACGTGATCGAGAAACAGCTTCTCGCCCGGCGTGCCGTGTTCGGATTGTCGCTCTACCATCTCGACAAAATCCACCACGGGGACATCCCGCCCACCGGCGACTTCCACAACTATATCCAGAATGGGCTTCTGCGCCCGCAGCGGGCAGACGTCCTCATCAATCGCCCGCTCGAAGGCCGCCTTCGCCTGATCGTAACGCTCCAGCTCCCACAGCACGCGCCCGCGCAGATAGTGCGCATGGGCATAGCGGTCGTCCGCCGTTATTGCCCTGTCAATCGCCGCCAGCGATTCGTTCCATTGGCCCGTTGCGTGGGCCTTGCTCGCCTGATCATACAGTGCCTGAAAGTTCTTGCGCTCGGCGTCATCAAGACCATCACTGTGTTCGCTCTTGAACGGCCAGCAATGCCGCAGATTCGATGCGGGTCTGACAAGAATAACTTCCGCCCCGACGGACCGCGCGATGTCGACCATGCGAGAGAGATTATAACGATAGTGATCGAACACCCGGCGGCGCGATTCGCCGTCACGGTGATACTCTTGGGGGCCGAGAGAGTTTTCGAGTATTGTCTTGACCTCGCCTGGCAAATAATCACGCTTTTGCCCCGCTTTGCCGGATCGCCCCGTCGCCGCTTTGATGGCCCGCTGGAGGAGCCCATAGGTTCGCGTTCGGCTCATCACCGCTCCCAAGCCGCGCACCGCCGCCGGCGTATTGATGATCCGGCCGTAAGTCCGACGTTCGAGGAACTCGTTGTGCCCCGAGTATATGACGAACAGGTCCGGCTCGTACCGGACAAGCTCGGCCATCAGCGCGGCCACACGGTAGCTGGCGTAGCTGACGCCGCCGGCGTTGATCAGCTCCCATTTCCGGGAAGGGTCGGCCTCGGGCAGCATCGCGCGCAGCCAGCCGCAGAAGGATGTCATGTCATCGTAGGGCCGGCCGAACGTTGTCGAGCCGCCCACGCAGAAGATCCGGTATGTGCCGACAGGCTTGTTTCTCGCAAATCGCTGAAGATTGAAAAGTGGCAGTTTGTTCTTCGCTGTCACCATGGTCGGCTTGCCGTCCGGCCCGGCCTGCTCGACAAAGAGCGGGATATTGGATGAGAATCCCACGTAAGGATCTTCGTCGAACAAGACCGGGCGCACGCCGAGAACCGCTAGCATAGCTTCGGCCGCTGCAAACAGCGCAACGATAGTGACTGCCGCAAACGCCAGCTTCTTCGGCACCGACACCTGCATAGCAGTACCGGGCCGAAATATCCGGGCCGGCTGAGCCGAAGCCGGGTCAGTTGACTTTCCTGCCGGTGACATCTCTGCTGCCTCTTGCTACGGACAATTTTCAGCGTTCAGAAGTTTCGTTCGACAAAGCCGGTGTCGATCTTGTTCTTGACAAATAGATTGTGTGAGAGGATGTCCAGGCATGTGGGAATCGTGGTCTTGATAGGTTCGATGACAAATTCCCGCAAGGCTCTTTTCATCGTCGCAATGGCCTCTGTGCGCGTACTCTGGTGCACGATGACCTTGGCGATCATCGAATCGTAGCTCGGCGAGACCGTCCAACCTTGATGGACGTGGGTGTCGACCCTGACGCCCGGGCCGCCGGGCGGGATGTACCGGGTAATCGTTCCGGGGCAAGGGGCAAAATCTCTCTCGGGATCCTCGGCGTTTATCCTGCACTCGATCGCAACGCCGGTATGTTTGATGCTCCGCTGGCTGAGCCCCATGGGCTCTCCGGCCGCGATCTTCAACTGCCACTTGATCAAATCGTGACCTGTCACCATCTCGGTGACGGGATGCTCGACCTGGATTCGCGTGTTCACCTCGATAAAGTAAAATCCTTTGTCCTTGTCCAGAATGAACTCGACCGTGGCGGCGTTGTCATACCTGGCCTCCTTGATAATCCTAATCGCCGCGGCGGCAAGCTCTTCCCTCGTACGCTTATCCAGAACCGGACAGGGCGATTCTTCGATCATCTTCTGATGTCTGCGCTGGGTGGAGCAGTCTCTTTCGTAGAAGTGCAACACGTTGCCCTGCTTGTCGGCCATTAACTGGACTTCCACGTGGCGCGGTTCGATGATGAACTTCTCCAGATACAGCGTGCCGTTGCCGAAAGCGGCTTTTGCCTCGGCGCGGGCGGAACTGAACGCCGAGCGCAGATTGATATCGTTGTGCACAACTCTCATGCCGCGTCCACCCCCGCCGGCGGCGGCTTTTATTATGACGGGATAGCCCATCTTGTTGGCCAGCTTCAGCGCTTCGGTATCTTTCTCGATGGCGCCCTCGGAGCCGGGCACTACCCGCACGCCGGCTCTGTGCGCCAGCTCGCGGGCCTGGACTTTGTCGCCGAGCAGTTGCATCGCCTCGACGGGCGGGCCGATGAAGGTTATCCCGCACTCCCGGCATACCTCGGCAAAGTGTATGTTCTCTGCGAGGAATCCGTAGCCGGGATGAATCGCCTCGACGTCGGTGATCTCGGCGGCACTTATAATGCGCGGTATGTTCAGGTAACTCTTGCCGCAGTCGGCCGGCCCGATACAGATGGCTTCGTCGGCAAGCTTCAGGTACGGCGCGTCCTTGTCGGCCTCGGAATAGACCGCCACCGTCTCGACGCCAAGCTCCTGGCAGGCACGAATAATACGCAGCGCTATTTCACCGCGATTAGCTATCAGAATTCGTGAGAACATAATTCAATTGACTATCCATTCGACCTTGCTCAGGACAGGTTTGCTATTGACTATTGACTATTGCCTTTCCGCATCCAAATAATCAATAGTCGATAGTCAATAGTCAATTACGACTCCGGTTTAACTTTGAAAAGGGGCTGGCCATATTCGACGGCCTGGCCGTTAGTCACGAGCACTTCGACAATCGTCCCGCCGGTTTCGGCCTTTATTTCGTTCAGCACTTTCATCGCCTCGATAATGCAAACGACCGTCTGCGGGTTGACCACTGTGCCGATTTCAACGTAAGGCTCCGAATCGGGACTTGGTGTCGCGTAGAACGTCCCGACGATGGGCGAGGTTATCTCCTGCAGATTCTCATCGCCGGGCGCCGGCTGCGGCGCCGCCGATTGGCTCGAAGCTTCCGCCCTCTGGGGGCCGACGGACAGGGCGCCCGTGTCGAGCCTCATCACGGGCACCTGGTTAACGACTTGCTGCGGCTGTGATCGCTTGAGAAAAATCCTGTCGTCGCCATGCTTGATCTCAACCTCCACCAGCTCGTTGGCTTTCATTATTTTTATGAGTTCCTTCATTTTCTGCAAATCAGCATCTTTATGCGCCATCGCTGCATCCTTTCCGAAGCCCCAAGACACTATTTCATGCCGATAGGTGCTCACATGACTGCGAACACAAGCTCGGGGTCAAGCTGAATCAAGTATAGCCCGGACATCGGTCTTTGCAAGAGTTTTTCCTTGTGCCGGCCCGCACTTGAGATTAGATTCGGCGATATTGACACGAAAATACGGGATTCTTCTTGGAGTTTGCCCCAATGTCAAGAATCGCAGTCGACGTCGTCCTGTTGCCCTCAGATGAGGTGGCAGCCAGGGCAATTGAAGCAAATAGAGAGCTATTGAAACAGTGCCCCGGAAAAATCGTCCTGGACAAAGATAACTGTCTGCCGCACATTTCTTTGGCTATGGGTTACATTGATCAATGCCGGATTGTGGATGCTGAATGTGCAATATATGGAAAAACTGGATGAAAATTTTCTTGCATTATCGGGCCATAGCCTATATTCTGGCGGCATAGAAACCGCGCCGCAGAATTACTCTGCAGGGTCGCCGAGCGGCACGAGTCTTGTGAGGAGTTGTCAGCCATGGAAATGAAACGTCGGGAGTTTTTGGCCAAGTCTATTGCGGGAATGAAGCTGATCGGTGAGGGAACTTTTAGAGACAGTGATGAAAAACGCGATGAATCGGTCCGATACGTGCTCGGCCCGGGTAGTGTGGATGCGATGGTCATCGGCTTCGAGAAGATCGAAGAGGTCGATGACTTCGCTGCTCGCCTCCGCAAGGCGCCCGTCGCCGGCGGAGAAGTCCGGGCGCTCGCTCGCCGAGCGGCTCGGGCAGCGTGACCAAAGGAGGTCGGGCAGCGCGACATTATGGTAAGGAGGTTATGGTGAAGATCAATCAGGATTTCGTAATGGCGGTCGAGACAATTCTTTTCCTCAAGAAGAGGAAGCAGAACGGCTATCTTCAGGCGTCGGAGATCGCCAAGTCTCTGGATTTCTCGGTGGGATACCTGCAAAAAGTCATACAAATGCTTAGCAGGCAGGGCATTGTCGAATGCAAACGCGGAAGGATCGGCGGTGTCAGGATCCGGGCCAGAGCGATAACTTTGCTCGATCTGTGGAAGGCGACTTGCGGCGGTCTGGACTATGCGCAGCCGACCGTTGCTGTAATGAGGAAGCCGCTCAGAGCCTTCGCGGATTCGATGGACAAGTCCGTAATCTACAAGAAGAGATGACAGGGCGGTTGATCGCCCTGCGCTTCTCGGAGTAAGTCAGTAACTTCAAATCGCCGAACGCGCGATCGGTCTTGGGCTTAATGTCCAGACCGCCCACCGATTGGCTTTTTCACTTGTCGTCCTTTTTCTTGCCTCCGAGTAATCCGTCCAGCAGGCCCTTGGATTTCTTCAGCACGTCTTTGATTTCGTCCGGCGCTTTGTCGCCCAGGTTCTTTTCTATTTGCTTGTCGATCTCTTCGTCGAGTTTTTCCTTGCCCTTGTCTATTTCTTCCTCGACCTTCTTCTTTGCGGCTTCGACCGCCGCCCTCTTTAACTCATCCTGCAGGCCTTTGATATCGAATACCAGGCGAGGCTCAGTAATAGGTCCGACTACACGTATCTTGGTGCTGATATTATTCAGGACAGAAAGGGCCTCGGATACGATTTTGGGGTCCATTCCCAGATAGTCTTCTCCCTGCGCCCTGGCCTTCATGTTCTTAACAGCCAAATCTATAGTCAGGTCGATCGATTGATTTGTGACAATGCCGTTGAACTTTCCCGAAGCAACGCCCGATTCAAACATCAGCCCGCTGTCGCTGCTCAGGCTCGACTGCAGTTTGCTCAGATCGAAATCATTGAAATCTCCGGTTACAGCCGGCGTTGGATCGCCCGATGCATAGTCGAATTTGAGGTTCAGTGCGGCGCCGGTATCGTGCGAGTTCATCGCGAACGTTACGGGCAGCTTCGCTGTCCGCATCGAATCGCTTATGTTCTGCAGCAGCACATCGCTGTTGCCAAACAGATTCGACGGTATCAGGACTTTGTCGAGCAGAATTTTCTTGGCCATCATCCGAGGCGAGGCCTCGACGGGCGCTCGGGCCAGGAGATAATCGAGATACTTATGCGGCGCCTCTTCGGCCTCAGGCTCGGACTCACCCTCGGTTTCCTTATCTGATTTCGGCAGCCATTTGCGCGCCTTTTGCAGTTTTTCCTTCAGTGCTTTGGCGTCTTTGAAATATTTATCGAGTTTCTCGATGTCGGACGCATCAACCGTGAACTCGCACGGATCGAACGCGGCAGGCTCGTCCTTGGTATCGGCCGGGACTACCTCGCCGGGCGTTGCCCGCTTCTGGTCGAATCGGACATTCGAGACCTCCACGTTCTCCATGATCAATCTGCCCAGGAGCAGATCGTAGATGCTCGCATCGGCGGCGATCTTGTCAATGGACACCTGATTGTTCTCGGGCTTGTTCGCATCGGTCACCTGCAAGCCGCCAAGCGAAACCGCCCCACTCAAAACCGACAGATCGAGACTCTCGAGATTGACTTCGGCGCCGTTGGCCTTGGTCATTGTCTTGGCGGCATAGTTCCGGGCCATGTTGTCCTTTGCCAGGATCACCGCCGCTGTCGATCCGGCCAGGATCAGCACCGCTATCGCAACCCCCGCTTTGCGGATGACCTTGGTCTTGGCTGTGAACAGCGCCTTGGCATCTTTGGTGCGTTTGCCAACAAGCAACCGATCCATAATGCGGACCCAACGATTGGAATACCATTTCTTAAATTTCTCCGAGCCTTCCTCGAACTTCAGCAGCGTCCGGCGAAACCCGATTACCGACCGGGCCATCAGCAGCCCTACGATAGCACCAACGACAGGCCCAACCACCAACGCGCCAGCCACCGAGTACCGGCTGAAATCAGTCATTCCCACGATTGGTATAGACGCAAGCAAATTCAACAAACCAGACAGATGATCCTGGACGGCGGCGCCGATATGGTAAAGAACCGGCGCAGCAGCGAAGCAGAGACCCTTGGCAATGGCCGCCGAGAGCAGGAACAGGCCCAAATGCACGTTGAGCAAAAAGACCAGGACGAGCATTGCAACGTGGATTCCCGCAAAGCCGGGGATGAGCCCGAACCAGAATCCCAACGTAATGGAAATGAAGATCAGCACGGGCGAAACGCTGCCCCGGAATATGGCCAGAATCTTGCGGATAGGTCTTGGAAGAATCATATCTACACCTCTCTGCTACACAACAACGCGATTAATTCAACCGATTCATATCGGATATACCAGATAACTGTATCGGCTTAAACGGCAATCGACAACATAAATCATAGCCCGCCCGTAAACAACAAGTCCGAAAACCAGGGCAAGGATGGCATCTATTGCGTTGTCGTGACGAATTACGTCGAGCCGGCGTCAATAGCTGCAAAACTGATAGTCGACTGTTTATAGGGCTACCGGAACCGCATCGTCTAAATCCGTATTTACCCCTAAAGCCTCGCTGCCAGTGAGCCGAACCTAATACACTGAGAAGTGAGTGTGGATTCATGTAGATTTTCAAAAGAGAACGGACGATCGTGGGTGATAAACAGCGACATAAGAGACTGCGTCTTCTGCTGAAAGGGCTTAACAAAGACCGCAAGAGGAAGGCACAGCAGATAGACATACTTTGCAATGACCTCATCGCAGCCCAGAGGGGCTTCATCAAGAAGCTCAAGACCATCAGTTTCGCGGCGAGTTTCTACGAGTCGATCGTCGGGATGATCGATTTGAACACCCTTCTGTACCGCGCCGTCAAACAGTTGAGAAGGGGAAATGACGACACTAAGATTGCCTTCTTTTTGCGCCAGGCAGAGAGCTTCGAGATGCACGTATTCGATAGCGGCCGTCCGCCGGCCCTTGGCAAGGAACAGCTTGAAAGCTGTTTCAGTCAAGAGCTGACCGAGAGCATCTGCCAGTCGAACAAAGTCTGTTCGCTCGAAGATATATTCGAGATGGGTCTCGGCGGCGACTTGGCCGCCTTGAACGGCGTCTCGGCGGTGACGGTTCCACTGGGTGTGTTCGGCTCGTCATCAGGCTTCATGCTGGTCTGCCGCTCGGCCGACGACAGGTTGACCGCCGACGAGAAAGATGACATTTCCGCCGTGACCCCCGGACTTTCCCAGGCGATTGCTCGTTGTCGGGCACTTTCACGCACAACGGACTGAGAATCGGCACACTGTCGGGGCTTCTCGGAATATTCAACATCTCTGTCACTTGGGTTTTGTCAGCCCGGCGGCAAGAGCCGCGGCGCGCAGCTTGTCCCCGGCCGGACCCGGAGATTTTGAAAACATAACCTCCAGTAATTTCGGCTGCTTTTCCAGCGCTGCGAGCGCCCTGGCCCAAAGCTGCGGGCGCCGGGAACGAATGGAACCGGCAAAGTCCAGGCAGATCGCCAGGTAGGCGGCCCGGGCCTGCTCTTTGACCGTGGCCTCATCACCAAGACCGGCTTTGATCCGGGATCTCATTCCTGGCTTTAGCCAAGCCAATTGCTCGTCCACCTCGGCGAGCCTCTCGACGTTACCCGGTTTCTGAACGCGGATACGGTAGAAGGTTTTCTCATCGCGAAGCACTTTCCCGCCGCCATTGTCGGTGATGACGCGGCCGGCAACCTCAATGATGCGATCGCCGAAACCGGTGATTGTTTCATCTTCGGGCATAGACGGGCGCGTCGTATTGCGATAGACATCCTTGATCTCCCAGCCCTGCCGCCGTATCCAGCGGTGGCCCTTGATCACGCCGACGACAGTCGCTGCCGTGGCGGCGTTGTTGTCGGCGTCCCAGCCGAAATTGAAGGCGCCGATAAGAGTCTGGACCAGATCACCGTCGCCATAGAGCAGCGAGGCGACCGTCGCAGCGGTGCATAGCTCGTAACCGTTCTGATTGCGAGTCCTGCTTTCGTAAAGCGTGTACTTATCTCTGACGAGCCTGCGTGTTGTGCGCCAATCATCGGGGTGTTCTTTGTGCCACCGGCGCACATCGCTGATGATGGGCACGATCGCGCTATCGGGATCGACGCAGGCCACGCCGGCATCGAGGATGGTGTCGATATCGTCGGTGACAAAGGCCATGGCAATCATCGCAGTGAACAACTGCGTCGTCTGGGCGGGTTCGCCGTCGATGCTGACGTGTGTGTAATTCAGACCGATCCGCGCGGCCGTCTGCGGCATCGCCGGAGCGATAAGGCCGAACGATTCACACACGAACTGGCCTGAGATGTTGAAATTGGCCCAGGGGTTGAGAACGAGGCTGCCGGTCAGCGGCGGATCGATGCCGATATCCATGAGCCGCCGGACGTACAGGTTCGAACACCAGATGCTCTGGTTGATGTGCTTGGTCCACAGCTCGGTAATCTGCTGCGGAGCGAGCATCGCCGTCCTCTCCCGCTGCATGGCGACGATGTAAACCCATTCGATATCCGTATCGTCATCGGTCCGGGCGCCGTCGGGCAGGCCGGGCGTGTATTCTCTGACGCTGCCCGGCTCATCGTAATATTTGTTCTCATGGGCCAGCCCGTTGAGATTGCCGAGCAGTTGGGCGAGCAAACCTCCGCGTATCTTGTCCTCGAGCTTCTCTGCGGACATTTCGACAAACCGACCTTCCCAGGGATCGTTCTGTCGCATGATAGACGATGTCGCGACAGCATTGAAGGACAAAAGCGGCAACAAAACCGTGGACAATAGTAGAAGCAATCTTATGCACATAGTCTCTGTTCTCCTTGATTGAACCGAAAACAGAATTATAGCTTACTTGTTCCCCAAAATCATCCTGTTTTGCCAAATCTCCGTAGGATGCCCGGCAATATCGCAAAAGGGGCCTATACCAAATCAATCGGTACAGGCCCCGAGTCAACTGCTCAACTATCTGTCAGTCCATTTGGTCTTCTTACGAACCTACCGATACAGCCTGATGTCGTCGAAGTACATCGTCCCTGCGCCGCCGGCCGCCGGGCTGTTCTTCGTGCCAAGGCCAATGGTAATGGTATTGACGTTGGTAAGGTTCACGCCGGCAAAGCGCGTCAGATCTATGACCCATTCGTTCCATCCGGTTATCTGCGTTGCAGCAGGGTCAGGATGATAAACTGTGGCATTGCCCAGTGCGACAAACATCCGCTCGGCGGAATTGCCCGAATCGCCGCGGAACCACAACGACAATTTAGTGGCGCCTTCTTCGATCCAGTCACGCGGATAGGCCAAAATCAAAGTCGCCTCAGAGGTCTTGCCGGCATTGTCGTAGCGATAGATCATCGACTGAGCCCCGCCGTGAACGATGCTCTGCTCGGCATAGGGCGGCAGATCGTTGCCGACCAGTGCGCCGTTCGTCGGAGTTCCGAAGCCGTCAATCCATTTGTCGAATATCCTGTTGCTCGCAAGGTCGGGTAGGTCAATATCATTGTAGGACTCGAAATCATCAACCATGAGGAAATCGGCCACCGTGAAACTCCAGAGCAGGCCTTTCACCGTCTTAGCGGGGTAGACCGCATCCACACGCCAGTAGTAGGTTGCATCCAGGGCAAGTTTGCCAGGATCATAGTTCTCAGAACCGAGTGCTTTGTTGCCTATATACTCGGGCGAGGCCGCGGTGGCATTCTTCACCGCATCGGCATCGGTGCCGAAGTACAGATCATTCGAAGCGGCGCTGTCCGCCGGCGTCCAGCCAAGAGTCGCCACTAGCGCCACGTCCACAGCGCCGTTAGCCGGTTGGGGATTGCCCACGGCGCCGGGCGTCGTGAAGCTCCAGATATCGCCCTTATGCGTGGAGGGGGGATCGAACTCGTCGATGCGCCAGTAATAAACCTTCTCCGCTTCGAGCGGGCTGGCGGGCTTATAGGTTGCAGTTCCCCGAGGGGCTCCACCTGCGGCGTTGTTGACATCTTCGAAACTGTCGCCGATGTACACAGTATGCAATTTCGCGCCGAAGCCCGGCGTCCAGCTAAGCGCAGCATCCAGGTCTACAAACTCAGCGCCATCAATCGGGTTGGGAGAATATGCGGTCTTCGGGGGAACCGAGAAGCTCCATACATCACCTTGCCATGGGCTGTTGGGATCAGCGTCATTGACTTCATCGACGCGCCAATAGTAGGTAGTGCCCGGCACCAGACCGTCGGGGAATGGAAATCCCGCAAAGCCGAGAATAAGCGTTGTCGAGGCATGGTTGCCCTGGAAGGTATCGGCGGCACCGTTGTTCACATCGTCGAAATTCTCGCCCATATACACATCGTGAGAGACGGCAAAATCGCCCGCCGACCATGACAAGCTCCCCCATGTCTGCTCAAGAAGGCCGCCGTCTGTCGGATCCGGACGCCGGGCGAGCGGTTGGCCGCCAATGATTCCCGCAAGACCATTGTCCATGATCGCTTGAATATCTTCTGGAGAAAGAATGGCACTGAAATAGCCCACATCGTCAATGCTTCCACTGTAGAAGCCGCCGGCACCGCCATTGTCAGATCTGGCGCCAATCACAAACGCTCTACTCTCATCAAGCAAAATACCTGCTCCCGATGTGGTTGCAGCTAAAACGCCGTCAAAATAAAGTTGCATCGTATCTCCGTCATAGGTGGCAACGACGTGATGCCATTCACCGGCAGTGGTATCGGCCGTGATACCACTCCAGCCGGTGTCATTGAACGTTTCAAAAAGGATTCTCTCTGTGGCGTCGTACATCATAACGCCCCAATTAACTGAGCCGGGAGTGCCACTGGCTACATGGGAGCCCCTTGAAATCATGTGGTTCCATCCTTGAGCGCTTGGGAGATTGCACCAAAATGATACGGAGAAGACGTTGACATTCAGAGCTTCAGCATTGCCGCAATTAACGTAAGTCCCTGACCCGGTGAACTCCAGGGCATTGCCAAACTTACCATCAACCCAGTTAGGTGCGCCCAAAAGCGTGCCATCATTGCCATTGCCGGAGGCATCCTCAGTAATATCACCTTGCCCTTCGTCAAGGAGCCATATCCCAAGAATGGTGTCGGGATCAATTTGGGCATAGCTTTGTCCTGCAAACATCAAACTAACGATAATGAAACTGATGCAAATTATGGTTAAGCGTGTCATTTCTTTGTCCTCCTAATCTTAACTGAAAACTGACAGGAAATTTCGCTCCGGCCACATACCGAAGCGACCTACGGAAGTTTCTGAGTTTCACTAACAATCCGTCTTTCCCTCCCCTGACGGTTGTTTTCTGCGAGTTGGGGCATTGCCTCCTTCCTTCACATGCCCGATACGGGCGGTTAACCAAGGACACAACTTCTACAAAACCTTCGCTGAAATGATGAGAATCCACATTGTGAGGCACAAAACCCTTGCCAAAGGGCCCAGCACCTCATTTGTTCGGCCTTTTAGCCAGGTTTGTTAACCTGTGAAAAACACAAGATATCACCCGCCCAAAGACCGATGATCCAGAGACTCTACCGTACTTATACCATAATAGCCGTCTTGCCGTCAAGAAGAATCTCCGGATCGTGTGTTGGCGCGCTTTGTGTGATGAACTGCCGCAGCATTATCGATCCATCCCGCGTTGCGTCCTTCCAGTGGAGTCACTGACATTACTTTGCGGGAGAAATGGTCAATAACGACACAAACGTGAGCGTCGGTTTGACGAGGCCGACGTAAGGAGAAGTCAAACCGGGTATCATTCATATTCTCCTGAACAGCAACCCCGCCAGCATTGCTGCAAGTGCCAGGAGGTAACAGATATGGCTTATCGGTTTGGGGGTTCTTACGGGAATTATTTCCTGCCTGATTGTGCTGCTATTAAGTTTGGGGATATCCTTCAGTTGCGTTGCGACTTGTCCTGCGAGGCTGTATTCTGACGGATATGGTCTGTTAAAGTGGAGTCTCGCCAATTTATCATGATCGCGGTCATACAGACGCAGGGAAAGGGACTCTGCATCGCCTACAGGTACGACAACTCGATACCTGCCAAGGCCGATTTCCTCAACTGCAACCTTGTTGACTGTCTCTGTGTCGTCTACAGTATGGGCATCAAAATCAATACCTGTCACAGGGTTTCCGGATTTATCCTGGCGCGTTATATTGATTGTCCATTTGCTGCTGTCTTTGGTCTGCTGCAGATAGAGGCCTTCTGTCGAGTCTCTTCTGAGAATACTGCGAACTGCCTGGGACCAGAAACGGCCGAACTGATTCCATGTGAGCCACTGAGACCCCCATTTATCAGTGACGTCACTGGTATAGGCCATTGTCGAACCCAGCCCATATCTGGAAACCGCCATAATCGGGTCACCTGAATTTGCAACAAGCAGCAGTTGTGTTGCAGGCTTGACATTGGCCATTACATATCCGAAGACAACAGGAAGATCAGAGTCGCTGAAACCGGAAAGCAGCGGGTGGTCCGATGTCTGAACAAGATTGAATAAATCCTCCTTTACTGCTGAACGCGAGGTCTCGACTGTCTCTTTTGTAAATATCTGCGGGATATTTGCCGGGTCTGTTGTTTCATAATAACGGCCCTTTCCGATCTCAGCAAGCGAAGAAAGAAGCGCGCGGTTTGCATTGCCAAGTGCAACTGTCGATACGGTAATCCCGGTGTTCGCCATTTCTGATACAAGGCCCTGGTGATCAGCGGGTTGGCTCTGGCCGTCACTGAGTATTATAACATGTTTGATTTTCGCAGAGACTGCATCGAGCATCCTGAAGGCGGCGTCAATACCAGGATACATTGATGTCCCACCGCCCGATGCGAGAGTATTAATAGCATCCTTGACTGTATCCGCTTCTGTCAGGCTTCGCATGGGACTAATAATAGATGCCCGACCGTCGAATCCAACCACACCAATATGATCCTGTCTTCCCAATAGATCGACTGTTGCCTTGGCAGCCTGCCTTGCAAGCTCGATAGGCATACCATTCATACTTCCGGATTTGTCAATCACAAGAACCATTGCAACCGACGGCTGCTCCTTCTGCTTCTCATACCGGCTTGTCAGCGGAAGAACTTCTTCAACTGGTGTCTTGTAATAACCGCCAAGCCCGAAGCTGTTGTTTGAGCCGAACATTGCCAGGCCTCCGCCAAAATCGATGACATAGCGTTTGAGCATTTCCATTTGACCTGGTGACATGTCAGTTGCAGCAATGTCAGCCAGGATAACTGCGTCAAAAGCCAGTTGTGAAGCCAGATCGTCAGGCAAACCGTGTTTGCTTCTCACGTCAATCTCAAAACCCTGCTCAATCATAGCCTTTTTGAAGGAGCGCATCTTTCGAGGCGTTTCATGCAGGACGAGTATGCGCGGTTTACCTTCGACCGTCACGGTACAGCTTGCCTTGTTGTTTATAAGGAAGTGGTCGCGATCGGCGAGAAGCTCGGCTGTCCAATGGGTCGCCCCCGACGTATTCATTGGCACTTCCATATTGACCGCATTGTCACTGTCGGGATCGAGCACAAGCTCTTTCTGGCACACAACAATTGCCCTATTCAGGATTCTCAGCCTGGCGGACATTCTCTGATTTGCCCTCATTTTCGCTGTCATACGAACAATCTCACCTTCAAACGCCGTCGTAGTACTGGGCTTGAGCGATTCTATACAAGCTTCAGCATTCCTGAGCCCTGACAGTTCGTGCATTCTCAGGTCAATACGTTCGTTCTTGAGCAACTCCAGAGCTTCCTTAAGGTTCTTATGAGTTGGACGACCATCTGTAAGAATGACCATACGTCTGGCCTTGTTTGCCGGAAAACACAATCTCGCAGACAATATTGCATCTGCCAGCTTGCTCGCACTCCTGAACCTGTTATCAGGCATGTTCTCAAGCCACTTATCCAGTTCAGATGCCGCTTCCTTTGTTTCCTTTATGTGCTTAACACCATCGGCGAAAATAAAAAATGACCAGGAGTCAGATGTTTTCAGTTCATCGATGCATTCGTCGATAGTATCAACGGCATCTCTTGCGCTCTTTAGATCAACTGATTCAGATACATCCAGTATAAATACAACATGAATATCTTCAGATTCAAATGCGATAAAGGGCCGACATACAGCCAGTATCAACAGGAGAATTGCTGCGATGCGTAATCCCATTGCAGTAGACTTGTATACCTTCGGCCGATCTACGAGGCTGTATCTAAAGACAACCAGTAATGGTATGAGCCAGAGCAGCCACAAAAGTGGTTTAAGACTTACAACATCCATTGAATCATCCAACTTTACGGCGGTGATACAATACACACTCAATAACCAACAGCAATAGTGCCAGATTCGCCAGTGTCACAGACAGCGGCCGGCCCCGGTTAAGGGGTTTGCTCGTATCGGTTACATCTTTGTTGTCAAGCAGGGTCTCTGTCGAAGCAAACAGGTTCGCACCAAACGACCATTTACCTGACGAATTTTCCAAAGTATGAAAACCGGCCTTTCGGATCGGGCCATAGGAAGAGCCGCTCACCTGAAATGGTTTATTGCCGTGGCCGATTGTTACGGCTGTAGTTTCATTGCCGTATTGTGTTGTCGGTATTGGCACAGAATCGCCTACCGGGCAGGCTGATGTGATTGTATCCTGCCGGCCCATCAGATATCTTGCGCAATTATATACTACTACCGGAAACCAAGCGCTGTAGTAAAACTCCGATTCAACCGTATCCATATTTATGACAATTGCTGCCCGCTGTCCGTGGCGTACTCTGTAAATCAAAGGAACATGTTCAGATGTTTCAACAATGACAAGACTATCTTCGGGCAGGTTGATGTCCCTGGCGCCGATAAAAGGCACCGAATCAATATCGCAGTTGCTGAGAACAGGGTGATCTTCGATCTTAATCTTTGCGATCACATTGTTTATCTCTTTCCCGACCTGTCCGCACCAGCCGGAGCTTTCCTTTATGCCAAAAATAATAGACTGCCCCGCCTGCGGAATCAGACCGTTGGACAGGACGACATCTGCATTCTCCTGCGAATATTCCAGATCTCCACTGGTTTGCGCAAAAGCAAGGATACTGTTTACGAGAAAGAACCTATGTTCTGATTCAACCCTGATCTTCACAGGACGCTTTGGCTGTAGGGCAAGAAAGGCAATATTATCATTTGCCAGCGAATCCTGTATATCCAGAGACGCTTTCCATTGCCCGGCTCCGCCTGCATCAACGGTATATACTTCGGGCTCGTTGATCCCAGGCCTGACTGTCACCGGAATAACCTTAATGATCCTGTTGTCCGGGCCGTAGGTGATAATAATGTCGGTTTCAATATCTTCGTCAAAAGAAGATGCCAGCCTGAAATATATGCCCACCTTTACAGGGTTGCTCTGGAGCATTCGAAGATCACATGTTAAGAAACCGATATTCCCCTGATCGGAGCCTACCTTGACAAGTTCGATATAATCATTTGCATCAGCATTAAAACTGCATCCGTCACCGATAAGGATAATCCTGCAGCTATCGGTGGAAATAGCTCCTGCGGCGAGGGTATCCAGTGCTTCGGATCTGAACGGACAATCCGATTGTTCAATACCCCTGACCGCATCAATCAGGGCCTTTGGACTTGTTGTGAAGTGACTTTGATATTGAACATCCATGGACACTGTGGCAACCGCTGCTTGCTGATTGGCATCGAGACTCCTGA
This sequence comes from Phycisphaerae bacterium, assembly GCA_016782865.1. GTDB lineage: Bacteria > Planctomycetota > Phycisphaerae > Sedimentisphaerales > Anaerobacaceae > SG8-4. The sequence goes on from JADHXR010000001.1 coordinate 64,223, forward strand.
TAATATTAGAAGCTGTTTTCTTGGCAACAGCCAGACGTGTTCCGCCGTTATCACGAGCATTCATTGACGCACTGTTGTCCAGGATGAGCAGAAGATCCTTTCGCTGGTCACTGGCAATTTCAGGCGCAGTCATTGCCAGGACAACTGCCACAAGCGTTAAAATCATGAGCAGCAGACTCAATATGTCACGAAGGCGATTAGACAGCGCTGTATTTTTCTTCTGATCGAGCACCGCCTGCCATAAAAAGAACGCGGTCACAGGTTTGCGTCCTGGCCGTACCTTGAGAAGATAGACGGCAATCAACGGCAACAAACCCAGAAGTGCCAGAAAATAGCCCGGATAAAGAAATATCAAGACACCAGTCCTCCACGCCTGAGAATACTCTGAATAACCTTCTCGAATGGGACATCTGTAGTTGTCGATACCAGGCCAATGCCCTGGGCCGCACAGAATCCGCTCAAACGATCATTCCAGTCAATAACAGCCTGTTCGTAGGCCCTGGCCTCTGAATTTGTGATAGTAAGCTGTCGCAATTCACAACTTTCAATACACTGAAGCTCTACATCGCCTTTCAGACGGCACTTGCGATCCTCACTATCCTGTACCTGGATACAGAATAGATCATGATTATTCCATTGCAGAAATTTGAGACCATCTTCAAATCCACCTGGAAAGAAAAAGTCCGAAACCGCAATGACCATCCCTCTCTTCTTGTGCCACCGGCAAAGCTGACGTGCAGCCGCAGCGAAATCAGTGCCGACACCAAATGGTTTCGCCACTTCCAGATTCTGAAGGACGCCAAGCGTTTTACCTCGTCCAAGGGTAGGCTTGGTAACAGAGATAAGTTCTTCAGCCATCCCATAGATGACCACCTTATCCATACTGTGCAGGGCAATATAGGCAAGTGCCGCGACCAGTTGTCGTGCGTAGAGAAATTTCGAGTCCATGGATCTACTGGAATCAAGAAGGAAATATATCGTTACATCTTCTTCCAGTTCAAAAAGCTTGATCACGAGAGAATCGAGACGTGCATAGACCCTCCAGTCAATTGCCCTGTGGTCGTCACCAATAGAATACTCACTGTAATCTGCAAAGGTAATACCTGCACCCTTTCTGGTACTCTTTCGATCGGCCTGCAATGTCCCGCCCAGGACCTTGCGGGCCAGCAGATAGAGCGATTCAAGTCGTCTCATAAATGTTGGATCTGTTAACAGCATGCAGTAGTTTACCCTCTGCGATAATCTGTCAAATATCTGGTTTATGCAATTTTTGCCTTGGATTTACTTGAAAGAACGTTCCGAATCAGCTCGTCGGCTGTAACACCTTCGGCTTGGCCTTCAAAGCTGAGTATCAGCCTGTGCCGCATTGCAGGGATCGCCACCGAATCAATATCTTCAGCAGCAACATGATATCTGCCCGCAAGCATCGCGCGGACACGGGCAGCGGCCAGAATGGCCTGAGCTGCCCTTGGCGAGGCGCCATGACGAACATATTTCTTTACAGAATCAGGTGCTTGAGCCACAGACGGATGTGTCATTCGGACTACATGTATCAGATAGTTCAGTATTGCCTTGTCAATTGGTATGTACCTTACTATATGTCCCATCTTGATAATATCATCACCGGTGGCGACAACTTCGATCCGGGGCTCGGTAGTACCACCTGTGCGTTTGAGGATTTCAGAGAATTCCTCGTGACTCGGCATCTCAACGTGCAGTTTGAAAAAGAATCTATCGAGCTGTGCTTCAGGCAATGGATAGGTCCCATCCTGCTCGATAGGATTCTGTGTGGCAAGCACAAAGAACGGCCTATCAAGTGTATGAGTTGTCCCTGAGACTGTGACGCGTTTTTCCTGCATAGTCTCAAGCAGGGCTGATTGTGTCTTGGGCGTTGCCCGGTTGATCTCATCGGCGAGAAGGATGTTACAGAATACAGGGCCGGGCTCAAATTGAAAGACCTTTTCATTATCTTTCTGAACAAGGATATTCGAACCGACTACATCGGCAGGCAGCAGATCCGGCGTGAATTGAATGCGTTTGAATTCAAGATGCAAGGCCTTTGAAATAGTCTGAACAAGGGCAGTTTTTCCAAGTCCGGGTACTCCCTCGAGAAGCACGTGACCGCCGCAGGCGACTGCATTTAGCACATCTTCTATTATATCTTCCTGGCCAACTATAAACTTACCGACCTCGTGTTTTATTAAAGAGAAAGTTGTCCTGAAATGTTCTACTGCTTTCTTAGCAGAATCCGTGCGGGTTGCCATGACATCAGTTCCCTTCCTCAATTCTGTGAATATTCTCAAAATACTCTTTAACGCCGGATTTGACCGCTTCCGAAACATCCTCACGCCGGATGAATGATTCAGCCTGGTGTTTGTATTGTTCTATGAGGCGGGCTTTCGAGCCTGAGATGCTTCCTGAACCACTTGATGCAGCCTCTGTAGTATTGACCGACGAGCCCTGACCCTTGATGCCTTTAAGCACGCTCTTATCTCCTGTTGTAGGGCTGTTGTTTATATTTGTATTCGTGTTGGAGCTGCTCCCGCTGCCAATACCGCCTCCTTGACCACCGCCGTCCCCGCCGTTATTGCCGTCACCCTTTCCGTCGCCGTTGCCTGATTTGTCAGACAGTTTCCCCTGACATTCTGACAGAGATTCGCACAATTTTTGCACGGCTGACTGAGCTTTGCGCTTGGCGTCAAGATTATTGAGATTCTCTGCCATCTGGCTCAAAGACTCATTCACGCCCTCAGATCCCTCAGAACCGGAACCCTGGGAATCGGAGCCCTGAGAACTCGATCCCTGAGAGCTTGATCCTTGTGAACTCGAACTCTGAGAACTTGGACTTTGAGAACTTGGACTTTGAGAACTTTGCTCAGAACTCTTCGGATTTTGAGAGCCGGAACTGGTGCCTGAGCTGTTGAGGGCCTTACTAAGATTGCTCGCTGCCTTATCAAGATTCTTTGCCAGCCTTGCCGCATCGCTGGAAGATTTGTTTTGTCTTGCTTCGTTGGCCATACGCTCTGATATTGACTTGAGTTGTTCAAGCTGCTTACGCTGATTCTCAATGGGTGATTTCTTGTCGATCTTGAGTTTCTGAAGCTCTTTTGCAGCTTCTTTATATTGCTTCTGCGTCAAACGATTGCCGAGAGCTTTTGCAGGATCATGTTCTTGAAGGACCCTTCCCATCTTTTCATATAACTGCTCGTCTTTTCGCTGTTGAAGTTTGGAGAGAGCGTCATTTAACTGTTTTTCGAGTCTGGCATACTGACGCATTGCGTCTTTCATATCGGGTGTCTTCTTAAGCTCGTCGACCATCGCCTGAAGTTTGTCGGCAGCGACCAGCTCTTCAATATCATCTGCTTTTGCCTGCTCTTTTATCCGCTCAAGGGTGTCTTTTATTTGTTCGTTTATTTGATCCGTATTAAGCAGCATCTGCTCCGCCGCCTGACGCCCTCGCGCCACCTTCGGGTTGTCAGCTTTTAGTGCAAGCAGCACCGAAGAAAACACAAGCACAATGCAGATGCCTGTTGTACGAACCGGCCATTTGTATCTGACATCGGTTACAGAGACTTTCTCAAGTTCGGTCTTGGTATATCCTGCCTGGAGATCGTAAATACCGCCTCTCTTACGTGCATCAGAAAATCCTCTATAGGAGCGAACCGCATCCTTCAGTTTGAAATGTTTGTCCGCGTGTATGGCGGCATCATCGGATGATCGACGCAAAAACAGCCATAATCCCGAAGTCACAATCACTGCCAGCAAAAGTGCCGCGGGATACCAGAACAACGGGACATGATATCCCCTCAGAATATAGCTGAGCCCGACAATGATCAAAGCAACACCCGCCGCACCCATACATCGGATAAGAATGTCCAGCCAGAGATACTGGTTCAGGCGCTCACGAACCTGTTTGACAAATTTGTCTATGCTTCCAAATCGCTCAGCCATATAACCTCCCTTCGACCCTGCATCTGATCAGTACTTGACTCGACCTTGGCTGCGAGCATTTCTGCTGCGTGTGACCCTGGTTCTGCTACCCGTGTTGCGATTCGTCCTGTTTTGTCCGGTCGTGGTTCCAGAGGGCCTATTGTTGGTGTTATTTGGCATATTTACGTTTCTGTTTCCGGTATGTGTCATAAGTAACCGCAGATAGGACCCCAAATAGTTGCCTAATCCGGAGGTCTTTCCATTCGGGCTACTGTAAAGAGCCATGAGAGAATGAAGGAACACTCTGGCTGATTCTTTATCACGTTCCATCAGATTAAGCAGCCAGTATTCAGCGAGTCGCTGGTGCACAAGACTACGAGTGGCTATGTCTTCTTCTATCTTATTCAGGATAAACTGATTCATATCCTGATCCATATTCAGATGCCGCGACAGATAGGCGCCTATCACAAATTGGATAGCAACTTCATCATCTGCTAAAACCTGACCTGTGGCAGGTTTTCTTTGTGTTACGTTGCCAAGAAGACGGTCAACCGCAGTGAAGAAATTCTCAGGCGGTACGGTATATATATCTGCAAAGAGCTTTAACTTCTCGGCCTGATCATGCCTATTGTTCCGCTTCAATTGAGGTATGAACTCATCGACAAGCTTATCGAGAGTTCCTTTCATGTGAGCCTGCAGAACCAGGTATTCAGCCGGACAAATAAATCTTACCCCTTGAGGGTTGATACTTGAATTTCTTCTGAGAATAGCCGGCTTCGGACCTGATTGTTGAATAGCTGGCTTCGGACCTGATTGTTTATATGGCTCGCAGGTTAACATGACATGGCGAGCCGTTTCTGTAAATTCATCCGTCAGAGCGTCCCTTGCCTTAGCTTCTGCAAGCAGCCTGGAAAACCCCGCTTCAGCCAACTGCGGAACCTCCAGCATCTTCCGGCACAACTGATCATGTGTCTTTCTGCGTATTTTGGCTGCTCCGGCATTCTCGCGTAATGAACCATTACTACGACCACTAGGGATGAGGAACTGTCTCGTCGCAGAGCCGAGATTGACACCGCCGCGGATGATTGTATTGTTTTGGATCACATAGCCCCCTCCGCCTCTACCAGCAAGCGTGTTCATCTGTTGTTTATTGTTTTGATACAGATGATAGAGCCGGCAATTGGGGTGATGGCACTGTTCGGCAAATGCATCAGCCAGGTGATGAATCCAATCGAAATTTGTGTTATTCGAATCCTGTGTCGAATCAATGTACTTCGTGGCAACAACTATTGTATCCAACGCCTCCTCTATGCGCCCCTGCCCATAAAGATCTCTTACCCATGACGCAATTTCAGAACCGGCTTGGTTCATACTGCTTTTATCGATTGCCATCAGATGCCTTGCACTGTTTTCAGGATCTGTCTTCGCCGAGACAATGGCAAGCTGCATCCTTACCGCAGGGTCTTTCGGATTTTGTGCGATTAGACGAACGACTGCCTTTTTTCCAATACTGATTTCATCTGGAAATTTCTGCCGGTCAAGGCCCGTTGCACTTGCAACAATGGCGCCGTCAATTAACTTCATATATTGAGGTGACACAGACAGCGATCTGGCCTTGTCAAGAAGGCCGATGACTTCCAACGGCTTATCATTCTCAGTCGCCAGACTCGCAGCGAGCATATAAGCGGCAAGGGATGTTTGATCTTTGTCCAGTAGGTCTCCGGTCATCTTCTCTGCGTCTTTGTGCCGACCTGATACCATCGCAATAAGGATCTTAAGGACCGGATTTTGGGCCTTATCCAGATAGCCCTCAAGCTTTGCGGGGTCTATTTTACTCGCTCTGGAAGACACACTGGGACGATAACGTGGGCCATCAAGAACCATTTTCACAACATGATCCGGCAAATCAGGGATATTCCTGAGAGGATAGGACAAAGGCTTGATCAGCGGCCTGTAAGATAGATTAGCAGTGACTGCTGAGGCGCGTTTCTGATAGCTTGAAACTTCATTGTCCAGAAACCTGACGTATTCAGTCAAATCCCTTCTTCTTGCCAGCAACGATCCAACGTGATCAAAAATGCTGATACGGTAGGGTGTGGTCGTTGTTAATCTTGAATACCAATCAACAAGATGCCTGTCTAACAACTCCCTTTGCGGGCCAGTCAGTTTATAACGGTTGTCTTCGTTCTGCAGAACATGTGAAATGACCATAGCTTCATAGTAGCCAGGATCAGGGACATCTTGCAGCATTTCTAAAGATCTGGAAAAAAGTCTCGACGCTATCTTATCCGTGCCGTAACACCCTAAGCCGACTATCAATGCAAGTCTTGGATTCGAATTTGCGAACATATCAAATACGTGTTCCGCCTCTTTAAGGGTACATCCCTTATCCTCAATTCTGTGTATTATCCACACGGCCTGAATTGCTTTGTTGTTCGGATGTTTCGATGCTATATTGTCAATCGCCCCGTTAAAATCTGTTGCTTCAAACTCGCTGATATCCATCAAAACATCTATGTTGGAAATACCGTACCTGTTAAGATCGGATTTCACCTGTGATCGTCGAGTAGCCCCCATATCCCCGGCCAGGGCCAGAATATGGCTTACTGCAAAACCCTGGAGATCCTCTACTGTTGGCGGCAATGCAACATTTGGTGTCCTACCTGCAGGACGACTGATACGTCTGCCGAAATGACGAGTCTTCCCTAAAGGACTGTAGCGCGTCCGATTCGGTTGATAGCTGTATGCAGTTGAGTGATACTGATTGAATCGCAGCAGTTCTACGGCTTCGGCAGGAAGGATACGCTGAATATTTGTATCCATTCCCTGCCTCTTCCATGAAAATTGTATCTTTTTGTCCTTGTTCCCGGGTATTTCATCCTTGAAACCCAACAGGTCAATGAATGCCTCCATGGCTTCGGCTTTGCGACCATCCTTTTCCAGGGCAACAGCATATTGATAGTGCAGTTTGTAGTCTTTTGGATGCAGAGACAATATCCCCTGCAGAAAGCTTATCGCCGTATTCCATACGCCGGTTGACATCATCGTCCCGGCAATGGATTCAGCATCCCGCGGATCCATTTTGTCTGCCCCCGCAATTTCAGTCAGGATACGAAATCCATCATCTTCATTCCCATTCTGGATATACAACCTGGCAATCTTAAGACGGGTTTTGCTTGTGTTGTCCAGGGTAATAGCCTTTTGCAGCGTCTCGGCCGCCTTTTCCCAGTCACCCTGAGCTTCCTCAACTGCTGCAAGCTCATAAATCAGCTCAATATCGTCCGTCTGTATGCGGGTTGCTTCCAGCAGGGCCTGCCTGCGTTCCTCATATTTGCCCATCTGCCTGTAGACTTCCGCCAGTCCGAGAAAGGGCACTGCTGAAGAACGATTCTTTTGTTGTTGATATTTAAGCCTTTGAATCAGTTCCTGACGCTTGCCGGTCTGCCCTGCTGCTTCGGACATATCCCGAACAAAGCGAAGTTTTTCTGAGGCGTTTTGGGCTGTCTCGTATAATCGCCAATAGATACGCTGAGCATCTTCATACTTACCGTCTGATGTGTGTAGTCTGGCCAGTTGTGACAGAACCTCAGTATTCCCTTCGAACTCACGGTCGGCGGAATCAAGCATATCAATGGCATCCTTGTTCCTGCCAAGCGCACCGAGAAGCTGTGAATGATATATCCGGGCAGTAGCGCTCGCAGGAGAGATCTTTTCCCATATGAGAACCCACTTGAGCCCGTCCTCGTATCTTGAGGATTTCTGATAAAGATCTATCAATTCACGAATAAGATCAGGTTCGCGTGTACCTGTCCTGGTTATCAGAAGCTCCATACTTTCAGCCGCACTTGCCCAGTCGCGTCTGAGACGATAGATGTGAATCTGCTGCCTTGAGGCCATTTCCGGATTGATCGGGGCTGCCTCGGCAAGTACGGCATCTGCCTTGACCGGCAAATTCTGCGACTCAAGCAACTCACTCAGCAGACAGCTCTGTTGAATGGTTGGCCTGTCAATCGCCTCAAGCTCTCCGATCAATCTGCCCGCTTTCTCGCCTGAATCGACAGCAGCCATAATCTGAGATATGGCCGAACGTATCATGGGAAACGTTTTGGCCATCTCCAACTGATGCATGGCCCAGACAACAGCCTTGTCAAATTCCTCCAGACGAATCGCTATCTTACAGAGATGATTCAAATAGGTCACATCATCAGAGAATTCAACGTACCTGGCCTCGACCCATTCAAGGGCAAGATCATAGTGCCCCCTTGTGCCTGCGGCATTGGAGGCACGCATCATCATTTGAAGATCGCCTTTGCCGGCAATCATCTTGAGAATGTCCAGGGCCTCGTCTTTTTTGTTATCTCGAAACAGGAACTGAGCATACACCTGCTGCGCTGTGAGGCTCTCAGGCAAAGCGTCAATCATCTGCTCGTAGACAGTCTGAGCCTGGTCTTTTAATCTGTACTGTTCGAGAATACCCCCAACTCGAAGATACGCATATTCGGTCCTGTCGGACAGCGCGAGAAAACGATTCAGCGTCGCCCCGGCTTTGTTGTCCTGCCCATTCCTGTGATACAGATCAGCCAGGTTGATCAGAATCTCGCGATCCTGATTATTGTATTCAAACAACTGCTCCAGAAGTGTGATAGCCTTGTCAAATTGCCCGGCTTCTGTAAGCGTCTCAACATAGGCCTTCTGATTGGCCTTATCACCCGGCGTCACCTTGAGTATCTCTTGAAACATTTCCAGGGCTTCGTCGGCCCGGCCCATATGGATCAACAGGTTGGCCAATCGCTTTTTCAGGCCCGTACGTTTGGGATGAGTTTTGACAAGACCTGCCAGGTAATCCTTCAAGCCGTCAGTGTTGTCGTCACGATTAAAAATCTCCTCGATTTGAGAACATATCTGATTCTCGAGCCATGATCCCTGACCAACCATCTCAAGTGTTTGAGCATAGACATCCAGAGCCTTTTGATTGTCGCCCTTGTATTGATATATATCGCCTTTGCGAAGACTTCGCATCACTGCGTTGTATTTATCTTTTGTGATGGAAATCAGTTTATCACTGGTCCCGAGAGCATCATCGAAGAGGCCTTCATTGATCTGCAATTCTATAAGATCTTCGTAAAGCTCCTGATTCTCATTGCTGGTTTCAAGCAACTGATTCCACAACTCCGCAGCCTTGTCTTTCTGATTTGTACGGATATAAAGTTCGCCCAGCAATTTACCTGCTTTTTCTGCAATCTCATCGAGACTTATTAATTTACGGGCTTTGACAAGGTCTGAAATAGCCGTCTCAAATCTAAGATTACGAGCTTCGGCTTTTGCCTTATAAAACAAGTATTCTACAGTAACAGAGTTATACGCCGGTATATTCCTGTAGAGTTCCAGCGCCTTTGCATCCCGGCCCCGTCGCTCATAAAAGAAGGCCAGCAACAATCTGTTGGCAGTATCGTTTCTTTTGTCAAGATTAGCCTTGAGAAAAGATTCAAGCTGCTCAATTGTCCCTGTGTCAAGCCATGCATTATAGAATCTGTCATACAAATAGCTGTCGTCGGGACGCTCTTGTAACAAGGAAAAATACTTTTCAGGTTTGGTGTTTTCCTGCTGGGCGGGACAGAATCGGCAAAGAAACGAAAATGACATCAGCAGGAAAATGCACTTATTCCTCTTAATCATGCAGATATCCCCCACTCTACTTTCATAAAAGAAAACGTCCGCCGACTATTATACCTCTTATACCTCATACGTCAACCTAATTCTCATAAATTCTGTAGCCGTTCTCGGGCAAAACAACTGCACGAGAGCTTCGGCTTTTGCTGCTGCGACAGCAAGGCCGCTTCCTGCTGCGAGCCGAATAATAAGACGGTTGTGACGCAAATTCGTCACAGTTTTTTCCAAAAGAGAACTTTGATCGAGAAGGTAACTGGATCTTGTCTCGGTAGAAGGCAAATCGATCGCAGTGCTATTTGCCAACTTTCGTCTTGAGGGTGATATTGATATCAGGCAGCTTTGCTGGCCATCGGAAGGCCGCTATCAGTTCGAGCATCTCGGAAACGATTTCCGGATGCTCTCCGGCCAGGTTGCGACTTTCACCGATGTCTGACTCCAGATTGTAGAGCTCCGTCTCATTCGACCCCCTGTCCTTCACATAACCGTAGTAGTTCTTGCGGTTGGGGACCAGCAGCTTCCATTTTCCCTTGCGGACGCCGTGAAGTTCGTTCCGGCAGAGATAGTAAAGGTGGTCTCGGGCGCCTTCTGCGCTTTCTCCGAGCAGCAACGCGGTTTGATCGACGCCGTCAATGATCCGGTCTTTCGGGACCTCGTAGCCGGCCAGGGCGGCGAAAGTCGGCATGAAATCCACCGTGGAAAAGATGGCGTCGCTCACGCGAGCCGCCGGCACGTGCCCGGGCCAGCGGATAATACAGGGCACGCGAACGCCGCCCTCCCAGGTCGAACCCTTGCCCTCCCTGAGCGGACCGGATGAGCCCCACGCGACGGCGCCGTTATGCTTGTTTCGCAACGGTTCCTGCATGTTGTTCCAGGGGCCGTTATCTGTCGTGAATATGACCAACGTGTTGTCTCGCAACCCGAGTTCGTCGATGGCGTCGAGCAGCCTGCCCGTGTGGTAATCCAGCTCTTCAATCACATCGTCGTAGAGACCGCCTTTGGATTTATCCTTGAACGCGGCGCTTGCATCGACCACCGAGTGCGCCATCGTATGAGCGAGATACAGCATGAAGGGTTTGTCCTTGTTGGCTTTGATAAACTCGATGCCCCTGTCGGTGTATCGCCTGGTGAGACTGGCCATGTCACGATCAACGCCTATGGGGTTGCGGTTGTCATAGAGTCTCACCGCCCCGCCGTCGTTGGCTCCCAATGTTCCCCAGTAATAGTCGAAGCCCTGATCGTTGGGGACCCGGCCCCTGATGTCCTTGCGGTTGGAGACATCCCATTTGCCGATGCAGCCGGTACGGTAGCCGGCCGTTTTCAAAAGCTCGGCAAACGTGATCTCACTCTCAGGCATGGACCATCCCTGGCTGCGGACAGGATAGCGGCCGGTCAGCAGCGCCGACCGCGACGGCCCGCAAACCGGCTGCGCATAGAAATCGGTAAAGCGTGTGCCTTCTTTCGCCAACTTATCCAGTCGGGGCGAGCGGATTGTTTTGGACCCGTAACAGGCGAGGTCGCCGTAGCCCTGATCATCGGTGAAAACAATCACAAAATTGGGCCTGCGCGTCTGTCCATCAGCCTGCAAGGGCAACCGCCCCACCGGACCGGCGGCAAGCGCCGCTGCGCCCAGGCGTTCTAGAAATGTCCTTCGATTCATTGTCTGACACACTCCTTGAACACAAGATGCACCAGGAAGCACGGCCTGGAAGCTACCCCGTGCCATGCAAGACTCATACAGACGGCTTGATGAAAGAGAATCGTAGCTTTCAACCCTTGAACGGTCAAGGACTTACTGTACACTGCCTCCTGAATTCACTTCGCCCCCCGCGGTCACGACTAAGATTTGTTTTCGTAGACCCAAACCTTCGGGTTGTACCATCCGATGGAAATAATGTCCAGATCGCCGTCTCCGTCGAGATCCACGGCTTGCGTCCCGTCGTGATGGTCGATGGTGTCCTTGCCTCCGCGGTCGATCACGTGCTGTTTCCATGCCGTACCTGCGTTGACATTCTCAAAGAGCACCACGCGGTTCTCCTGCTTGCCCCGATGCTCGCCGATGACCACGTCCGGGTCACCGTCTCCGTCGAAGTCGGCTGTGTCCATGCTGAAGCCCTGGCCGGCAATCACGCCTATTTTATGCCGAGTCCACTTGTTCGTGGGATTCTCGGGGGCTTCGAGCCACCAAACATCGGTACCATTCTCCAGCGAAATCACAGCGTCCAGCCGGCCGTCTCCGTTGATATCCGCCAGGTCGACGCGGTCGGGGTCGCCCTCGGTGATCTTGTCCATTCTCAAAGTAGTCCACTTGCCGCCGTCGTTGCGAAGCCAGACGTCACCCAGCAACAGGTCAAGGTCGCCGTCGCGGTCGATGTCCCCATGGTCCAGGTCTTCGCCCTGAGGAGGACTGCTCACGGTTGTGCTCAGCAGCGTTGACGTCCAGGGGCCCCTCACGGGATCGGCAGGTACGTTCAATGCGTGGATGCCTCCACCGTCCCGATGCCAGGAGAGTGCGACTCGCAGCTCGTCGCCGAATCGTGCTACTGTACAACCCTGCAGAAAGTCGCCGGCCCCGGTGTAGTTTATGTTCTTCAATATTTCGAAACGGCCTTTGCCATCATTGCGCGCCCAGACAAACGTGCAGTTCTTGCCAGCCCCCACCCCCTCGGTGCCCACCACGTCGAGATCCCCGTCACCGTCGAAATCATGCACGGCCGCCATGTTGCGCAGGGGCTCTCCCAGAACGCGGCGAGACCAGGAGACTCCGAAGCTGCCCGGATTCTTCCACCACCAGCCGCCGGCAATAAGGTCTTTGCGACCATCGTTATCCAGGTCGCCCGCCTGGATGAACATCGCCCGCGCCGGCAAATCGTCAATCTTATGCCGGCTCCAGGCGTTTTTTTCGGCGCCATCGCAGAAGTCCACGGCCGCCAGAAGGCAAATGATCGTGCCGGCCAAGACAGGCGTGCGATACCTACAGACTCTCTTTTGAAGCACTCTGCTACCTCCCAAATACGCCTACCCTTACATACATCCGCCGCGATCACGTATGTGGCCGTACCAAACACAGTAGGCCTTGCCGCGTTAAGGTAGTTCATGCTACCGCTGCCCTCTGCAGGTGTCAACGTCGATTTCTTGAAAAGACCGCAGAAGAAGTGTATGAAAAGCTTGCAGGCTGGATTTCGAGAAGATATGTTAGTGCGTTAAGTTGATTACGTGTGTGAATTATGATCTTGGAGATGGAAGATTCGATTTACAGAGGCGACAAATACCGGTTCTCGGTCACAGCGACATAGTCCGGTGAGGGTGCCTCAGGAGAGTTGCCTGATCTCGCTTGAAAGAAGAAACCTGAACTGGAACTCAGCGGGAGAATGAATTATGGAAAAAGCAGTAGCTCTATCGTGTGTATTCGGCCTGGGCATGTGCTTTACACTGCTGGGAGCGATCAGCATCAAGCTGATGCCGCGGCTCAAGATCGATCACGCCGGATTCGGCTGGCTCATCTCGACTTTCATGTTCTCGTGTCTGATCGCAGTCTTGATAATAGGGGTAACCATCGACAAGGTCGGGCATAAGCCCATAGCGATAGCGGGTTTTCTCATAACGGGCTTATGCATTCTGGCGATGGCATACGGCAAGAGCTACAAGGTGGCTCTCACAGCGTGCCTTTTCCTGGGCTTTGGAGCGATGGCTCTCAACACTGTCGGCAACACACTCATTCCTCATGTGTTGTTCGGCGGCAAGAACCAAACGGCCGCGCTCAATCTGGGCAACGTCTCCACGTGCCTGGGACTCTTTCTTTCGCCGATGATGGTCAGTTTTCTTTTTCGAAAGACTTCTTACGAGAAGGCCGTCGCTACGCTGGCGGCGATTGCGCTGGCTCCCGTTGTCCTCGCACTGATGGCCCAATATCCCAAGATCGAAGCTGGCTTCGCGCTTTCGGATGCTTTCGGACTGCTTGGCAACCCCGCTACGCTTCTCGCCGGTCTGGTTCTTTTCTGCTATATCGCCCTTGAGTCGTCATTCTGTAACTGGCTGCCTCAGTTTGGCAAGGAAGTGATCGGCAGGGCCAAACCCTCTCTTGGTGCAGATGCGGTGGATGCCTCCTCCCAACGTCTGCTCTCGGTGTTTGCAATCGCAATGATGGTCGGTCGGTTGCTTGCCAGTGCAATCCCGGCCATTGGCACCCATGGAGTGTGGTTTATCGCCGGCTCTGCGCTGGCTGCGGGTCTAATCGTCCTGGCTATGACCGTAATCAAGAGCCCCTCCCTGGCATGGCTCCTGGCGGCCCTCGCCGGGCTTGTGTTTGCGCCAGTCTTTCCAACGACCATCGGCGTTACGTTTCCAAGGTTTCCCGACACAGTTCAGGGAAGTCTCTTTGGTATAATCTTTGCCATCGGCTTGCTCGGTGCGGTAATTGTGCCCAAGGCGATGGGGAACCTTGCCAAAGGCGCATCGATCCAAAAAAGCCTCAAGCTGCTGCTTCCGATTTGCGCGGCAATGGTCGTCCTGGCGTGGATTTTGAACAAGGTATAAGCATGTGGTGAGGAAAAGTATAAAGATGTACTCCCGTCAGTTTCTTGAAGAACTCTACCGAACAGTCTATACCATCCGAGTGTTTGAGACCGAGTGTATCAAGCTCTATCGTCAGGGTTTGATTATCGGCTACTTTCATCCTTACCTTGGTGAGGAAGCTATTGCCACCGGTGTCTGCGCGGCTTTGCGCAAGGATGACTATATCGTCAGCACGCATCGCGGTCACGGCCATTGCATCGCCAGAGGCGGTGAGCTGAAGAAGATGGTGGCCGAAGTCCTGGGCAGAGAGGCCGGCTATTGCCGCGGCCGGGGTGGATCCATGCACATCGCCGACCTAAAAACAGGCAACATCGGCGCCAACGGGATCGTCGGCGCCGGCATCCCGATCGGCGTCGGCGCGGGTCTCGGCATATATGTCAGAGGAGGCGATCAGGTCGTGGCGATCTTCTTCTCCGACGGGGCATGCAACAACGGAGTTTTCGCCGAGTCTCTGAATCTGGCGGCGATATGGGATTTGCCCGTGGTGTTTGTCCTGGAGAACAATCAATACGCGGTTTCGAGCCCGATCGAGGAGATGAGCCGGATCCCCGACCTCCACAGACGGGCAGAAGGGTATGGGGTAGCGGCTTACGCCGTGGACGGCAATGATGTCCTGGCAGTCTACGAGAAAACCACAGAAGCGATCGAAGCCTGTCGAAGCGGCAAAGGCCCGGTAATGGTAGAGGCGAAAACCTATCGCCACGGAGGGCATCACGTGAACGACCCGGGATTGTATATGCCCGAAGAGAGGCTCGAGTACTACAAGGCCAGAGACCCTGTAAAACTGGCCCGAGAGCATCTCGCGGCACAGGGCCAGTGCAGCGAGTGTGACATAACGACTATCGAACAACAGGTGCTGGAGGCGATGGAGCAGGCGGTCGAATATGCGAAGGATTGTCCGGCGCCTTCGGTGGAAGAATTTCTCAAAGAGGTTGAGCAAAATTGAGTGAAGATAAGGGCAGACCAGGGGCGAGCGGAGTCAGGCAACTGAAGTACCGAGAGGCTCTCAACGAGGCGCTGCGGGAAGAATTGCGGCGTGACGAAAGTGTCTTCGTCATCGGTGGAGGTATCGGTCAACGCGGCGGCTCTTACAAAGTCACCGTCGGTCTGCTCGACGAGTTCGGGCCCCGCCGGATCATCGATGCGCCCATAGCCGAGGCAAGCTTCACCGGAGCGGGTGTTGGCGCCGCTATAACGGGGATGCGGCCGGTGGTGGAGATACTGTTTGTGGACTTCACGTCTTTGATCATCGATCAGATTGTAAATCAGGCCGCCAAGTACAGGTTCATGAGCGGCGGCAAAGGCCGGGTCCCGATGGTCCTCAGGACGCAGGGAGGCAGCGGCAACGGGCTGGCCGCCCAGCACTCGCAGAGTCTCGAAGCGTGGTATTATCATGTCCCCGGCCTGAAAGTCGTGATGCCTTCGACCGCCCACGACGCCAAGGGCTTGCTCAAGAGCGCCATAAGAGACGACGACCCCGTCATCTTCATCGAACACAAGCTGCTGTATATGACTGAGGGCCCGGTACCTCAGGACGAGTACACGGTGGAACTGGGAGTCGGTGATATCAAGCGCGGCGGAAGCGATGTGACGATCGTAGCCTGGTCCAACATGGTGCCGCGGGTCCTCTCGGCAGCGGAGAAACTCGCCGCTCGCCGAATCGAAGCCGAAGTGATCGATCCGCGAACGCTGGTCCCTCTGGACAAGCAGCTCATTCTCGAATCGGTCAAGAGGACTGAGCATCTGGTGATCGTACAGGAGGCGGTTCGCAGGGGCGGGGTGGCCTCCGATATCGCATCCATAGTCCAGGCCGAGGCGTTCGATTATCTCGACGCTCCGATCGAAATTGTCGCGGGTAAGAACACGCCGATACCGTTCAACGTTCAGCTTGAGAAGGCTTGCGTGCCACAGGAAGCCGACATCATAGAAGCCGTACAAAGAGTGTTACATCTGTAGGAAAAACCAGGTAGGAAGGAAGACAATGTCACTTGAGAACATGAAAGCGATGCTGAGCAAAGCAAGCAACGCCGGTTATGCCGTCGGCGCCTTCAACATCCTGGACTACAATTCCACCAGGGCTGTCGTCCAGGCTGCCGAAGAGACCAGTGCCCCTGTCATCATTCAAACATCGGCCAAGACGGTTCTCTTCTGGGGCTGCTCGGCCATCATCTCCTGGGTCAAGGAGCTTGCCGGACCATCGAAAGTGCCGATCGCTCTGCACCTCGATCACTGCAAGGATCTGCAACTTATCGCCGATTGCATAGACGCAGGCTGGAGTTCCGTGATGATCGATGCATCGTCGAAGCCTTTCGAGGAGAATCTTGCTTTAAGCAAGCAGGTTGTGGAGATGGCGAGGCCGAAGGACGTCACTGTCGAAGCCGAGCTTGGAGCCATCGTCGGCGTCGAAGACGACATTCATGTCAAACAGCAGGATGCGCATCTGGCCGACCCCGAGCAGGCAATAGAATTCTGTGCCCAAGTCGGCCCGGATTGCTTCGCGCCCGCGATCGGCACCGCTCACGGCGTATATAAGGGCGTGCCTAAGATTGCCTACGATTTGCTCGAAGAAATCGCCGCCGCGACAACTCCGCCTATCGCTCTTCACGGCGGGACGGGGCTTGCCGACGAGGTGTTCAAGAAGTGCATCTCGCTCGGCTGCGCGAAGGTAAACATATCGACCCAGTTGAAATATGCGTTCATCGACGGATTCGTTGCCTACCACAATGCACACGATACAGAGTATGATCCGCTGAAAGTTATCGACGCCCAGTTCAACGAACTCAAGGTCGGTATTGTTAAGAATATAAATCTGTTCGGCAGTGCCGGAATGGCTTGATGCAGGGGACCATAGAATGGCCAGACCAATCATCATGCCCCAGGTGGGGCAGGATATCGAGACAGGCGCCATCGTCGAATGGCGAGTGAAAGAGAACGACTACGTGAACAAAGGCGACGTTGTCGCGGTGGTAGAGTCGGACAAGGCAACGTTTGAGGTCGAAGCGTATGAGTCGGGCGTGGTGCTCAAGATCCTGTATGATGCAGGCGCCGAGGTCAAGGTGCTCGATCCGATAGCATACGTTGGAGAACCCGGAGAGATCATTGAGGCGGCGAAACCAACAGCCGAAACAACGACCGAGGTGACGCCATCGAGAAGAGCACGCAGCAAGGAAGAAACTGAACGGTCGTCGAAACCGGGAGTCTCCGTATCGCCCTCGGCAAGAAGAGTTGCTCGCCAGCACGATATTGATTTGAGCACGATCGAGGGCACGGGACCGGACGGACGCATACTCAAACAAGATGTCCTGGCCGCGATTTCCTCCACCGGTCCTGACAATGAGAGACATTCCATGGAAAGAGCTAAGATGAAGGCGCTCATTTTTGACTGCGACGGAGTCCTGGTAGACACCGAGCGGGATGGGCACAGAGTCGCGTTTAACAAGGCATTTGCGGAAAAAGGTTATGACATAGAGTGGAACATAAAGCTATACGGCAAGCTCCTGGAAGTCGCCGGCGGTAAGGAACGCATGCGGCACTACTTCGACAACAACGGCTGGCCTGCCGACGCCGCGGACAAAGACGCTCTTATTAAAGAATTGCACAAACTCAAAACGGACCTGTTCATGCAGATTATCGAATCGGGAGAGCTGCCCTTGCGACCCGGTGTTGCAAGACTCGTGGATGAGGCCATCGCCGCGAACGTCACTTTGGCAATCTGCTCTACGTCTAATGAGCGGGCGGTCAATCTCGTGGCGGAAAAACTGCTCGGCCCCGAGCGAAAGGCGCGTTTCAGCGAGATATTAGCCGGAGATGTGGTCTCGAGAAAGAAACCGGACCCTGAAGTATATAACCTTGCTTCGCAGAGACTGGGCGTCGAACCATCCGAGTGCATCGTAGTCGAAGACAGCCGCAACGGACTGCTCGCAGCGAAGGCCGCCAACATGTGTTGCGTAGTCACCACAAACGGGTATACGAAGAATGAAGATTTCGAAGAGGCTGATCTTGTGGTCTGCGAACTTGGCGATCCGCCGAACGTGCAGGTAACTTTGGAGGCCGTCATGGGCATCGTTGATAAGGGTTGATGTCGACAGTGGAGAAATGAAGACAATACTCGCATTCGGTGAAGTGCTCTGGGACATCCTGCCGTCATGTACGGTTCTCGGCGGGGCTCCATTTAATTTCGTCTATAGAGCGAATTCACTCGGTGATAAGGATCTTATGATAAGCCGGCTCGGCCGCGACGAACTCGGGCGCAAAGCTCATGAGCAAATTATCCGATCGGGCCTGGATACACGATTTATACAATGGGATGATGAACTGCCTACAGGCACGGTTGAAGTCGGCTTTGACGAACAGAACAATCCCGACTATTTCATCGTGCCGCACGTTGCGTACGACCGGATCGAGACCACCCAAGAGCTTCTCGATGCCGCATCGACAGCAGACTGTCTTTGCTTTGGGACGCTGAGCCAGAGGGCCGCCGAATCGCGCAAGACAATCGAGCGGCTCCTCGAAGAAGCAGCCACAGGGCTGAAACTTCTGGACATAAATCTGCGAAAGGAATGCTACAGCCTGGAAACGATTACTTCTTCCTTAGAGAAAGCCGATGTCTTGAAATTGAACGAGGCCGAGGCCCGCGAGATTGGAAGGATGCTGAACATTTCGCACCATAGCCTGCCGGAATTCTGCACGCAAATCGTGGACAAGTGGTCTATAAAACAGTGCCTGGTGACACTGGCTGAAAAAGGAGTTTTTGCGGCTTCCGGCGATGGGCGGCAGGTCTACGTGCCGGGCTACAAGGTCAAACTTGCCGACTCGCTCGGCTCGGGCGATGCCTTCGCCGCAGGCTTCGTACATAAGACTCTTGGAGGCGAGAGTCTCGCTGCAGCTTGTGAATTCGGCAATGTGATCGGTGCGATAGTAGCCACCCAGACGGGCGCCACCGCTGCGGTCCGTCAGGCAGACATTGATAGGTTCGTACAAGAAGATATTGAACGCATTGTTCACCCCGGATTTGGGAATTTCATGAATTCTTAAGGAGCAGGTAAGATGGGTAATAGAATTAGATGGATGCTGCTGGTTTTGGCTGTCGCGATCATGCCGAATGTCAGCGCATTTTCACAGCCGGCCGGCGGCGACGTGTTCCGCGAATACATGTGGTACAAAGAAGGCGGCAACGCAGGCGGATCTCTGCGCGTTGGCGGCCGAGTCGGCTATGAGGGGTCGATTGCCCTCGAGCACGATTTTGACCTGGAACATGCAACCAAGGCCGAGGTAGTTGTCGAGAAGATTCTGTGCCACGACGGAACAACCGGTCTGGCGATTCAGATCAACGACAGCGATTGGATTTACATTCCCGAAGCGGCGGGCATCCCCGCGCCGCAATCCGCCTATCAGCACCACTTCTATCCGAGGGTTCGCATCCCGCTGAGCTGCCTCAACCATGGAAAAGACAATCGCTTCCAGATGAGAGTCGACACAAAACATCCCTGGAATTGGCCCCAAAATCTTATCTACGGTGTGCACTTCCGCATCTATTATGACCCGGCGAAGAAGCCGCACCCGACCGGGGAGATTACAAGTCCCAAATCCGGCGACAACCTGGGTCGATCGGCAACGCTGACTGCCGCAGCGCGCAGTCCAAACGGAAAGATCAGGCAGGTGGACTACATCGGCCTTTACGAAGACGTTAACTTCGAAGGCGACGGCATTTACCGCCAATGGCACTATCATTTCTTCCACGGGCAAATCCTGAACCACATCGGCTCGGCGACCGATGAGCCTTACAACGTGACATGGGACACATCCTGGGCGCCCGACCAAAGGCAGGAGACAAAAATCGCGGCCAGGATCATTGACAGCACCGGCATGGTTTATGTCACCGAGGCCGTCGGCGATCTTGGTCTCGTGCGCCCTGGCTTGTCGGTGGAGCTGTGCAAACCGTACGACATCCCGAAAACATGGGTGACAAGACGCGGCGAGAAACAAGAGCTTTTCGACGTAGCCGGTGATCCAAGCAAAGCCATCGCGGCCCAGCTTGTCTGGTCCAGTTGGAGTCCGGGCTATATGAAAGGTGTTTATATTAACGGCAAAAAAGTTTTCGATAGTGAAGGAGGCAAATACCAGTACCACGCACATCGCGTCACCATAGACGACATTGGCTGTTTCAAACAGGGCAGGAACGCTCTGAAAACAGGCAAGACCCCCAAGATCAATGGGAAGATGGTGCACGGAATGGAAGTGAACTGGCCCGGAATTATGGTCTTGATTCAATATCGCAATGACAAATAGATAAGACACGACGTTCCATTGTAATTAGCCCTATGAAGAAAGTGAGGTAGCCATGAACAATAAAATATGTATGGGTATATGGGGTATGACGAACCTTCGGGACCGCTTCAACGTTAACGGCTTCGGCGAGGAGGTTGCCGTCCTTGACCGCATCAAAGCTATCGGCCAAACCGAGGACGTGGACGGCATCGAGCTGCACGTCCCGACGGAGATCGACGAGAAGAACGCCGGCGAAATCGAAAAAATACTCAGTGACTACAACCTTCAAATGGTGCAGCTTTGCGGCCACACGTGGACTGAAAAACGCTACAAGTTCGGCGCCCTTGGCGACACCGATCCGAAGGTCCGTGCTGCGGCAGTGGACCGGGTCAAATGGGCGCTGGACATGGGCGCAAGGTTCAACGTTCCCATCAGCGTTCTCTGGCCCGCAACCGACGGCAACGATTTTCCTCTCCAGACAGACTACGTCGGCCTCTACGACCGCTACGTGGATTCCGTGCATCAGGTTCTCGAATACCTTCATGAGAACAAATACGCCACCAAAGTATGCGTCGAACCCAAGCCGTTCGAGCCGCGATCCTGGATCATGATGGGGACAACGGCCGCGGCGCTGAGTGTCGTTCAGGAAGTCAACGATCCGAACTTCGGAATCAACATCGACATCGGTCACAGCTTGATTGCCAAGGAAAACGTCGAGGACATGTTCTCCCTGGTCCTAAGGGCGAAAAAGCTGTTCCACACACATTTCGACGACAATGATCAGCAGGCCGACTGCGATATTCCACCGGGCTGTGCCAACTTCATCCGCCTAGTTAGCGTCGTATACGTGCTGGATCAGATGGGATACGACGGCTGGTATGGACTGGATCTGTTTCCGTACAGGGACGACGCGATAGATTTCATGAAATTGTCCGTGGAGAACCTTAGATTGGCGCAGAGCGTTGTCGATTTAATGAACGAAAACGGAGCCAGAGAATTGCGGGCCCAGGGCACGGATGGCCCGGCAATGTCACGACTGATACGCGATTGCATCCGACAGGCAGAATAAGGGAGACCGCTATGAGCAATATAAAAGGCCCCGGCATCTTCTTGGCCCAGTTTCTGCGCGACGAAGAGCCTTACGACAATCTTGAGAACATCAGCAGATGGGTGGCCTCTCTGGGCTACAAAGGCGTCCAGATTCCAACGTGGGACCGCCGAGTCTTCGACCTTGACAAAGCCGCCGAGTCAAAGACATATTGCGATGACCTCAAAGCCAAGCTTCAGAAGATTCACCTGGAGATCACGGAGTTGTCGGCCCATCTTCAGGGCCAGGCCCTGGCTATTCACCCGGCGTATGAGGTCGCCTTTCAGCCTTTTTATCCACAAGGATTGAACGACACCGCAAGAGTCGAATGGGCGACGGGAGAATTGAAGAAAGCCGTTATCGCATCGGTAAACCTGGGGCTGGCCAGCGTGCCCGTCTTGTCGGGGGGCCTTGCGTGGCACATGGTATACCCCTGGCCGCAAAGACCAGACGGACTGATCGAAGAAGCATTCAAGGAACTCCACAGACGCTGGAAGCCCGCCCTCGACCTTGCACAGGAAAACGGCATCGCGATTTCCTTCGAGCTGCATCCGGGCTCGGACATTTTCGACGGCGCTACGTTCGAGATGTTCCTTGATATCTCGGCCGACCACCCGGCTGCGTGTTTGTGTTATGACCCAAGCCATTTTCTGCTTCAGCAATTGGATTATCTCGAGTTCATACAACTCTACGGCCGGCGCATAAAGTCCTTCCACGTAAAGGATGCGGAGTTCAGACCGTCGGGACGCGTCGGCGTTTACGGCGGGTACCAATCATGGGCGAAGCGGGCGGGCCGGTTCCGCTCACTCGGTGACGGCCAGGTGGATTTCACCCGGATATTCACCCTGCTCGCCGAGGCAGGTTACGACGGCTGGGCCGTCCTCGAATGGGAATGCTGCCTCAAGAGCCCCGAGCAGGGCGCCAAAGAGGGAGCCCCGTTCATAGCCGACCATATAATCGAAACCACCGAGGTGGCGTTTGATGATTTTGCCGGCGGCCGGACCGACGTTGAGACCAACAGGAAGATTCTAGGCCTGAGTTGACGTGATGTCGCGTCCTCAAAAAGGATGATGGCCATAACGTCACAATGGTCTCCGGAGCAAGCGGAACACTATGTACTTAGCGGCCGCGCAAAAACAACTTCACATTTATAGGGGCAATCTTGACATTATCTTCGGCCGCTTCTCAATCGCGAATTCCTCGACGTAGAATAGCTACGCCTCCGGATTCGCTCAATCGGCGCGACCAAATCTAACGCCAATTTACTCCCTCTAAATTGTGAATCTATTTCTGCGCGGCCGCTTACTTCTTCTGCACCCAGATAAAATCGAGTCCCAGCTCGGCGCCGGCCGCCGGGCTGGCATTGTGAATTGTCAGGATGTGTCCGCCTTGTTTAAGCTCCATCTTGCGAGATGAGAAATTGCGCAGAAGTGTACGGTAAGGTACGTTCAGGTTGATTGGACTGTTCTCGTCGCCGAGGCCGATGGACTTGCCGCCAACGGTGGCATAGAACCGGCCCGCTTTGGGCGTTAACGCCGCAACGATGTGAATGACATAATTGCGCGTCTCGGGGACATCGAGTCGCAGCTCCAAAACTTCCCGATCCTTGGGCTGCCAAACAAACAGCTTGCCCCCGGCCCAAAGATTGCCCTGGATCGTCTCCGATTCCCGAGGTGAACTCTTTAGGATAGATTCCGCCTGGTAGAACGTGCCACCTGCCGCACCCATGCGCGCCGCCGGCTGCCAGTTGGGCGGCAATTGCAGGTGACGCACGTCCTCGCCGGTGATTGGCACATGGTCGTCGCGCAGGCCGGCCCTGGCGTAATGGTAGCCGATCCGGGCATACGAAACACCCGGCGTGCGTTCATGGCTATAGAGTTCCATGTAAAAGGCGAGATGGTTCCTAAAGGGCAAGGCGTCGAGAATGTGCCAGCGATTATTCGTTACGAAACCGCGGTTGGCGGGACCGTCGTTGCGCGGCTGGCCGCAATAGGGAAAGATGAAAATCTCGGGTGAGGACCAGGCATAGTTGTAATAGTCCTCGCTGCCGGTCCCAAACGTGGACGGCGTCGTGTCATCGTCAACGAAGATCTTCTCGTCGCCTTCACCCCACCAGTTGCCGTAAGGTGTGGGGACGGGATTCGGGTTGAGCAGCATTGTCGTCGAACCCACATAGACCCCTTGGCCCTGGGCGACGAGATAGGGCATATCCTGAACGTTACGCCCGTCGGCGACCAGGTCGTGATCGACGCGCCAGCGGGCCTGGAAGTGGAGGGAGCTTTCCGGATTCCACTCGTATGCCATAGGCAGGACCGATCCGCTGACGGCGACAGATTGATCGCCTCTGTTTTCGGCGCCGATAGTGCAGGACTTGGCAAAGGGCATGACAAAGCGGCAGGTCATGTCACCATTGGCTTTGACCGAAAATGGTACGGATTCATACGGATTGATTCCCGGAGCGGCGCCAAAGAAGTCACCCAGGGGCGACTGGATCTGTCCCCATGTGTGGTCGTCAAAGCGGACGCGCAGGATGGTTTGGCGCAGGGCCGCGTCGGTATCGGCGGCGGTTATGTTGAGGGTAAGCTGCTCGATTGCCAGGGGCCCGTCGAGGGCGAGCAGTTCCACCGTCTGGCGGGCGGCAATCTGCTTGTGCAGCGCGACGGGCTCGAGTTGCGATTGACAAGCCCAGCCTTCCAGATTGGCCAGGACGTGCGCGGCCGATTCAAAGGTCTTACGATAGCGCTTCAAATCCTCGGGCTCGAAGGTTTCGACTTTCGTACCGGGCTGATAACATCTGATCTGGACTTGGTAGAAGTGAATCTTCTGGATATTGCCCTTCCAGATTATGCGGCAGCGTTCTTGGAACGGGATTGGAAAGTAGCAGGCGTTTCGCTGCTGAAACGTACCGTCAAAAAGCGATTCATCCAGGCCCCCAGCCGAGCAAAACCTAAGGTAAGGGTGCATGAAGAACTCTGCAGCCGGGCCATCGTAGACAGGTTCGGCCGAGTCATCCAGAATCATCCTGATCGTACCGTTGATAGCGGCCGTCCAAACCCTGACAATGGCCCCCGGGCCCGTCTGGTCGCAGATGAGGTACTCGCCGATCCCCTCCTCATTCGGAGGGGTCAGTATCTTCTCGAAGTTGCCGACAGGCTCTCCGCCAAATCCGTCGGAGTTGGCGAACCAGTCGGCAGTGCCCGGCACTCGGCTGCGATGATCGTACGAGGAGTATTGCACAGTCTTGTAATAAGGATTTGGAAATCCGGTCAGATTCACCATATCGACCATTTCTTCGACCAGAGAGCCGGTCGTGACCGTCTTCGCCGGAGCGGCCGCGGTGATAGAGAGCATGCATGTCACGAAACATATGGCGCGTTTCATAGTCTTCTCCTTATTCTTACGTGAACTTTCGCACTTTTCGGTCCGTCTATTCTAATCGTTTGCGAACAACATGTCGAAGGGACTTATGAAAAAAGAGGTCAGCGTATATCGTATTGCAAGGTGGTCATTCCGAGCGCAGCGGCTATGGCGCAGCCGAGGAATCCATTTAGACAAACCGCGGATTCCCCAGGGCAGCCTTTGGCCGCAACCAAAGAACTGAAACCACTAATTAACACTAATAGACACTAAATTGAAACCGCAGATTGCGCGGATTTCGCGGAGGGCAAGAAGAAGGACGAAGAAAGACAATCATCAGACGGGATGACAAGATGAAGGCGGGGTTGTATGAAAAGGAACCACTAATTAACACTAATAGACACTAAATTGAAACCGCAGATTAGCGCGGATGGACGCAGAGAAAGTAAAAAGGACAAAGGCAAAGAAACCGCGGATTTCGCGGATTACAAGAATCACGGCTTCCACTGTCGTGCAAGTCCCTTATCGAGGAGCTGTTGATTGAGGTATATACCTTGCCCGTAAATCGCTTTGGGGTTCGTACTGTCGGGCAGGTAAAAGATGTCGACCAGGTACCGTGCGTATTTATCGTAATGGTGTGTACAGATAACGATGTCGGGACTTTTTCCAAGCACACGTCTGACAAATCGCGTGGCCCTTTCACCTTCAGGCGTTCGGCGTTCAGGAGTATCAATAAGATGCAGACGAAGCTTCTGGCGTGTCAGGATTCCGTAACCACAATCCACAATCACCCACAGGGTATCGCCGTCAATGACGGATTCGACCTTCGCCGGATAGGTATAGGACGGATCAGCGTGCAATTTGGCATCCCGCCGGTTAATCTCGCGCCAGATATTGAATCCGCAGTCCACAATAACAGTCCCTCTGGAGCGGGCTATTCTATCAGGAGCAATCAATTCATAGCACTGTAGCGGCTGTTGGCGGCCGGGCTGTGGTAAAACTACCCTGGTCTTATCCTGTGCAGGGTTTCTCTTTTGAGTTTCGATCTGACGGACCTCCTGCCGGATCTGTCTTCGCGACAGGTGGTCACAGACAATTTGACGTTCAAGACACTGCTTGATGGCCTTGTTTGTTACCGGTAACAACTCAACATGTTGACTCCAACTCAATTCCGCCGCCGGCGGCGAAATCTTGTGAGCCAGGTAGAATTGTCGCATTCTATAGAGGTTCCTCTCGGAAAATCCACTACCCAATTTATTGGATAGATCTTCCGAAAGGCGTTCTACTAGCTCTTTACCGTAAGCTGCGTTGCTTTCGCCCTGCTGTTCCTGTTCGACAATTCGCCTGCCGATCTGCCAATAAGACTCAACCAGCGTCTGACGTGCACGATTGTAAAGCTCGGCAATATCGTTCACCAGGGTGGTATACGTATCTGTCTTGATTAACTTATTCATTTTTGCTATCCGCTCTAGCTCAACTGTATTGAACCGTGCCCACTCTTTCACGAATTGTGCAGGATTATATTCTAGTATATGTTCGTCAATTGACTAGCTGTTCAATACCCAAAACCGATTTTTTCGATATTTTTCTGGTCGTTGTCCGGATTGAATAATCGGCGGGATGCGGATTAGCACGCGAAGTGCAACACATCTGCTGCGGATCACGCCGAGCCATCCTAAACCTGCCCCCCCGTCTTCGGCTGGATTTGTGGGCTTTGGCACTTGGAATCTGGTTGATTTTGTGGGCCTTGGATGTTAGGTTCGAGTTTTTTGAGAGGTTTGCATCGCACAGAGATAGTTTAGGAATTGGCGATATGGCGGAAAAATTGCCGGTCATAATAGACAACCGAGGCGAGAACAAGCTACTTCAAGCACTTCGGAGACTCTTGCCGCACCTCCAAAGAATGGATGTTGCCACGGGCGTGTTTGAAATCGGCTCATTCTTGCTTTTGGAGGGCCTTTGGCAAGAGCTTGATAGAATCCGTATTCTCATGGGAGATGAAACAACCCGGCGGACCAAGCGGGAGATTGTCCAGGCTCTGCTCCAGGCATCCAAGGATAGTATTGAGCGGGAAAAGGAGCGCGACGACGCCCTGACGGGCTTGGTCGCTGTTCGAGAAGCAATCATCGCCAGGCAAATAGCGCTTAGGATCTATTCAAAGGCAAAGTTCCATGCAAAATCCTACCTAATGGAGTCGAAGGAGGCCAGCCCTGTCGATTTTGCCATTGTGGGCAGCTCCAATTTCACGAAACCCGGCCTAACAGAAAATGTGGAACTGAACCTGTTCAGCACAGACCAGGCTCATATCGAGAACCTTCGGAAATGGTATGAAGACGTATGGAAAGATGCAGAGGAAGTCAGGGAGGAACTGCTCAAGGTCATAGAACCCCACTTGAAAGAATATGATCCGTTCACCATCTATGCAAAAGCCCTTTACGAGTTTTTTGCAGGGCGTGAGAAGACCCAGGATGAATGGGAACTGAACGAGTCGGTTCTATATTGGAAGCTGTCCCAATATCAGAGGGATGGATATCACCAGGCTTTGAAGATTGCCGAAACATGGAATGGCGCTCTCGTCTGTGACGGTGTCGGGCTTGGAAAGACCTTTATTGGTCTGATGATACTGGAGCGGTGTATCTACGAGAAGAAACAGATACTCTTGGTTGTCCCAAAATCAGCGGAACAAAGTGTTTGGAGAGCCAACATTGATAGGTACTTGAAGCCGCATTATCCGCGAGCCGTAAGGCAGTATTTGGACTATGAACGCCATACGAGTTTCGGAAGGCCAGAGGGGATAATACCAGACGACCTTGACTTTTACAGGAACAACACTGATGTAATAATTGTTGATGAAGCTCATCACTTCCGAAATCCAAGAGCCAACAGAGGCCAGTTGTTCATGGACTTGGCGGCTGATAAGAAGCTATACATGCTGACAGCAACGCCGATCAATAATTCGCTGGACGACTTGTACCACCTCATCAACTATTTCGCGCAGGGCAAGAAAGATCATTTTGCCAGCATAAGGATTCAGAACCTGCGGGCTCACTTCCTCGATGCAGAGAAGAGGATGGAAAAGGACCATCCCGAAACAGAAATTTCAGAGGTCGCGGGGGACGACGATTTTCTGCGCACCGACGACTTGCTGCGAAATGTTCTCATACAGAGAAGTCGAACCTACGTCAAGAAGTCAGAAGGATCAGACAGAGACGCTCCTCTATTCCCGGAAAAGCAAAAACCAAGAGTCGTGAAGTATTCTCTCAAGAGTGTATACGAGACCCTGTACGGAGAAATGAAAGAAGCCTTCGATAAGAAATCTCCTTTCTTGACGCTGGCTATATACAATACGTCGGCGTACCACAAGGACCCGGATAAACGAAAGGCCGAATATCAAAAGCGGGTTGTGGGCCTGATACGCACTCTGCTATTGAAGCGGCTCGAAAGCTCATTCAAAGCGTTCGAGGCCAGTGTAGAAGACCTGCTGGCGAAAATGGCGGACTTTCTCAAGCGATACGCGCCTGAGGTTTTCGAGGCGTGGACTACCGACAACAGGCGATGGTGGAAGCTCACTCAGGATCACATTCTACAGCGATTGGACAAAGAGGAGTCCGAGACAGAAAACGAAGAAGATGAAGGGCTTTATGAGCCGTCGGACGATTTCAAGCCCGAAGAACTCGATATCGAGAAGCTGGCTCAGGATGTCCTCGAAGACATGAAGCTTATGACAGGTTTTCTCAGCAAAATATACCGTCGTTTCTACATCAAAGACAAGGAAGGCAAGGAAGAAGATCCCGAAAAAGACGACAAGCTCCAGAAACTGCTTAAACTGCTCCAAGAAGATGAACTATTACAGAATCAGAAGGTCCTGATATTCAGCGAGTTTAGAAACACGGCACGTTACCTTGAAGATCAACTTGTGAAAGCTGGCTTTGAAAATGTGCAACAAGTGGACAGCGGAAGAAACGTCAAGAACAGGGAAATGGTCATCAAGCGTTTTGCCCCTTACTACAATTGTGCTGATATCGACAAAGACCTGCTCGGCGAAAGCGAACTCTCAAAATGCCTCGACAATCCCATAGACATGCTCATTTCGACTGACGTGCTGTCGGAAGGCCTGAACCTGCAAGATGCCTGTCTCATTATCAACTATGATCTGCACTGGAATCCTGTGCGCTTGATGCAGCGTATTGGCCGTGTCGATAGGCGTCTGGATCCGGCCATAGAGGAAATGATTGATCGTGCCCCGGACCTGAAAGGAAAAGTCTACTTCTGGAATTTCCTTCCGCCGAAAGAAATAGAAGACTTGCTGCATCTAAAGCAAAGACTGGACGGCAAGATATTGCGCATAAACAAGACGCTCGGCATAGAAGGTGCGCTATTGAGTCCCGATGACCCGGATATGGCGATGAAGCTCTTCAACGAACGCTACGAGGGCAAGGAATCTACTGAAGAACTAATGCGGCTGGAAAAGCAGAGAATTGAAGCGGAGAATCCGGAACTGTGGGAATCTCTTCCGAATCTACCTCGGCGGCTGTTCAGCGGCAAGAACGCCGGTGCGGGCTTCGGCCCTATTCTCAACAGAAGAGGCGAAGAGATTCAACACCTTGAGCCGAACCTCAAACGCGGTTTATTCACCTGCTATCGTATGCCCCCGATTGTCGGCAAGGCCGCTCAAAATCTTATGGAACTCACCACCGAGAAATACGATCCCGAAACTCACGTGAAAGGCGAAGTCAAATGGTACTTCCGAGACCCCGAAACCGGCAGGATTTCCGAAGTACCGGAGAACACCTGGACCGCTGTACGATGCTCTCAGGGAACGGAAAGAGTTGTTGAGCAGGGTGTGACAAAGCTCGCTGGGGATCGCAAGGCCATCGAGAAGCAAATCAAGAACACCTATCTCAAAGATATACAAGCTCCCATCGGAGCAAAGCCGATACTTCTGGCCTGGATGGAGATTAGTTAATCAGGAGAGGGCAATATGACCCCGCTGAATATTGATAAAATAAGACAGGTTGACGATTTTGAATCACTCATTGTTTTTCTGAGGGACGAACTCGAATGGCCTTTGGAAGCGGAGGATATTGAGAATCTTTACTTTGATTATGACCCTGAAGAATTAGGCCTATCCGAAGATGTAGCAGTTAACATTAACTTCATCAAGCAGTTACGCCCTCTGGCAGAAAATCAGCCTTGGGGTATTTTTTACATTGATTTTGAACCAAAGAGGCTGCCAGTTGTGGTACTCCGCAAAGTGCTGCAAAAGCTCGTAGTCAAGAAACGTCCAACCTCTCAGAAATCGAATTTACCTGGCTGGCAGATGAATGACCTGCTTTTCATAAATTCGTTTGGTCAGCAGGATGAAAGAGCAATTACATTCGCCCATTTTCACCAAGAAGTTGAAAACCAATCGGCAACACTGAAGGTCATTGGCTGGGATGGACAGGATACTCCACTTCACATTGATCGCTGCCTGAATGAATTAGGCCATTTAAGATTCGATCCTGATGTGGATGTCGAAGCGTGGAAAGAAAACTGGGCTTGGGCATTCACGACTAGACACAGACACACTATCACCACTTCCAAGAGACTGGCACAGGAACTGGCCCAGCTTGCAAGAACGGTGAGAATATATGCGGAGCAAATCCTCAGGTATGAGACTGAAGGTGGGCGATTCAAAAAGACAATGGCCAAATTCAAGACCGCTCTCATTCACGACCTGACGGAAGATGATTTTGCCGATATGTACGCCCAGACTATCGCTTATGGCCTGCTTTATACTGCTATCCGTGGTCACGTGTCCGGCGAAGTGGCCGTAGTTGCTGCCGAACGAGTCAGGCAACTTGTTCTACCAACGAATCCATTCCTCAAGGAAGTTATGGAAAGCTTCTTTGATGTTGGCGCACGCCGCTGGAGTCCAGAGGCTGAACAACTTACCGGAATCGACTTTGATGAGCTTGGTATAAATGACATTATTTCAACATTGAAAGATGAACGTACTGATTTCGATGCCATCCTACGGGACTTCGGCAACAAGAACCCAAATGAGGACCCGGTTATACATTTCTACGAGTTGTTCCTGAAAGAATATGACAAGCAGAAACGCAAATCCAGGGGAGTTTATTATACCCCTCAGCCGGTAGTAAGCTTCATCGTTCGCAGTGTCCATGAGGTTCTTAAGTGTGATTTCAATCTGCCTCTCGGCCTTGCTGATACTTCAACATGGGCGCAGGTTATGAAGGATCATCCTAACCTAAAACTTCCCAAAGGTATATCTAAGGATGAGTACTTTGTCCAAGTACTCGATCCTGCTACCGGCACGGGGACGTTTCTCGTGGAAACTATAGACCTCATCTACAAGACAATGACCGATTACTGGCAAAGCCAAGGCAAGAGTGAAGCTGAAATAACAGCTTTGTGGAACAGATATGTCCCGGATTGTTTGTTGCCGAGGGTGTTCGGTTTTGAACTGATGATGGCTCCTTATGCTATTGCTCACATGAAGATCGGGATCAAACTTTATGAGACTGGGTACGGGAACTTTGAACAAGACAAGAAGCGCGTGCAGGTATTCCTCACAAACACACTCGAAGAGGCTGTAGACACGTCCGGCTATCTCGATACGCTTGATCCCGCGTTGGCAGTTGAAACCGAGTATGCAAACACGCTGAAGAAGAGTAATGCCATCACGGTCATCATTGGAAATCCTCCCTATTCTGGATTATCTTTCAATATCAATCCCTGGATAGACGGATTACTCAAGGGGCAGATTCCCCAAGGTCCTGAAGTCAGAAGTTACTATGAAGTTGACGGGCAGCCTTTGGCAGAAAAGAAAGTGTGGCTCCAGGATGATTATGTCAAATTCATTAGATACTCTCAATGGCGACTCGATAATGTAGGCGCTGGTATTCACGGATTTATCACTAACCATGCTTACTTGGACAATCCTACCTTCAGAGGAATGCGACAGGCATTGATTGAGAGTTTCAATTCTATTGAGATTGTGGATCTTCACGGAAATGCGAAGAAGAGAGAAAGATGTCCCGATGGTTCGCCAGATGCGAATGTTTTTGACATCCAACAAGGTGTAGGTATCGCTCTGTTCCGAAACATCCCAAGTCGGAACGAGAGTTCCATTTGCCATGCTGAACTTTGGGGAAGTCGAGAACATAAGTATACGATGCTCAGGCAAGAGACTGTTGGCACATCCGGCTTTTGCCCTCTTACTCCAAACTCGCCCCATTATTTCTTTGTACCATACGACGAAACGAACCGAGAGGAATACGAAACGCACTGTAAGATTAGCGACATTATGAAAGAAAACAATGTGGGCATCGTTACGGCGAGAGATGCTCTGACAGTACACAACGCAAAAGCCGACGTTTGGCGCACGGTCAATGATTTTGCCTCGCTGCCGACCGAACATGCTCGTGAAAAGTATTCGCTCGGTAAGGATGTGCAAAGTTGGAAAGTTCATCTTGCGCAGGCCGATATCAACGCTGCTCCATTGGCTGAAGATAGGATCACTCCAATCTTATATCGTCCGTTTGATCGTCGCTACACGTACTACACGGGCAAATCCGGGGGCTTCATTTGCCGCCCCATCCGCAAGACGATGCGACACATGTTAGCGGGGAAGAATCTTGGATTGATATTCATGAGACAGGTGGCATCAGGGGATGCTTATAGCCATTTTCTTGTCAGTCAGTTTATAGTAGATAATCGAGCTTTCTATAGCAACAAAGGAATCATGAGCATAGCTCCTTTGTATCTCTACCCTGACAATGAGACTCTCGGAACTGATACTACTGGCTGGATTCCTGGTAGTGAGGGCCGGCGGCCCAATCTTAATAAGGAGTTTGTCGACGAGGTTACTGCTGCCCTTGGCCTTGTGTTTGTATCTGACGGCGTGGGGGATCTTAGAAGGACGTTTGGGCCAGAGGACTTTCTAAATTATATCTACGCAATCTTCCACAGCCTGATGTATCGCGCACGATACGCAGAGTTTCTGAAGGTAGATTTTCCGCGTGTGCCGATCACAGCGAACGTCGATCTATTTCGCCAACTTGTCGGCTTAGGCGGAGAGCTTGTCAACTTGCACCTTATGAAAAGTGACAGATTGAATACGCCTATCACCACTTTTCCGATAGACGGCGATAACGTGGTAGCCAGAGTCGGTGAAAGGAAAAGACAGCTTACAGACTCCCAGGACGGCAAGGGCAAACTGCATATCAACACAACGCAGTATTTCGACAACCTGCCCGAAGAGGTGTGGAACTTCCACATAGGCGGCTACCAGGTCTGCTACAAATGGCTATACGATCGCAAGAAAGCAGGCCGAAAACTATCAGCCGAAGACATCGAGCACTATCACAAGATCGCCGTTGCTATCAACGAAACCATCAAAATAATGAAACAGATCGACGAAACAATCGAAGCCCACGGCGGCTGGCCAATAAAGTAACGCTTGGGAGGAAGTCCTGTGACAAAATGGGAACAGTTCGACATGGAACGCAAAGTTATCGAAGTCCTTTCAATGGCGGCACTCAACAATCAGCATCACTTCCTCAGGTCGTTCTTGACGCCGTATCAGATAGCTATTGAATTGACCCGCAGACATCCTACTCTTTGTGGAGATTTAGGAAAGGAACTTGGTGGGGCAGGTACTGACTCCCAGCATAGTCTAACCCAGTACATCGCCCATCGACTTTCCGCGCAAATTAAGAAGAAAAGAGATAGTGGAGACATTGAAAACATTGAAGGGGCATTCATTGCCAACATGCACTTAACTGACTTGGTCTTCAAAGATTCAAGGGGCCATGAGGTCCATTCTTCAAACACGGATAAGGATGCTCTCTCAATGTTCAGGCTGAAGCAATCTTGAGATGTGGCAAGCTTACAGGACGAAATAGAT
Source organism: Phycisphaerae bacterium (assembly GCA_016782865.1). Taxonomy (GTDB): domain Bacteria; phylum Planctomycetota; class Phycisphaerae; order Sedimentisphaerales; family Anaerobacaceae; genus SG8-4. Next base: position 98,020 of record JADHXR010000001.1, read on the forward strand.
AAGCCGCCGACGCCTGCGGATGCCCACGGCGGCTGGCCAATAGAATAGCTGCTAAGAAAGAACAGTGAATAGCTCTTGAAAGGTCCGGAAGAGCTAATTGAAAAGGAGGATAGACAGTGATTGTTACTCAAAATGGTCCACAGAACATAGACCAAGTCAAGACATACTTTGAGTGCGGTAACCTGTTCCTTTCACCCGAGGAGTATCAGCGAGAAAATGCTTGGAGACCCGCACAGAAACAGCTCCTTATTGACACGATTTTCCGAGGCCTGGACATCCCCAAGTTCTACTTCTGGAAGATCGACCAGGGGACATTGGCAGATGGATACCCTGATGGCGAAGCGAAAGAGCTTTACAGGCAGTTGCTTGAACACAAACGCCGAGAAAATGATGATCCGAATCCGTACGTTTTCGAGGCTGTAGACGGTCAGCAACGCATCAGGACCATCCTGGAGTTTATGGGTGTTAAGCCTCCAAACGAACATTGCTACCGGGGCGCTTGGCACGAACCCTACACATCGCTGGACGAGACACCAATGGCGCGAGGCAAACGATACGACCAGCTCAATGCAGAACAGCGGATATCCTTCGGCCAATGCCTACTTACCGTCATGATTCTGGAAAGGGCGACCATTGATGAGGTTCGAGATATGTTCTTGAGACTTCAAAATGGAACTCCACTTAACGCTCAGCAGAAACGTGACGCGGCAGGATCACAAGTCACCTTGCATGCACGAGAATTGGCGAGCTTACTTTTCTTCACAAATGCCGTCAATTTTGACAATACTGCAGGAGATCACCATCGAATTATCTCCCAAATGCTTCACCTTGAATCGCGGGATAGGATTGTAACGTGTACATCGAGGCAACTCGATAAATTCTATGCCAAGCACAAGACAACGGATTTGGACAAGAGCATAGCAAGTTGGACCAAGAAGGTTGTTAGGATTTTGGGAGCGATCTTTCCTCAGAGGAATCCGGCCCTAAATCGATCATATGCCCTCGGTTTGTACTGGACAATCTCTCGTGTACTGAAGACATGCCGGATCGACGAGTCGCAGTATCCAAAACTGCTGGAGAACTTTGAGCACTTGGACCAACGGCGCCTTGAAGCTATGAGCCGCGACTATTCAAATGAAAATGATGACACTTACGAAGAGCTAAGTCAGTCGATGTCTCGCGGGACAGACGGCTCTGAAAGGATCAGCACTCGCTATGAGATTCTTACTCAATTCATCTTCGATGGTGTTAATCTCGATGTGCGACCTGACCTTGACTCGAAGCGGGACTTCACAAATGAAGAGAAGCTGATCCTCTATCGGCGAGCTATCGGGCGATGTCAACTCGGGTCAGGTAGCAAGATGTGCGGCCGAGCCTTGGATTTCGATGAGGCTGTTGTGGACCATATCGTACCCCATAGCAAGGGGGGGCGGACTTCTCTTGAGAACGGTCGTATTGCCTACAAGAGCTGCAACATTGCCCGTGGCGCACGAGATGATTTTGATCCCCATACTATGTGCTGTCGTTTACGAGAAGACAATTAGTGTGGCCTTTTGGGAGACAGAAGAATGGATCGATGAAGCAATCGCCCCCCGTCGACTGGCCAATAAAGTGACAAAGGGAGAGAAACATGATAGAGAAGAATCCTACGAAGGTTGAGTGCCTATGAGGTATGCAGGACTTACCGATGAGCCGGAAAGAAGAAAACGGGAACATGGCAACCCTTACGACTTCAAAGTTATGCAGCAATTCACTTCTGAGACGGCTGCCCGGCAATGGGAAAAGAGAATGCTGAACCAGGGGCATGAGGAAGATACCAGCGGCAAAGGCTGGAAATATGGCTATACCTTTTCAATCCGATTCAGTTCGTAGCTTGTTGTGGCTGGCCAATAGAGTGAAGGTCATGTTTAAGACTGTGAAAAAACGAGTGTGGGCTTTTGATGCGGAATGGATACCTGATCCGGTTGCGGGTAGGCTCTTGTATGATTTGCCGGATGAAGCACCTGATTCGGATGTTCTGCGGCATATGTGGAGAGAAGGAGGGGCCACCGATGAAGACCCCACGCCGTATTTGAAGACGGTGGTATGCAGGATAGTCTCCGTTGCTGCTGTAGAGAGATTGGTTTCAGGTGCCAATACCAAGTTACATTTACTGTCACTGCCCCACGATTTGAGCGACCCTGAGCAAGTCTCGGAAAAGGGTATTGTCAGCACTTTCCTGGACAAGGTCGGCCAATATAGACCGCAGTTGGTGGGTTTCAACTCAGCCTCGGCCGACTTGAAAGCATTTATTCAAAGAGCCATAGTCTTAGGCATTCAGGCCAAGGGCTCCTGTACTCGTCCAAACAAACCCTGGGAGGGGGATGACTATTTTGACAGTCGCAATAGTGAAGCGAGTATTGACATAAAAGACGTTATCGGAGGCTTAATCCCAATTGGAAGTTATAGCCCGAAATTCGGATGTGGTGGAATTGTCAATTTCTCTTCAGAGCATCAGATGGACAGAATATCAGAGTAAAGAGATTCGGAAGTATGTATTTAGCGCACACCCAGCCCTAAGACGCAAAAACCGCGGATCGGCTGACTATTTTGATTTCGGCTTATCCTTGTCCGGCAAACCTTCCGTCGGTTTCTTCTTCGTAACCGCCTTTTTCAGAGCATCTTCCCAATTGCCGACGATCTGCAACTTGTTCGGCTTCGGTCCGCGCTTATTATGCCGCTTGGCCATGTTGCACCCCTAACTATATGTATATCGAATATAGTCGATAGTGATACGCTGTAATTTTTTTGGTATTTTCTGTGTTTTTTTCTTGTACCCATTGTGTTTTTGGGATAGACTACCAAAAATCATTAAAGGGTACACACATGAATATAGCACAAGAACTAAAACAAGTCGAGAAAAAGATCGAGAGGCTCGAATTCGATCTGGCTGTTGAGAAGGCGGTTTATGTCCGTTTGAAGGCTATTGATACAGGAAATCAACCGTCTTTGTTTGGAAGTACACAACCCCCGACAACCCCAGGTTCTATGCCGAGTCACATCGAGGCCGTGCTAATAAATGCTGGCAAACCCATGACGGTCTCTGCGATTCTCAAAGCAGTCAAAGAACGCGGAGCCACGAGCGCATCAGAAGAAGGGTTGAAGAATAATATTCGGGGAACCCTCAAGCGTCGTGGGGACCTTTTCGCTCGGCATGATCGGGGCGTCTACAAACTGGTTAGAACAGAAACACAGCCAGTAGGGGAAGAATTGAAGGAATGATAAAGACTGAGCCGGGACAGTCCCGCCAGACGCCCGGCTCATATAAGACAATCAATGGATTCAGCTATGCCACGCATGGAGGCACAATATGATTGACTATCTTATTTACGCACTCTACCCGATACCGCCACCACTCGTCAAGAAAAAAGTTCCTTGAGTTCTGCGTGGGCTTTACGTCTACGCAGAACTCAGTTTTTGTGGCCGCGTGGCGAAACTGGCAAACGCACCTGTTTTGGGTACTGGTGGGCGATTGCTCTTCCGGGTTCGAGTCCCGGCGCGGCCACATATTTATCGTCAATATTCACTTTCTGTCAAGAGCAAAAATCACGCGGATTGTGAAACTGGCTTGCGGTACATGAATCGTTTACCATCTGCACCTTTAACAGCAGCAGTCAGCGGAGGTCAGCGGGTCAGAGGTCAGCGGGTCAGCGCGGGTCAGCGGGTCAGGGTTTAATTCTTGCAATCGTGCGTTTGTAGAATCGCTGTTGGGATATCAAGGGTAACCTTTCCTTATTCCTTTAGTTTGCTATAGAGCGAAATCTCCGCAAAATGCGACAGTTTTACCTTGCCCATGAAGAGATTTTGCAGCATGCTGCAAAATTGATGTGGACCCAGTATGTCGCCCTGTTGCCAGTCTAAATCCGTAAGCTTCGCAGCCCTTGTCAAATAAATTTAGGATTGGCTATAGTCCAAGAGTCAACATCTCCGGTGGAGGGCTTATGATTTAGTTGCCACGACACAAAGACAGCTATTGACTATTGCCTATTGTTGTCTTTCTTCGCGTAATCAGTGAAATCCGCGGTTCTTTTTCCTTTTTCGCGACATTTAGCGTCTTTCGTAGTTTGACAAAGTCCGCCTTTATCCTGTCCGTCTGATTATTGTGCTTCTTCCCGTTCGGCTTCGCTCAGAGCTTGCCCTGAGCTTGTCGAACGGGGCAGGCGGTGGTGAACAAGAATCCGTGTCCATCTGTAATACAATCTTTAATCTTCTTGTTTTTTTCTTTTGCTCGATTATGTTTCTGTCGTAATCGTATCTTCATATAGGATAGTAAATTAGATTGCCTCACACAAAGCCACCAAGAACACAAAGATTTGTTGATATAAGTTGTTTCTACCTGGTGTCTTCGTGCCTTGAGTGAGCACAGCGAACGGGTGTGAGGAGACGGTTTGGTTGCGGCCAAAGGCCGCGCCGTGCTCTTCATGTCCTTCATGCTCTTCATGGTTAGACATATTCTTGGTTCCGGCCGGAGGCCGGGCTGTGAAATCTGTGGTTCTTTTGCCTTTTGCCTTTGTCCTTTTTACTTTCTCTCTGCTCTCTGTGGCGCAAGAATCCGTGTTAATACCGCAACTGAGCCAGGGCCCAGGAGAGGATGCTGTTGGTTATAAGCTGCGGACGTCTCTGCTCGTCGAGCAGGTAGTGGATTGGCAAGACGCCGTGGCCGGTCTGGGCATAGGTTTGCAGCGAGAGGGACCTGCCGTCTTTGAGCTTGACGACCGTCGCGTCGTCACTGGTCAGGACCTGGCCGGGCTTGAACAGTGACAGGTCCTGCAACAGATCAAACGTCACATCCAGCGCCGGATTTGCCTTGCGCATCAGAAAATCCAATATGGTCCACTGGGTGACAACGGAATTCTTTGTGCTGAATCCGTATTCATGATCGCCGCTTTCTATCCGGATCCGCCCGTCGTCACACCGGCCCTTTTCGTCTAGTTTGGACAGCGGATCAAGCTGGCCCTTCACAGATTTGCTGTAACTGCTCAGCGTCCATGTGCCGAGCGAATTCAGATCGTCGGTGTTGCAGACAATCCGGGCCTCCAGGAAATTGTCGAGCCCGCCTATGCGCGTTCGCTGGTTCACTTCATAGATGACCTGATCGCCGGCAGTCACCCGCTCGATAGCCACCCGGCCCAGGATCGAATTGGCAAATGTGCCCTGCCTGCCGTTGACCCAATTCCAATGGACAATGTCGTAAGTAAGACTGTAAGTTTCGTTCTTTCCCAACGGCGTCTCTGCCGGTGAAAAACGTTTCAAATGATCGCGTATCGGCTTGACGGCGTAAGGACCGGTCGATGCGTCGATGCTCATATCCTCTTCAGTCTGTGCCGACAAAAGCGGCAGTCTGCCGGCGGTCACCAGGGCCGTTGCAATCGCACCGGTCTTTAGAAATTGCCTTCTGTTCACGTCAGTTGCTTTCATCGTATTAGGCTCTGTCGCAAAACTCGATCTGGCTTCGAGCGGCTTGTTTTACGCCTGACTGCATCCGGCTGCATCGACAATAAAACCAATATCGCCTGCTTCGCCGTCTTTGCCAAGCGAAAAACCGCTTGCTCTCGGGCCGACGACGGAGTTTTCCGACAGAGCCTAGCGTTCCGCCCTAACTTTCTCGTACCAGTTGACATAAGCTCTGTAGGGATCGCCCCGCCGGTCACGCGCCGGGATGCTGGTCCTTGCACGACCGGACGGCCCAGGATAAATCTCAATCTGCGATATGTACTCGGCGAAATTCCCACGGTGGCGTTTCTTCACGGCAGCGTACTCGGGATCGTCGGCAAGGCCTTTGGTCTCCAGAGGATCGTTCTTGATATCATACAGTCTGGCCCCGGCCGGGTAGATAATGCTCTTGAATTGCAGGTCCCTGATACAAACCGAGAGCGATCCGATGGAGGTCTCGCACACGACATAGTCGCGCCATGGGGTGCGTTTGCCTTCGAGCAGAGGACGCCAGCTTCTCGCAATAGTCGCCTTCGGCATCGGCGGTGCACCGGCATAGTCGCATACTGTTGCAGCTACATCTACGCCCGAGACCAGGTGTTGAATGTCTCGCACGCCTTGTCTGACCTTGCCTGGCCAGGAGACGATGGTGGGGACGCGGCTCGCCTCTTCTTCGAGGTAACCCTTGCTCACCTTGGCGTGAAAACCGAGTCCATCTCCATGGTCGCAGGTCAGGACCAACAGCGTATTTGCACTGTGCGGGCCATTGCGAACCGCATCATAGAGCCTGCCAACCTCGGCATCGACCATCTCACACATTCGATAGTAGCTATAGATGTAATAGCGCCAATCCTGACGGCTCCACGTGCGGACTTGCCTCATCCCACCTTCTCTGTAACTGTAATCGAAGTTAGCCGGCAGCGGAGGAAGCTTATCTTTGATCTTCGGCGCAAAGGCGTACTTGCCCGGCCCGCCGTCAACCGACGCCGGGAAACAGCAATCATGAGGATTCAGGAAACCGACGGACAAGAAGAACGGCTTATCGCTTGAGCGATTTTTCAGATACGCAACCGCCGAACGCGCCACCGTGGAGTCCCCCAATTCCCCGTGCCCCGAGCCGAGATGCAGGATCTTGAAACTCTGGGCTGCGCTGCGCCCGCTGACATGCCACTTGCCCGTATGGACGGTTTCGTAGCCTGCTTTGCGCAGCCATTGACCGAGGTCGGGAATCTTCGGGTCCATCGGATAACTGTTGATCACAACGCCGTGCTCTTTCGACATGCGCCCGGTGAACCAGCTCGCGCGCGCAGGGCAGCATTGAGGCATGGCCGAATATGACTCCATGAAGGAGTAGCCTTCGGCGACAATCTTGTCAATGTTGGGAGTCTGAACGTACTTGCACCCGTAAGCCGAGATGGCCTTGTGGTGCATCTGGTCCACGTGAACGAATACTATGTTAGGTTTCTTCACGCCGATCTCCTTGGTCTTTAGGCTCTGTCTACGGATTCTTCTCGAAATAAAAACAAACGCTGCCCTTGTACTTGCCCGAAGCTTCGTTCTTTTGGCTTTCCGGCCCGAACTCATGAGCTTTGTTAAACTTCGTACCGATGGCCGGTATGCCGTGCAGCAGGGATATTCCGGTTGCAGGCAGGTCCAGTTCGGTTTGTCTCGGATCGGGCCCATTCTTCGGCGTGTAAACACCCAAGAAGACATCTTCGGTTCCGTTGAGCAAAGTGATCTTGCCCTCCTGCGTCTCGAATACCGCCCATTGCCAACCGGTGTAATAGCCTCTGAACTCCGGGAAATCCCAGGTCAAGCCCGGCGTGTGGTCCTTGTAATCGTTGCTCCATACATCCAGTCTGCCTCCCTTGGTCCGGTTCTTCCACACGCGGTGGGGTCCCCGGCCCACCCATTTCATCTTCCGCATTCTGCTCTCGGGGTAGTCAAACGTAATCCCCATCAGATCGAATTGCTCCTCAAGCTTATATTGATAGTCCAGCCTCACCCAGCCGCTGGGATAAACCTTCCACTTCGCATTCAGACCGTTGTCAAACGTAGCTTCCACGAAAACATCGTTGCCATCCCGATGGTGTTTGAAGTCAGCCAGCCTGCTATCGCCCGTCACAAGCCGCGGTCCGGCGCCGAACGAGATATGCGCGCCGTACTTCTCGACCCTCGCCAGTTGGCCTGTCGCTTTGTCGAACGACAGGCTCAGACCATCGACCTTGACCAGCAGCTCCCGATCGTTCTCGGTTACGCTGATCTTCGCATCCTTCTTGCTTTGCTGGTCCACATACTGATGGCAGCTTGCACAATCTTTCTGGAGCCCCCATGACCACGTCCAGATATCTTCCCCTGTGGGATCAACTGCCGTCAGATAAAGTGCATGAGCCTGGCGCCAATCGTCCGGCAATTCCAGTTCGAGCGCGCCCCGATCGCCCGGCCTCACATCGGGACCGGGTACTTTCCCCTCGCCAACTACCGTATGTTCATCTTTGTCCTGCCATGGTTTCGGAAATTTCGCCAATTTCCACTCGAATCGGCAATCGCTCAGGTCGGTAAAACCATAGCGGTTTTCGACCTCAATGCGCCCTGAGAAATCTTCCGGCAACTCTCGCAGCCCGATCTGAATCGGCGACCAAATCTCTTTGATCGTGTAGAAGCTGCCTTCCTTCTGGCGGTACGGCCCGAGGATGCCGTCGGGAGCATGGTTGCCGTCGGTGTCGATGGCGCCGTTCTTATCGGTTCTCACCACACCTTCGTCAACCAGCGCCCAGAGAAATCCGCCTGCCCCGAGCGGAGAGTTGTAAATCAGGTTCCAGTAATCGTTGAGCCCCGCCCCGTGGCCGCCGTCGTATAGGCCGTGCAGGAATTCGGTCGGCATGAAGAGAGTCGACCCGCTCAGCTTCTTTTTGACGCTCTCATAGCCTTCGTAGTGGTCCGTATCGATGCCGTTGAAGTTTTCCCACGGATGCAACACCGTTCGCTTCTGCGGATCGTACAATTCAAACTGATCGTCCAGCTCCCGGTTCCAACCTCCCTCGTTGGCGTTGTCCCAGAACAGAATGCACGGATGGCTTACGTCGCGTGTTACAGTTTCGCGCACGAGTTTTTTGCCGATGTCGGTATCGTAAGGGGGCCTCTGCCACCCGGCCAGTTCGTCCAGCACGTACAGGCCCAGCTCGTCGCATGCTTCGAGAAAATGCTTATCGGGAGGATAGTGTGACATTCGCACGGCATTCATGTTCATTTGTTTGATTAGCCGAACGTCGTCGCAACTGATCTGCCGGCTCAGGCAGCGCCCCGACTCGGGCCAGAAACAATGGCGATTCACGCCCTTGAGGCGGATCTTTTCGCCGTTGAGAAACAGCCCCTGGCCCGGCCGGATTTCGAACGTGCGAAATCCGAAACGCTCGGCGGTTCTGTGAATGATTGTGTTGTCCTTCTTGAGGGATAACTCCAAGTCATAAAGATGGGGCGTCTCCGCAGTCCAGGATTCGATGCCCGCGACCTTGCCTCTGAGAGTGACCTTGCTTTGTCCGGTGGCCAGCCCTGCACTAAATACCCCTCCACCTCCGAGACCGCGGTTAGTGACAGTCCCGACAATTCGGTCCGCATCTGTGATGTTCTTCAGGTACACATCGGCAGAAATTGTGCCGTCAGCCCGCGCGTCGATTGCGGTTCGTTCAATAAACTGCCGTGGGAAAGCCTGCAAATATACGGGCCGATAGATTCCTCCGAAGACCCAATAGTCAGCCTTTCGCTCAGCCGCTTCGACACTGGCGTTCGATGAAACCTTGTTGACCGTAACCTCCAGAACATTGCTGCCGGCGAATTCGACCAGCTTGGTAATTTCGTACTTGAAGCGATAGAAGCCCCCCTGATGTTCAGGCCCGGCGGACTTGCCGTTGATCCATACCTGCGTGTCGGTCATGACGCCTTCAAAAACAATTAAGATCGCCTTGTCCGTCCAGTGCCAGGGGATCTCAAACCGGCAGCGGTATCTGCCCTGCTCAGAGGCCTTTGTCTTGTCCTGGCCGTAGTTATACGTTCCGAATCCCTGCAACTCCCAGTTCGATGGCACATCTACCGTCGTCCATCTGCCGCTATTTTGCCCCGCGGTGCAGTAGAACTCCCACTTGACGGGATCATCCTTGCCCTCGCCGGAAAGATATTGAAGCTCCGTCTCCTGTGCCGGCAATGTATCGCCGCCAAGAGCAAATACCGCCAGCCCCGTCGTTAACATCCACAGTCTCAGCATAATCGTCTGACCTCCTTTGCACGTAGCGAAACGGCCCTTGTCCGTACGAATTGGCCCATTAGCGGTTTCATTCGGCCCATTATAACGGGAAATTGCGAAGCGAAAACCAAATAACGCCGTGGTGCCCGACCTATCGATCAGTTCCGGGTGTGCCTATGTACCCGGGCCCGCCTGTCCGGCTTCCGGGAGGACCAAAAGTGCTTGCGACAACATCCTGAATTTCACTCTCGCTGGGGTATGTGACCATGACAAAGCACTCGATCCGGTACTCTTTTTCAGACTCGGATTTGGCGTACGATTCCGCCCTCCTGGGCAGATGAGACTTGGTATCCACAAAAACACGCCACCTCCTGCAGGTGCCTGCTTCAGAGACGGTGCCTTGCTGCATCCAATCGAGGTCATAGACTGCACAGCCAGGTATGACAGCCCCTACTGCCGGATCGTTCACGCGGCTCCATCGAGCACGCTCGGGAACGTCCTTCGCATCGGGAAAAGGCGCCACGCCGGAAAACGACACCACGGACTTCTCAAGCTCGGCAAGCCTCTCTTCGGTCAACGGCTCTGTCTGAACCTCAGACAAATACATCGTCATCTGGACTTTGCTCGAAATATCCCACAAAGCGAACCGCGCCTGATCGCCGCTGCCGGTTTTGAAGAGCCGCACTTTCAAGCTCTGCGATGTCCATACCTGCTGGTGGGGGCTCGTCTGCCCGGCTTCGAACGTAGAGACACAGATATTTCCGGCACCGCTCAATGTCCTGTAGAATTCTTCAACAGTGTCGGATCCCTTCTGCGGCACGCTCACGAACAAAGCGACGGCTATCAGGATTACCGCCGCGGCGGCCGCCGGCCCTGCAATCCTGCTGCTCAATATCAATCGCCGGGTGCCGAGCTGCCGCTGCTGCAGGCCCAAGCGAAGTGCGGCGAAAGAATCGCTGAGGATGCGCCTGTCGGTCTCGGCTCCGGTAGCTACGTGTAACTGCTCGATCCGGCATTCTATGTTGTCGGCGGGCTTCATTCTTTCATCACTCCTTTAATATTGTCCGCAGTTTGCCAAGCCCATAACGATATCTGCCCTGCACCGTACTGATCGCAATACCCTGCATCGAGGCTATTTCCTTGAATTTCATCCTGCCGTTCAAGTGCAGGACAATTGTCTCTCGTTGCTCCGGCGGAAGCTGGGCCAAGGCGTCGGCTAACTGCCGCGACTGCTCACCGAAAACGGCTGACTTCTCGGGATCACCCGAATCGCCGGCTACCTGCCGGGCCTCGTCGAACTCCACCATGCGGTGCTTCTTCTTGCGATAGCTGTCTCTGACGCGGTTGACAACGCTGGTGGTCAGGTAGCTCCGCAGACTGCCGCGAAGCCGAAGGCGCCCGACTGTCCCGGCGAAAGAAACAAACACATCGTGAAGAACATCCTCGGCCGCGTTGTTGTCGTGCAATAGAGCGGTCGCTATCGTCAGCAAGCTATCCTTGTACTCCATGTAAATCTGATGCAGGGCCTCTTCACTGCCGCGCTTGAGTTCCCGTATAAGACGCTTCTCATCCAGCATCTAAATCCAGCCTAATCAGCGATAATGTCGGTCATCGCTATCAATATGACGTTACAGCACGGACTTTAATCTAATAAAAATCGTCTCTTTGTGCCAGATTTATCCGGCGAATCAACGAAAACCGTCGACCCAGCGGAGTATTCGCTTGCTTTTGTGCGGAATAGTTGCGAGAATCTCAGCTAGGCTCTGTCTGAAAACTCCGTCGTCGGCCCGAGAGCGAGCGTTTTTTCGCCTGGCAAAGACGGCGAAGCAGGCGATATTGGTTGTATCGTCGATGCAGCCGGATACAGTCAGGCGGAAAATAAGCCGCTCGAAGCCAGATCGAGTTTTCAGACAGAGCCTAATCGAAACGCGTGAAAAACTACGTCTGACACTGGTCCGATGAACAGGGAGACTGAATCGCCATGGCGGCTGTGCTGATAGGTCCAAGAGAAGTCCTGGTAATTGTAATCGTTACCGCTATCGTGGTATTCGTAGCAGCACGCGGTCGCCGTCGAAAACGCTGAGGCATCCGCATCGTCCGGCCAACTCTAATCCGCAAAACCTTCGGCCAAGTTCCTTTTGGCTCTCTGTTGCTTCAACAGGCTTCGCCGGCGTTTTTCCTCCAGCCGCCGCTTGTTGATCGCGTAGGGGATCTTTGTCTTTTTCCGCGCAGGCCGGGTCTTCAGAGCATCGGCCAACAACTGGCCCAATCGCTCGACGGCCACCCTGCGATTTGCCTTCTGCGTTCTATACTTCTGCGAAACCACTCTCAGCAGGCCGTTCTTGTCGGTCCGCGTTGCAAGCCGGGTAAGTATCCGCCGCTTCTGAGCGTCGGAAAGGCCTTCACAGTTGGTCACATCAAAAAACACAGTCACACGGGTGTTGACCTTATTGACGTTTTGCCCGCCGGGCCCGCCGCTCCGCGAAGCCTTGAAGACAAGCTCGTCTTCTGAAATAGATATGTCACTGGTAATTTCAATCATCATATCCGACCCTGGACTGCAAGGACAAGGGCGGTGACTCATCCCCCAGCCAGGCCTCTCGAACAATAGTCGTCCCAACGGGAAAGACCTTAGAACTGTCTCAGGAATCGCAGGTCGTTCTCAAAGAGCAGGCGGATATCGGTTATGCCGTACTTCCGCATGGCCAGCCGCTCGATGCCGAATCCGAATGCCCAGCCGGTATATTTCTCGCTGTCTATTCCCACGGCGTCAAAAACGTTCGGGTCGACCATGCCGCAGCCGCCCATCTCCACCCAGCTTTCGTGCCCGCTCTTATCTTTCATGAGCAGGTCAACCTCGGCGCTCGGCTCGGTGAAGGGAAAGAAGCTCGGGCGGAAGCGCCATTTCGTCTCGGGACCGAAAAAGGCATGGATGAACTGTTCGATGGCGGTCTTCATGTCGACCATGCTGACACCCTCGTCGACAACCAAGGCCTCGAGCTGGTGGAACATGTACATGTGCGTCGCATCGACGGTGTCCGGGCGGTAGACCCGCCCCGGTGCTACAATTCGAATGGGCGGCTTGGTGCGCTCCATGACGCGAATTTGAATCGTCGACGTCTGGCTCCGCAGCAACGTGTTGTCGTCGATATAGAAATTATCCGAAGGGTCCCGCGCCGGATGCTCGGGGCCGATGTTCAGCGCGATGAAATTGTGCCACTCGTCCTCGACCTCAGGACCGTACGCCACGCCGAATCCCATCCGGCCGAATATCTCCAGAAGCTCGTTCAGGGTCTGTGTAATAACATGCGGCTTGCCGATGTTGACAGGCAAGCCCGGCAAAGTGACATCTACCAGCTCTTTCGGCTTTTCCTGCCGCCCCTCCAAAGAGTTCTTCAACTGCTCGAACGCCTTGGTGATATCGTTCTTTATCCTGTTCGCAAGCTCGCCCGCCTGGGGCTTTTGCTCGCGCGGCAGCTTGCCTATCTGGCTGAGTAATTGTGTGATCCGGCCTTTGCGACCCAGGTACTTTATCCGGAATTCTTCCAGCACGGCCAGATCGGTGACTTTCTGCAATTCAGCGAGGGCGTCGCTGCCGATTTGTTTAAATTGCTCGAGCATTATTTCGTATGTCGTAGATCGTATGTTGTATGTCGTCGCCGGCAACGCCGGGGCAAAATGCGATTTACGATTCTGCCGCAGCCTTGACAGCCTCAACGATCGCGTCGAAGCCCTTCGGATCGGCGATGGCAATCTCGCTCAGCATTTTTCGATTCAGGGCGATATTGGCCTTCTTCAAACCGTTGATGAACTGGCTGTACCTGACGCCCCGCTGTCGGCAAGCAGCGCTCAATCGCGTAATCCACAGGCCTCGGAAATCGCGTTTCCTGAGTTTGCGGCCGATTCGGGCGTTGACATCCGCTCGCACGACGGCCTCTTTGGCCAGCCGGATTAACCTGCCCGCCGAGCCGCGATGGCCCTTGACTGCTTTGAGGACTCGTTTCTTCGCCTGGCGCCGTGCAGCGCCTTTTCTTACTCTTGGCATATCAGCTTTCCTTAAGAAATCTTCGGTTCTTCAGGCTTGCTGGCGGCAGCTGAATGGGCATATTCCCAAGCCGAGAAGCAAGCTCTATCGACATTCGAGTGTCAGGGCACTATTTGCACAGTGCGGTCTTGGCCGTCTTGGTTGTCGTGCTGTTCATAATGGCCGAGCCGCTGACTCGCCTTCGCTGCTTGGCGTTCTTACTGCTCATAAGATGCCCGGCCCCGGCGCGACCGCGCTTGACCTTACCGGAAGCGGTAATCTTGACTCTCTTTTTGAGCCCCTTGTGGGTCTTCTGTTTAGGCATTTGACTACTTCCCTTAAAAGAATTCATAAACGGAGTACTTTACGCTATTTGCCGACCCAGGTCAACATCATACCTCCGATTTGGCCAAAAATTTCGCAAAATCCTTTTTTTTGCCTATCTTCACGGACAACGAAGCAACCGGTTTCATATAGAAACGTTTCCTTCCAGCCCCTTTTCCTTCTGATGCGCTCTCATTGCCGGGTGTCAGGGCAGAAGCCGGCTGATGAGTTCCAGCAGGTATTTGTGTGAGATTTCCCCAACGGCACAGTAGGAGTAGTCAACCGCATTGAAATTACCCGCCGACTAATAACCAGGGGCCTGAGAGCCTCAATCCCCTTATTGTGTTCAATCCAACGATAAATCGCTATTCGCAACGGGTTTTTGCGTTGTACATTTTCTTGCCCTTGGCTTCTCAGACCGGGCCTCGCGGTTTTGTGCAGGCACACCAGCATAGCGAAAACGTGAGGCTGTTAGCTCATTGTCTGGGAAAATCTTCCTCATTTCTCTCTCGAGATTTCTTGTGAACGGTGCATTGCCGCAACAACAGGTAGCTGTCGGCAAGCGCCTTACAGGCAGAATAGAACCACAAGTCCTACGAACGACAGCACGCCGGCAACCAGACACAAGAATCCGAACAGCAGCTTGCGGCTCCTGCGCCACCAGAGGTAGACTCCGGAGATGACCCACAGCCACATCGAGACCGCCACCGCGTCGACGATAGCGGCCCATGCGATATTAGCGAAATACGGCTGGGCGTACCCACCGCGAAAATGCAGGAAATGAGGCGATGTCAGATAAGCCCCAAGGTCTCCTGCAATCCGAAGGCGACATTCATGTTCTGAATCGCCTGGCCCGAAGCACCCTTTACTATGTTGTCGATGGCCGAGAAGCTGACGATCCGGCCCTTGACGGAAGTCACAAAGACGTGGCAATAATTCGTCCCGACGACGTCCTTGACGCCGGGGGCATCGGCGCGGGTCTGCACGAAAGGCTCCGCATCATAAAAATCGTCGTAGAGCTGCGCCAATTGCTCGTCACTGACCGCTTTGACAGGCTCGGAATAAACCGTCGATAGAATCCCCCGGTCGAAAGGTCCCACGTGAGGCTGAAAAAGCACCGTTACGTCCGATCCCGCGACCTCGCCGGCGATCTGTTCGATCTCCGGCATGTGACGATGTACGCCGATCCCGTAGGCAAACACATTTTCATTCATATTGGGAAAATGAAACTTACTCGAAGGGTTCTTGCCCGCACCGGATGCGCCCGTCACCGAATTGACGATGATCGAATCGGTCTTGATGAGCCCCTCTTTGAGCAGCGGCGCGATGGCCAACAACGCACCCGTGGGGAAACAGCCTGGATTGGCAACCAAATCGGCATCCTTTATTTTCTCGCGGAAAAGTTCGGGCAAGCCGAATGCCGCGCGGGCCAGGTTGGCATGGTCGGTATGCTCGACACTGTAGAACTTCTCGTAAACGGACACATCCTTGAGCCGGTAGTCGGCGCTAAAGTCAATCACCTTGAGCCCGGCGCCCAGCAGCTTGGGGACGAACCCCATAGACACTTTGTGAGGCAAACAGCAAAGGGCGACGTCAGCCGTCTGCGCCAGTTTGTCGAGGTCCAAAGGCTCGATCTCCAAATCGCATCGACCCTTGAACTGGGGGAAAACATCCGCCACGGCCCCGCACTCTTCGGCCAAAGCGGTCAGATAGGCAAGCTCGGCCTCGCTGTGGCCCAGAAGTATCTTTATCGATTCGGCGCCCGTATATCCGCTGGCTCCGATTATCGCAACCCGTATCATGTCGTCTACCTCATTACTGATTACTGAACTTTTGCAAAGCTCATGCCCTTACAAAAATAGCCGCTGAGAAAAGTCTCTCGGCGGCTATTGTAATAATCCAAAAGTGAATCGGCAAATCAACGTTTCGAGAACTGGAACCTTCTCCTTGCGCCGCTCTGGCCGGACTTCTTTCTCTCAACCATCCGTGGATCGCGGGTAAGATGCCCTCCGTCCCGCAGAGCCGGCAGGAAACTCTCGTCATACCTCTTCAACGCCCGGGCTATTCCCAGCAGCGACGCACCCGATTGGCCTGACGTTCCACCGCCCTTGACATTGATAAAGATATCGAAAATCTTCTCGGCCTGGACCGCCTCGAGAGGGGCCATAACCGCATTCTGGTCCTGTTTTCTCTTAAAGTAATCGTTGAGTTCCTTCTTGTTGACCACCATTTTTCCGCTGCCCGGTTTGATCCTCACGCGGGCCACGGAGCTTTTCCTTCTGCCGGTTCCCCACCAATAGCCGCCTTTGGACTCACTTTGCGGCTTGGGTGCTACCTTGAGTTGGGAATGGATCTCGGCTTCGGGCGCCTTGTCGGTCACTTGAATATCAGGGTTTTCAACCTTTGTCTCTGCCATAGTTTGCTATCTCAAATCTAAAACAGTTCGATCTTCGCCGGTCTCTGGGCCTGTTGCTCGTGCTCGGGGCCGCGGTAAACCTTCAACTTCTTCAACATTTTCCTGCCGAGCCTGTTCTTCGGCAACATTCGCCTGATAGCCAGTTGAATCACCTTCTCAGGCTTGGTGGCCATCATGTCGGCGAAACTGACGTACTTATGCCCGCCGGGGTAATGAGTGTAATAGTCGTACTCCTTCGCCTGGGCCTTCTTGCCGGTAACCCTTATCTTGTCGGCATTGACCACAATCACGTAATCACCAGTATCGACATGCGGCGTGTACGTGGGCTTGGTCTTACCCATGAGTATGGGGGCAATTTTCGCCGCCATACGGCCAAGAATCGCCCCTTCGGCGTCCACAAGCAGCCACTTCTGCTCGACCTGATCGTTTTTTGCCATGAAGCTTTTCATAAATATAGTCTCACCAAACTGCCGAAAAACCAGCATTTTAGCATATCCGACTCCCCTGTCAAACAATTTTACCGCAAAAAATTGAGATTTTCCCCCGAATCAGATGTGACGGTGTGGTAGCACGATCGCGCCAACTCGTCTGGAAAGACCTGCCCCGCTCAATAATCAATAGAAAATAATCAATAGTCAATTATTACGAGCATCCCATAGAGTTGCCGCAGTTGAAGCATTTGTAGCATGTGCCGTTGCGGACGGTGATTGAGCCGCAAATATCGCACGCGGGGGCGTCGGTGGGGAAATGTGCGAACTGGCTGTTAAACTGCTCCATGGCCTCAACCTCGGCCTGCAATCCGCCCGATTCGTCGGCGTCGGCGACCGCTGCGCCCACCATAGCGCCGATTCTATTGGCCAGATCGGCAAATCGGTGCCTCGACTCGGAATTCCCCTGTTTGGCCGTGTGCGCGCCAGCGGGTGACCTTTTGCCCTCTCGCTTCAACACCTTCGCCTCGGCGATCTTTTGCGCCAAATCCTTGGTCTTTTCGACGAGTGTTTTGGCGGTCGTCGTATTCTTGTTCTCCCCCGTGCCGGCCGCAGCCTCCCTGTTGGGCGTATTGTCTTCGGCATACCCCGGTATAAACTGACAACCCATCCAGCAGAAGATGTAGTCGATCAGGCTCTTGGCAAACGGAATGTCCCTGTTCGACGTCATCCCCGACGGCTCGAATCGGGCGTGGCGGAATTTGTCCACCAGGGTGATAAGAGGCACGCCGTACTGCAAAGCCATTGACGTGCACGTGCCTATAACATCCATGAGGCCCCCGACAGTGCTGCCCTCCTTGGCCATAGTGATAAACAACTCACCAGGCTGACCGTCCTCATATAGCCCCACCGTCAGGTAACCCTCATGTCCTGTCACAGAAAATTTATGTGTTATGCTCTGGCGCGTGTCCGGCAGCCGGCGTCTGAATGGCTTTGCCGGAGCAGGCGTCTTGGCCTTCGCATCCTCGTGCTTCTTCGTAGAGACCGGCTGAAGTCTCTTTGAACCGTCGCGATAAATCGCAACCGCTTTGAGCCCGAACTTCCAGCCTGCCATGTAAGCGGCGGCGATATCTTCGGCCGTGCTCTCCTTGGGCATGTTTATTGTTTTGCTTATAGCGCCGGAAATAAACGGCTGGACCGCCGCCATCATCTTCAAATGCGCCATGTACTTGATAAACCTTTTGCCGTTGCGAGGCTTGAATGCACAATCGAAAACCGCCAGATGGTCCGGATTGAACTTATCCGCACCCTCGATGGTCTCGTTCCGGTCGATATAATCGCAGATGGTCTTGATATCGTCAGCGCTGTAGCCGAGCCTTTCGAGAGCCAACGGGACGGTTTTGTTGACCAGTTTGAGCATGCCGCCGCCGGCCAGCAGCTTGTACTTGACCAGCGCGATGTCAGGCTCGATGCCGGTCGTATCGCAATCCATCATAAAGCCGATGGTCCCCGTGGGCGCCAGAACGGTCGCCTGGGCGTTGCGCAAGCCGACTCTTGTTCCGGCATCGAGAGCCTGGTCCCATGCATCCTTGGCGGCATTTCGCAAATAGGCCGGACAATGAGATTCCGGAAGATCGCAGGCATGCTGGCGGTGCATGTTGATGACCTTGAGCATCGCATCGGCATTCTTATCGAATTCCTCGAAGGGCCCTTTTGCCGCAGCCAGTTCGGCACTAACCGTATAAGCGGTGCCGGTCATAATAGCACTGATAGAGCCGGCCATCGCCCGGGCCTGGTCGGAATCGTACGGAAGCGCCAAGCTCATCATCAGAGAACCGAGATTGGCAAAACCCAGGCCGAGCGGGCGGAACAAATGGCTGTTGACGGTAACCGTCTCATCAGGATAGCTGCCGTTATCGACCAGAATCTCCTGGGCGATGATGAACAGCCTGATCGCCTTCTTGAAACCCTCGATGTCGAATGAGCCGTCGTCTTTGCGGAACTTTATGAGGTTCAGCGACGCCAGGTTGCAGGCCGAGTCATCGATGAACATATACTCGCTGCACGGGTTCGAAGCATTGATCGGCCCGGAGTTGGGACAGGTATGCCAGCGATTGACAGTGCTGTGATACTGCACGCCTGGATCGCCGCAGATCCTCGTGCCCTCGGCTAACAAATCCATCAATTCGCGTGCCGAATGCTCACCCACCTTTTCCCCTGTCGTCACAGCATGGGTTTCCCACACAGCATCCTTTTCCACCGCCTGCATAAACTCATCTGTCACGCGTACGGAAAGATTGGAATTCTGGAACATCACGCTGTTGTAGGCCTGGTTGTTGTAGTCGCCGTCGTAGCCGGCCTCGATAAGCGCCCAGGCCTTCTTTTCTTCCTCGGCCTTGCAGGTGATAAATTCCCTGATGTCCGGATGGGTAACCTTCAGCGATTGCATTTTCGCCGCCCGGCGGGTCTTGCCTCCCGACTTGATCACCGCCGCTATCTGATCGTAGACCCTCATGAAACTCAGCGGCCCCGACGGTCTGCCTCCGCCGGAGAGCTTCTCTTTGCTGCTTCTCAGCGTTGATAGATCGGTTCCCGTTCCGGAGCCGTGCTTGAACAGCATCGCTTCGCTCGTCGCCAGGCGCATTATGTCTTTCATCGAATCCTTGACCGACTGGATGAAACAGGCCGAGGCCTGCGGATGCTCATAGCTGTTCTCACAGGCGACAGCTTGCCTGCGCTCGGGGTCCCAATAGAAATTGTGCTTTCCGCCGGCAACATCATAGACATCCAGGAGACCTACGTTGAACCAGACCGGTGAATTGAACGCGCCGTATTGATTCACACAGAGCCAGGTCAAGTCATTGTAGAAATTCTCGGCGTCTTCGCTGCTGGCGAAGTAACCGTCTTTCCTGCCCCTCTGAGCGATTGCCTTGCAGACACGATGGACAAGCTGCTTGACTGAATTCTCTCGCTGGCCAGACTCGATATCACCGTAAAAGTACTTGCTCGCTACAACTTTCGTGGCCAACTGGCTCCAGAACGTTGGAACCTCGATGTCGTCCTGCTCGAAGACTACCTGGCCGTCATCGCCGGCGATCCTGGCCGAACGTTTTTCCCATTCAAGCTGTTCAAAGGGGTGCACACCGGGTGTCGAAAAGAATTGTTCTATCTTCAAACCCATAGATTCAGAGGCTTTCACAGGTGCTTCCCTTTGCGATTGCTCGGCGCTGAAAGGGTTCTCAATATCGAACTCAAAAGCCATTTAAACGCCTCCATGCGAAAAAAACAAGGCCACAATATGTAGAAAAATAACCGGGAGCCACGCCAGATATAGTGGTAAGCTCGTAAAACAAGTATCGGCAGATTAAAGAGAATTCGATAAGGTGTAAAGGCCAAAATATGATTTTTCTTGTGCATTCTTCCTCGCTTTGTTCTTAACCCTTGCAGTTACTGAATCTATGGAGAAAAAAATATTTCCATGAGGCAATCTGTTTTAGATAATTCATCAATGATGCTAACATAAAGACTATGTCAGCCGGAAAGAATTGCAAAACCGAGACAATTCGCGAGAGGATTAAGAGCTTTCCGACCGGGCCCGGATTGTATTTTATGAAGGACTCGGCGGACAAGGTTCTTTACATCGGCAAGGCAAATAATCTTCGCTCGCGGGCGGCCAGCTACTTTCAACCCGGCAGCGACCTGATTGCGTCACGCGGGCCGAAAATCACCGAGATGGTAAACAGAGTCGCAAGTGTTGATTTTCTTGAGACTCCGAATGAGGTTGAAGCCGTGCTCACCGAGGCACGTTTGATTAAGGACATTCGTCCGCCCTATAATACGGACCTTGTCGATAACAAGACGTTTCCCTATCTTGAAATCACGACCAGCGATGATTTTCCGGGCGTCTACATTACCAGGAAACCACGAGCACATGGCAGCAGGTTGTTCGGACCCTTTGCCGGGGCGAGAGATCTGCGGAACGTCCTGGTCGTGCTGCAGAAGATATTCAAGTTTAGAACGTGCAAGCTCAACATCAAAGACGACGACCGCAGGCGTAAGTTCTTCCGGCCCTGCCTTCTCTATAGCATCAAGCAATGCACCGCTCCGTGCGGGGCCAAAATCGAAAGGCGGCAATACAAGAAGATCATCACGGACCTCCTGAGATTTCTGCGCTCCAAGCGTTCGACGATCCTGCGCCAATTGAACAGGCAAATGGCCGAGGCGTCCGAGGCGCTGGAGTACGAGAGAGCGGCGATTTTTCGCGACCGTATCAGGCTGATCGAAAGGCTCGACCGCCGGGGCAGCCCCGACGAGCACGTCCAGCCGGAGGTGTTTGCCGCCGATCCGACCGAAGCCCTCGTGCAACTGAGAGAACTACTCGGGACAACCGAGCCCGTTCGGATCGTCGAGGGTATCGACGTCGCCAACATCTCCGGCGCCGAAGCAGTCGGCTCATTAGTCAAATTCATCGACGGCAGACCCTTCAGGAGCGGCTACCGCAGATTCAAGATAAAGACCGTCAAAGGCATCGACGACTATGCGATGATCGCCGAGGTGGTCAGGCGCAGATACAAATACGCCCTGCGGGGCGAAGAGCTGTGGCCCGATCTGGTCCTGATCGACGGCGGGCTGGGACATCTGAGAGCCGCCGAGAAAGCCTTCAAGGAAATGGAGGCCCCCCCCGTCAGGATCGCCTCGATCGCCAAGAAGGAAGAAGACATTTACCTTCAGGGCACGAGCGAGCCTTTGAAGCTGCCGGCCCGCTCGCCCGCCCGCAAGCTGCTGCAGTACGTCAGGGACGAGGCCCACCGCTTCGCACAGCACTACCACCACATCCTGCGAGGCAAGAAGATGTTCGGCAACAAAGCCTGACAGCACGCAGATGTAGCATGGGCGACCCATTCGGCTTTGCTCAGAGCCTGCCCTGAGCTTGTCGAACGGGGCATGCTTGTTGCCCATGCTGTAATCTTCCTTAACGCCCTTGCCCTTGGGTCGGGCGGATTCGTCCTTCTTCTTCGGCTCTTTCTCGTCGCGCTCGTCTGAGAAGATGTAGGATGGGCAACCCATTCGGCTTTGCTCAGAGCCTGCCCTGAGCTTGTCGAACGGGGCATGCTTGTTGCCCATGCTGCAATCTCACGTGCGCCAAGCCGCATGGGCAGGAAAACCTGCCCATCCTGATGACTGGTTTTGTTTTGAAAATTCGCATTTTGGACATTCGATATTGTTTCGGATTTCGTGCTTGGGGCTTTGGTTCAAGAACAGGATTGTTAGACGTGCCCTTCAGCCTTCTGAGCGTCCTCGCCGGCGGGGGCGGGGGATTCTTCTTTCTCATCCGACTTCTTCTTGTCCCGACTGCCTGAGAAACGATCCAATATTTCTCCGTGGCGTTCCTCCAGCCCTTCCAGACGCCTGCGCATCTCCTGCATCTGTTTCTGTATCTTGTCGAACATCTCCTCGCCCCGGTCAAACGGCGCCGGAGCATAATTGCGAGGATGTAGTTTGTCGAAGTAATCTTTCAAGTTCGGGATTGTCCGCCGGGGAAACACGTTGACTCGTCCGCCGAACTTTCGCCATTTGGTACTCTCACGAGCATTCTCAAGTGACTCCTGGGCGGCTTCGCGATATTTCTCAGGCAGTTTGTCAAGTTCTTTCACCGTAGTCGCGTACTTGTCATCGCCGACGCGAACAGTGACTGTCGAATCCTCGTCATAGGGATTGCCCTGGATCGTGACGCTGTAGTCCTCGCCGTTAGAATGGTGATAGGTGCGCACCTCATTGAAGAACTTCTTGACATCGATATCAAAGTCCGGGGGGACGCCGTCTTTGAACAACTCTTTCCAGCCTCCATCCCCGGGATCGAGCCGGAAGAACCTTCCCGGACGCCAGGACTGGACGGCTTGAGGCTCAGGAGGATGTTTCCAGTCGGGCTCACCCTCGAACGGCTTCAATTTCAGCTTGACAGTCTTACGGGAACCCAGGTGGATTATCTGGAGCGAGACCTCCGCGCCCGATCCGGCGTCGCGGATCGCCTCGACGAATTGCTCGTAATCATGGACGTCCTGCCCCTGAAAACCGATGATCAGGTCGTCCCTTTCAAGCCCGGCCTTGTCGGCGGGACTGTCCTTCTGAATGTTCTGTATCCGCAGCCCCTGGCCGACCGGCAGGCCCAGGTGCTTGCTGAGCAGCCCGGGCAGAGGAGCCGGGTCAATCAGCACCCCCATGCACGGCCGCCCATCGGTCGATTCGGATTCGGCACAAATTGCACTACCGGCCGAAAACAATACGACCAAGGCTATTAGCGTAGTGATTGCAGTCTTCATGATTTTCCCCTTTCTAATGCGCAGTTCACGTTGAATTCACAGACCGTCGTAGTATACGGCCGGCTTGACCATGTCCTCTCTGAGACCCTCGACGAGCCATTTGTTGCCCTGCTTGTCGGTGAAGTTGTACCAGTCAACGTTAAGGATAGTCTCGCCCGCGGGATCGGGGAGGAACCCCGGAAGCGCGGGCTGCTCGAAGATAGCTTGGCTTTCCGTGTCTCGCGCAACCACGTTCGGTCCGACCGGGTCACTGCCGGACGTCGAAACGATTGGCAGAACAAAGTGCAGCGCCAGACCCATCACAAGTCCGGCTGCGAGTCCCGCCGCAAAACGTATGTGACCTCGCATCTTCGCCATCGAGCGAAGAGGATGCCGCCCTGAGCCGAGCCGAATGGGTTGCCGCCGCTGGGCTCGCTCGAATATCTCTTCGGGCGTCCCGCCCCGGCCCAGAAGCTCTGACGCAACCGCCTCGCCGCAGCGCTCGTGCATCTGCTGCAATTGCCCAAGCAGTTCTTTGGCCTGGGGATCTCTGTCCAGTTCGGCCTCAAGCGGGCGCTGCTCGCCGGGCGTGATCTCGCCGTCAAGGTACTTGCCGATCATTATCTCAAGCATTTCCTGTGTCATGTTCATCTTTCCCACACCATACTTTCGTCTTTGCCGACGACCTGGTCGTAAATCATCCGCCTTGCCCGCACGAGACGAATCTGCACGGTCGTGACCGGTATATCAAGTATCTCGGCGATTTGCCTGTACGTCAGATCGCTGCTGTATTGAAGCATGAATACCTCTCTGTACTTCTCAGGCAGCGACCTGACGGCCTGGAGAATCCGGTCGCACAGCTCGGTCCGCTCGAGACCATCGGCGAACTGCGCCGCCTTCTCGTCACATTCAAACTCCGCAAGTTCGCCGCCGAGCGCCCCCGGCCTTTGGGCCCGTTTCTGGCGATGCCTCAGGGCCTGCCGCCGGGCCAGAACCGCCAGCCAGGGGCGAAACCGCTCGGGCTGACGCACAGAGTCGATCTTCTCGATAACCCGGACACAGATGTCCTGCAGTACATCCTCGACCTCGTCGGCGTCGCCTGTGATGCCGTACACTAGCCCTTTGAGCCACGACCAGTTGCGCATCAGTAACAGTCGCAAGGCTTCTTTATCGCCCCGCCGTGCGGCACACACCAAATCCGATTCATTTTGCCTTTCTCTTGTCGCCATTTCTGATCTTCATATATATAGATACATGAAAGGACAAGTTCATACACAATCTGCGCATTTTTTTTGCAATTTTCTGGCGTGTCGCTAGTAGTCCGTAACCCCTGAAGTGATGGGTGTCATTGCGAGCGAAGCGAAGCAATCTCAATCCCAACGGATGAGATTGCCGCGGCCTGCAGAGCAGGCCTCGCAATGACAAGGAAGCACGCCAAATGTTACAGAGCCTAAGAGATGAACTGCTGGGACGTGGGGTTTCGAGGCTATTGAGCCACCAAGGACATACTGGCTTGCGGCGTGCCTCCGTGGGCACCCATATTCACGCGTCCGCCGTTTGGCGGAGATTCTGCGGTCCAGTCGGAATCGGGGTTGCCAGTATCGATACAAGGGCTGGTTATGATATCCTGGACCCAACTTTGGCGGCTCCGGTCCCATCGGCCCGCCTGCGAGCGCAGGTGGTAATCGCCCCGAACCCAGAAATCGTCGCTGACGTCGTCGAGCAAGTCGCCCAAATCCCAGAAACCAAGCTCGACAAAGCATGGAACTTCATCGATGTTGCCCTCGCCGGGCCAGCCGCCCTGGATGTCGCTGTAGCTCACGGTTGCAAGGGAACTGTCTATCTGAACAAGACCGGTGTCGGAGCCGTTGTAATAGACGATAGAGTTTGTAAGGGTCGGCCCGATACTGGAAACGCCGTACGCGCCATTTGCGACGATGGTGCAGTTGGCGACGGTCGGCATGCCGCCGGAAATGCCGTGCCGGCCATTTGCGGCGATGATGCAGTTGGAAATCACAGGATAGTTGTGAGTTACGGACCGTCCGGCCTGCTTGACCCACGCCTCAACGCCCGCCCCTATGTTGGAGGAAATTTCGCAAGCGTTTATCGTTGGATTGCTGCCATCGTGCAACTCTATCCCCGTTGCGTTGTTCGTGATGCGGCAGTTGGCAATTGTAGGCGATGAGCCCAGACAATAGACGCCCGTTTCGGCGCCGGTGATGGTAAGCCCGGCGAGCACACAATTGGCATCCTCGCCGCCTGTAAAACTCACCGCCTGAGCCCCGCCGCTGATGACGGTAGCCGCCACCACTGCGGGGTCGGTAGGATCGGTCGAGCTGAGCGTCAGGTTTTTGCCGGCAAAATCAATGCCTCCGGGATAGGTCCCCTCACTGAGAACAATTGTGTCTCCCTGACGGGCTTCGCTGATGGCATAACGAAGTTGCTCGTATTTTTCGCCGCTCGCAACGTTTTCGATTGAACCGTCGGCGGTGGCGAATGATGCGATTACCAGCTCGATGCCGTCGCCCGTTCCCAGATTGCGGGAGTATTGCCTGTCCACGGGATTGTTCCAGTGCTCGTGGACTCCAAGGCTGGCCAGTCGCGTACCGTCGCCTTCAGGGTCGTAGACCGTCCCTGACGGCGGATTGTCGGCCAACGCGCCCTCGTGCAGGTAATTGTCCGGATTGCCCGTCACGTCGGTTATAGGCTGGCTCACGGCGTCTTCATGCCGCAGGAAGTCCAGTCCGACCGAATCGATCGCCAGCGGGTCCTGCGAGGCGAACATGCCGCTGAACCAGTCGTCGCCGAAGGAGGCCCACTTGAGCACATTACTGCTTTGATTTCTCGCCGGGTACAGTCCGTCGACCATGTAGAGCAGCGTCTTTCCGCTCAGATGCCTGTGCCCGTTAAGATTGACGAGACAATTATAAGTACCCATGGCATTCGATCGTTGCCCATAATCGTGCATCGGCGAAGGCGTCCAGCCGCCGCCTGAGGGGAAATACGTCGAGCCAAAGTGGTTCTTCGCACATAATGTGACGCCGAACAGCGAGTGAGGTCTCAGCAGCGCCATGTTGATAAGGTACTTGGCGCCGGTAACACATTCCGGCAGGTACGCCGTCCCGGACTTGGTATGGAGCGGATTGGAGGTACCGTAAATCGCGCTGAGGCGTCCGTTGCGCGCCAAATTGTTCTTTACGACGAACCTGATATTCAGCATCTCGGGATTGGGATCGCTCCTGATCTTATCGTAGATGGGATTGCCTATGTATCGCGAGGCATCGTACACTGTGATCGCCGAGCCGGGCACGCCGGCTACCTCGATGAGTTGCTTGAGGACCGACAGAATCACGTGAGGGCTTGGGTTGCCCACACTCGACGACCAGTTGCCGCCGCTGCTATTCTCCTGGTTCATGTTGATCTTGATCGCGATCCTCTCTGGCCGCTGATAGCCGACATCGCCAAGGCCCCTGAGATCGTTGAAGTGCCTAAAGAGTGCGTCCCACGAATCTGCATCGCTCGCCCGGCCCGTCAGCGTCCGGATGGTCTTGGAGACCATCACATCGACCGCTCCCTGGTCGGTGTTGTCATCATCCCACCATCTTCCGGTCGAGCCGTCCCAACCGGTTGCACCGGGGTCCCGGACCAGGACGACGCGCCCCGGATGAATGCCCCTGGCCACGCCCATCGGCCTGTTGGCCGGCTCGCTCGGTACGAATGCCGCCGTCGCCGGGGCCTCTGTAGTGAAACTCAGAGACAACCATATCGCCATCACGCTCAGGGCAATGCAGATCCCTGCAATGGCATAACGCGATTTGTCAAAAAACCGCCTGGCCTTGCGGTACGCCACAGCCGAGGCGACAAGAGCGGCGATCCAGACGACAAAACCGCCCGCAAGCGGCGCTGCAAGGCGCTGGCAGGGATACGTCGCACGGGAGGGCTTGGGGATGACGCGGATCAGAAACCAGATCAGCGAAAGCAACCCGGCCGCCGGAAGAAGCCACAGGATGGGCAACCCGTTCGGCTTGCTCAGGGCAGGCTTGTTGCCCATCTTGTTAAGGTAACGTATATTGAACCGCATGGGCAGGAAACCTGCCCATCCTACCTTCTTCTTTTCGCGCCCGAGGTATCTGCCCGTCTTTGGGCACCGCCCATGCGTGGGGATCGAATCGTCGCCATCTCGCGTCGTTTTGGAAATCTCTGGATCGGCTTGCGGGCTTCTGAAGAACATTTTGCACCTCCGTAATCCGCCACCGGCGACTTTAGTTCCTGTTCCTATTCGTCGTGCATTATACCAATCGGCGCCGAGACATGCAATACCTACCCGCGGCGCGTTGGGCCGGGGGCCGAAGAAGCTGCGAAGCGAATGCCCGAGATCTCTTGCTCGAAG
>JADHXR010000022.1 GCA_016782865.1 Phycisphaerae bacterium
ATTCTGCTGAAAAACCCCTCCGGCTTGATTTTTGACTTGACATCGTGACATCATATGATAGACTGGCCCGATAGTGATAAGAAATTGGTCATGGAGGACCTCATGAGTATTCCTAAGCAAGATCATCAAGCCAGCTTCTTTGATGCCACCTTTCTCGCTCAAGACCTTTTTGGGCCACGCGATCGGTATGAGATCTTTCGACAAAAGGTCCTGCCTGCTCTGCAGGACATACGCGAGAATCTTTGCCTATTGTATTGCTTGGACAATGGGCGGCGCGGTATTGAACCGGTTGTGATGGCCGGAGTTACTCTACTGCAATTTATGGAAACCGTTCCTGATCGTAAAGCCGCTGAGAATGTTCGGCTCCATCTGGGTTGGAAACATGCTCTGAATCTCAAGATTAATGATCCAGGATTCCATCCCACCTCCCTGGTAACCTTTCGTGGCCGATTAGTGGACGAAAAGGACGGCAGGCTCATTTTTGATGGTATTCTGCAAGCACTTCATGCCGCGGGCTTGGTTAAGCGAAAAGGTAAGCAACGCTTGGATTCAACGCATATAATAGGAGCTGTCGCTAAAATGGGACGGCTGGAGGTCGCTCGGGAGACGGTCCGGCTTTTCCTCGAGACCGTGAAACGCATGGATCTTCAAGGCATGTTCAGCGATTGGGCCATCTTCCACGAACGCTATATCGACAGCGATATAGCCTGGCATAAGATCAGTCAGGGTCAGATAAACACCAAGTATCAACAGGCTGGCTGCGATATGCTGGCCTTGATTAAATGGATGTCTGAGCACCGGAGCCTTGCTGAACACGATCAAGCTCTGCTGCTGCAACGGGTCTTTCTGGAGCAGTATGAACTATCTGCCCAGGGTATCGCGCGTCGCAAGCATGAAGGTGCAGGCGTTGTCAAGAACCCTCATGATCCAGAGGTTAAATGGTCTACCAAGGATCCCACGCACAAAACAGGATAGGAAGGCTACAAGGCCCAGATCGCCGAAAGCGTCCCGGAAGGAGATGCTTGCGAGCGTCCGAAAGGCCAGCCTACCACAGGTTTTCTTACGGAAGTGACAACGACCAAAGCGACTGCTAGTGACTATGCCGGCCGTGAGGTTGTGGAAGAACGTCAAGAGGAACACGGTTTAGGTGTTGCCGATGAGTTGTACGTAGATGCCGGTTATATAAATGATGACACGCTAGGCGAAGCCCATCACCAAGAACGAACCCTAATGGGCCCGGCCCGTCCCTCCAATAATCCATCAGGCGAGCTGTTTACTGTGGATGATTTCAAGGTTTCTGTTTCTAAGCGTCAGGCGGCATGCCCGGCCGGCCATACGAGTACGCAATGCAGTCGCCTGGAAAACCATGAGACGGGCCAGGTGAATTACCGTTTCAAATGGAGTTATCATTGTGATGCTTGCCCACTTAAAGCTCAGTGCACGAAGGCCCGTAACGGTCGCCGCAGGCTTCTCGTTGGAGAACATCACGATCACCTGCAGCAGCGTCGCCGGGAGATGCAAACGGAGGCTTTCCAAAAAGCCATGCATCAACGTAATGGTATTGAAGGGACCATCAGTGAGTTTGCCCGTAACGGTGGCAGACGAACGCGCTACCGCGGGCTGGGCAAGACATCCTTGTGTAATTATCTTCACGGAGCGGGCATAAATGTCAAACGATGGATACGGCTGCTTCAGTATGAAATGTCAGAAGCCGTGATCACAGGATAAAAGGGTAACATAGGTACTACAAAGGGGTCAGAATGTTAACTCAGACAAAAAAGATGATACGATTGCCACCGAACACTAAAATGTGAAAGATTTACCAATATCATTCATGATTTAGTAGACAGCAGTTGTTTTTTTATCAACTCTATGTCGCCTCAAAGGGATGTCTGTAAAAGGGGTGTTTTTCAGCGGAATCACTTCTTAAGGGCAGGCCCCGATTGTTCCCCCCGATTGTTCCCCCGTGCTTACGGAGTATGTTGGTCAAGCTCTCATAATCCATGGCTTCTGCTATCTCGAGTGGAGTCCTGCCAGTGTCACTTATGAGATTGTGGTCGGCTCCTTTGCCTATCAACAGTTCGATCAGATCGGGGTAGCCGAAGTAACAGGCCCAGTGTAACGGTGCATATCCTAACCAATCCTTGTCGTTGACAGCTTCTCCCTGCGCCAATAATTGTTCGATTTGCTTTACATTATGATCACGGACTGCCCGGTGCAACATCTTCACATAGCCTTCAGAGGTCTTATTGGGGTCATACTCAAAGGCACCTAAGTCTGGGGCTTTGCCGACGAAGGGTAAGCCAACATCCGTCCCGGCGTCAATGGCGTCGCTGCCCGGCGCCAAGCGGAGGAAGTCATTTTTTGGGATGCTGCCGTCGGGATTGCGTGGCCCGGTGATCACACTGTCGTCGAGGCTCAAGAAGTCCTGCTCTGTAACATGTATGTCAAGGGGCGTGCTCCAATTATTGTGCTGTTCATTGACCGCAGGGTTGATGCGGATGCCACCTCCGAGCGAGAGGTTGTTTCTGAGGGTGTTCTTATCGATGTTGCCCTTCGTAAAGGTGAAGGCATAATCGATTCTGTTTCGCAGAGCCGAGCAATTGTACAGGGTCACGCCCGTGGAGTTGCCGTTCAGATCGAAGCCTCTCACGGGATGTTCCCACGCCGCACAGCGAATCACGATATGCGCACCCTCCATCTGGCCGAGCTTGAAACCATTGGCATTTCCCGTAAACCCCGGGTGTTCCCAGATGTTCTGCCCGTTCCGGTAAGCGTAGCAGTTCTCCATGCCTACGCTACTACCAGCGTACCAGCAATCGAAACCATCATCGGCATTGTTCCAGGCTCGGCAGCCTATGAGTGTGTTCCCTTGTCCGACCCCGAATTTGGCCCCGAACCCGTCGGCGTTCTCTCCGTTGGTGGGCAGGTCGAAGTTTCGGTACGAATCGCAGTTTAGAACCAGGTTGTGTGCAGCACCTCTCGTCAAATTGACACCGGTATCGCCATTGCTGTGCGTCTGGAGTTGCTCGATTACATTGTGGTGGGAGCCATCCCCTTCCAGTTGAAGGCCCGCTGTTCTGGTATCTGAAATGATCAACCCTTTCAGATGCCAATAAGCACCCCTTACTGTGAATCCTCTGCCCTGCTTGACGTTGAAGATAGGCTCTTCATCTCTGTAAGCCCAGACGCGGATGGGCTTGCCTTGCTCGCCGGATTCAAGCAACATGATGGTCTTATCGCACTGATACTTGCCGCCGCGCACGTACACTGTCTCACCCGGCTTGACCATTGCGATCGCCCTCTCCAACGTCGCAAGAGGTCGCTCCATTGTGCCTGGTCCGGCGTCATTGCCACCGGTGGCAACGTAGTATCCACCACCGTCCGCGGCGAAGAATGTGCGGACGGCATTGAGGTATTTGGAGCTTTCGTTTGGATCGGGGGTTTCTGTGGCAAGGCTGACAGAGAACTGGCAAACTAACAATATTCCAAGCACGGCCTGGTGTGCACATCGTATTCTCATATTACGTCCTCTCGCATATTGAACTATAACTTTCCGGTAGCACGGTTGTTAAGCAAGGGCTTGCTGCCAAGCATTATATCATCAGATGGAAATTATTTCAATTGGAATGAAATCTCACTTACATGGAGCACGCAGTCAAGTCTGCTATCCGCATACATTTTTCATCTACACTTTTGCCGGTTGTATTTAGCAGTATTTATCAGGTTCTATTGGGTTTGGAGTTTTCTAAGACTTCATTAATACGTTGGAAACGCGGATATTCCTTGTGAAGAGCGCTTGCAATTTTTGCAGGCGATGATTGAGGAAACAGGCAATCACCGAGAAGGTCCTATCTTTGTTCAGGCCGCTCCCAACTATTGTTCCTTGGCTCCGTTTTTGCGCAGCAGTTCCACGACCTTAGTATGGCTCCTTTCCTTCGCCAAAGACAAAGCAGTCTGCCCCTTATTTGCCTGGGTGTTCACGTCTGCACCTCTGGCGATCAGCAGTTCTACCACTCTCAGACGACCTAGACTGGCTGCCCGATGCAATGGAGTTTGCCCACTATTGTTCTTTGCAGCGATGTCGGCTCCCTTGTTGATAAGGAGACTGACAACGTCACTGTGGCCATTACTGGCTGCCCTGTGCAGGACTGTCCAACCGCTTTTGGTCTTTGCATGCACATTCGCCCCCTTGGCGATAAGGAATGCCGCCGTATCCCGCTTGCCTGCGGCACATGCGAACCAGAGAGATGCTGCACCCTGATTGTTCTTCTCATTGATATCGGCACCATTGTCAATAAGCAGTTCTATCACATCATTGTCGCCCTTAGCAGCTGCACGATGCAGCGGTGTCCGACCGTCTTTGCTCCTGGCTTTGACTTCAGCTCCTCTGTCTATGAGCAGTTCCACAAGTGCTCTGGCACCAGACTGAGCGGCATGATGCAGAGGAGTTTCGTCCTCTTTAGTTTTTGCGTCAACATCAGCACCTCTCGCCAAAAGAAATTTGGCCACCTCCTCCTGCTCCATTGATGCTGCCCAATGTAGAGCCGTCCAGCCATGCTCATCCTTCTCGTTAAGATCGGTTCCTTGCTCTATAGAACTCTTGACACGGTCTGAATCACCCATGCATGCGGCCAAATGGAACGTGGAAATATCGGCGCCCTTGCTCGCGAAGAACTTGACTATCTCTCGATTTCCCATCCAAGCTGCGTGGTAAAAGACCGTCGAGCCGTCAATAGTCTTGACGTCGAATCTAGCACCCTTTGCAAGGAGCAGTTCTACGCTTTCTAAGTCATTGTTCATGACGGCATAGTAAAGTGGCGGATAGTCATCTTCAGCTACGAGATTTACATCGGCGCCATTTTCTATCATGAACCTTACTGTGTCTCTGTCGTTGCTCCAAATGGCCGGGTATAATGGGATATAGCCAAATTTGTCCCCAGCATTTATATCAGCACCGTTAGCCAGAAGAATCTCTATTACCTCTTTGTGACCATTTTGAACCGCGTAGTACATGGGCGTAAAACCCCTGAAGTCCTTTTCTTTTGCATTTACGTCCGCACCCTGTGAAATGAGCGATTTGACCTGCTCAATATCACCGTCAGCTGCAGCCTCGTGGATTGACTTGACTGGTTTGGATTCTTTCAGGGCAGCAGCGGTACCGTCCTTCGTTCCGTGCTTCTTGAGCAGTTCAACGATTTCAGTGTGATCCCGGTTCTGGGCATACCATAAAGCAGTGCGGCCTTGGTTGTCTTTGAGGTTTGGATTGGCCCCCTTGGCGATAAGCAATTCCAGTGTGTGCCTCCGGCCTTCTAGTGCTGCCGAGTGAATTGGTGTGCCTCCATCATATTTCTTTGGATTCAGATCAGCGCCTTCAGCAATAAGCATTTCTGCGATGGTCATGTGGCCCTCTTTAGCTGCCCAATGAAGCGGCGTCCAGCCGAATTTGTCGGCCACATTGACATCCACTCCCTTGGAAATCAGCAACTCCACCACTTCCTGGTGACCTATGCCTGCAGCCAACCGCAGGGGTGTAATACCAAACCTATTCTTTGTAGAGATGTCGGCGCCGTGCACGACCAGCAGTTCTGCAACGTTTTTGTGACCGGCCCTTGCAGCATCCTGGAGAGGTGTCCACCGCCTATTGATGTTGCCCTCAATTTCAGCCCCTGCCTCAATAAGCATCTTGGCGATTTTGTCATGTCCAGCCAAGGCAGCGCTGTTAAGGGGAGTAGTATTGTCTTTCGTTGTTGCATTGATGTCAGCACCATTGGCAAGGAGAAGTCTGACCACATCGAGATGCCCCCCACTGGCGGCGGCGTGCAGTGGGGTGCCGTTCGATGAGTTTCTCGAATCAATATCCGTGCCCTCGGAGATAAAACGATTTACCTTCTTCAAATCGCCAAGAAGAGCAGCTGCATGCAACGTGGTGACTTCTACACCTCTGGCCACAAGGAGTTCGGCAACAGCGGCGCCGTCTCCCATAGCCGCGACATCCAAAGGAGTCTCACCGTGCTTGTTTACAGCAGCAACATCAGCACCCTGCTCCAAAAGCAACGTTGCCATGTCCGTTAGGCCGTCATTGGCCGCATGGTGCAAAGGCGTCCATCCATCGTTATCACTCTTCCCTACATCTGTTCCCCTTGTGATAAGCAGTTTGCCCAGTTTCGTCTGGTTCATCATGACTGCCCAGTGCAAACCGGTTAGCCCCGAATTGTCTCCCACATTTCCATCTGCTCCATTGACGATCAGCAACTCCGCCAACTGTTCATCTTGACACGAAAGAGCCCAGTGCAAAGGCGTCCATCCGTCGGCATACTTGGCATTTACATTACCTCCTTCCGATATGAGTTGCTCAACCCGTCTGATATCGCCTTCCTTTACTGCAGCCTGCAGTGCTTCTGTGACCTCCTGCAAATGCGTATCGACAGTGCCTGTCTCTGCAGTAGTGGTCAAGCCAATGGTAATAGGCTTGTCTCGATGTTCGGTCGCAATTCTTAGTCCTGAAGAGCGAGTTTGGGCAAAGGCAACACCCATGGTAAGACATATCGCCACGATAGTCATTGCCAAGACCCATCCTACTCCTACCCGCGGGTTGCCGCAGCTATCTTTTAGAATGCGATCGATCCTGCCGGCTAATCCTTTCTTACTGTGGACTACTGCCGGCAGAAACGCCATCTGTCTTTGCGGCCTGAAGCGAAGGAGCGACTCGGCGTAGTCTTCGGAAGGTTGGCCGGTGGCTACAACCCAGTCATCGCATGCTTGCTCACCTAACCTGACCAGACATTTCTTCGATAACCACATTAGTGGATTCCACGGCAGCAAGCATACCATCAACTCCGCCATTAGCCCGGTGATGTGATCCCTCCGTTTGGAGTGCGCCAACTCATGGGCCACAACGCCCGCCCAATCGATTCTCGGATCCCTACAACTGTTCGGTACAAGCAGAATTGGCGGACGGCTCCAGCACCACACAATAGGACTACGAA
Organism: Phycisphaerae bacterium; assembly: GCA_016782865.1. GTDB lineage: Bacteria > Planctomycetota > Phycisphaerae > Sedimentisphaerales > Anaerobacaceae > SG8-4. The sequence continues at coordinate 6,990 of JADHXR010000022.1, forward strand.
TGCGCCTGCTTCCACGAACCTGAAGCCCACAAGAGAGTCCAAGGTTCAACGTTACATCGTCTACGGCCCGCTGTACTTGTTCACGCCCCGGCCTTTGTGCGTTTCGTACTATATAGGCACCATACATGAATGTAACGATCAGTCGAGCTAACAGGGCGAGCGTTGCTATTATCCACCCGTACACTGCGACTGTACGCCATGAGATGCTGAACCTTGTTGAAGTTATCTCGGCGGGTCCTGAATTGATATCCGCTGGCGATACAGCAGCCGGAACAGCTATCCCAGCTAAGTCATCAGTTCCTGCCAGGGGAATGGCCTCGGGCCCTTCCAGTAGTGTACCGAAAGAATCAGTGGCTCTTGCAGTGAAAACTCCCAGATCGTAGTGTTTGACCACAGCGCTCATCAGCGGGACGATTACAGCCGCCAACATAGCGAATAGAAGTACCTGATATGCCCGCGACGGGCGACGCCGCAGAAGATAGCCGGCCACTAATCCCAGGGCAATGAACGCCATGCTCTGCCACAAACAGCCCCACAACGACAAATCCTGTAACAATGACTCACGCATCATTTTCGTTTCTCCTTTCGTTTCTTGCTAATTACTTTCTGAAGCTCCTGGAGTTGCTCATCACTAAGATCGCCTTCTTCTACGAGATGACGGAACATCAACAGAGCGTTCCCATCATAGATACGCTGTGCCAGTTTATGTATAGAGCTTATACCCGCCTGCTTGCGCGTGCGTGTCGGAATGTACACGTTGCTTTTTCCCTCAACTCGGTGCCGCAACCATCCGGATTTCTCAAGTCTCTGCATGGCCGCCAGAATTGTCGTGTACGACAGATCTTTCTTGGGGCAAATCCGTTCCCATACTTGACGGACAGTAGCCTCACCAAAATCCCAGATGACTTCGATTACGGCCCGTTGTAACTTGCCCAATTGATCAAGTGGTTGTTTGCTCATGTGAACACCTCATTACCTTATTCACGCTTTCTAATTAATACGTCTTGAAAGTGTACGTCTCTTAGACGTATACGTCAACAAGAAAATCGGAAATTTTCTGAAAAAACTTTTTCAAACTGCATTCTTGCCCTCAAAAAGGCGGAAAATGGGGCGAAAAAATATGCTGAAGTCGGGTACAGAATTTTCACCCCTGTCTGAATTTCTGCACAAACTGCCTCCCGGCTGTCGCGGGGCGGAATGAGGGTGGTTGGGATTAGGATCGTTGTTCTTTGGCGGTGTGGCTGTGGAGGGAAACGACCGTTGGTGAGGGGCTGATTGGGCAGTAGCCATCAAGGCATTTTGCTCCTCCTGAGAGTTGACATAAGGGACCTTTGACATGTTCACCAGAGACTGTACAATCCTGCTTATGAAGAATAGTGAAAGCCGGGAAGAACGCCACACTTAGCCGTTATGGAGCGTAGCGACATAGCAACAGGCAAGCTATACGAAAAGGAATGGAAATGCCGTACGAGCTTCTATACAACCGTCTTCCGAAAATAGCGGAGCGTGAAACCCGCAATATTATCATAACAGAAGATTCAGGCCTTGAGGGGCTTCGCAGGGGGCTTCGCAGGGGGGGCTTCGCAGGGTCAGACCTGGTTATTATGCTTTTCGCTCGTTGCCACGAATGGTTCCGTGGTAAAGAGCGCCTCCATATTCGATTCGAAAAGGTCTAGCCATGAGAGCAATCTAAACATAGTACATCGAATTGTTAAGAAAAAGCATAAAAGCCAGTCACGGTAGGGACACCTGTCACCAGGTGCCCCCCGCACAGATCCGTACGTGAGGAACTACCTCATACGGCTCCTACCTTGAGTAATTGGCGTCAAAGCGAAGACTCTTTGACGCACTCGTTGCAGTCCGTTCGACGCGAAGCCCCGGCCTTGTATCCGGTTCGCAGCTTTCTGCTTCGAGTTCCTCTTGGTCGATGCCCTTTCCTCGGCCAACTCCGCGGAGACCTCCGTCCCTTTGTTCGCTGGCGTCTTGGGTACTATGGCACCGTCCGACTCCTCGGTAGCATGATCAATGGGCGTTTGGCTATTAACCTTCCCCACGTCGTCCAACCTTTCGTCTAGGCGAGGGCAGTTGGACCCTACCGAGGTCTCCCGATTTTCGTGCAGAGAGCGTCCGCACATGCCAGGTTCTATGACTCCGTCGAATCCAGGTGCAACTCGCGTTCTGTCGTTACCACTGATGTTGCCTTCCCCTGCACGCCACCGGGTCGGCATTCGAGATGAGGTGATTTCGGAGCTCAATAGCCCGCCTGTGCTTTCCCCTGTCAACGCTTCCCCACGCCCTCGCGGGTCGTCGAGGCATGACTCGGGGCCAGAGTGATGCGCGTCATCTTCCCTGTAAGACTCTTTCATTCTCTACTCTCTGCCGACTTTAATCGGCGCTTTCGGTCTGACCCTTGAAACGTGCTCTTGAAACGTGCTAAGCGAGTATCCGCCTGTATTGGCTCAACAACCGAGAAGAATTGTTCGCGGCCCCGATTTGTCCGGTCCACACGCCGATTTACCGCAAGAGTCATGAGATCAACATGCTGAAGGAGTTTTCTTGGCCCTTCGCAAGAAGATGAGGGCCAAAAGAAAACGGTCCATTCGACGCAAGGCTCCTGCCTCAACCTGCATCATGTTTGTCCTATTCACCCTGTACCTGCGCGGCGATGCCAGTCGAAAGCCCACCTACTCATTATCCGGAAGTGCCTTTTTTGCACTTTTTTCCGCGTTTTTGAGGGCAAGAACCACGATAGCCAGGTTTTTCTAAAATATATTTTATTTTTTTCTTGCATCTTTTATTAATATCAAATATCTTCTTGTTTAATCAAATTAGGAGATTACGATATGCCGACATTGAAGAAAAAGAAGAAGGGCCGTCGCAAGAAGCTGGTTGCGGAACTCACCGAAGCCGAATGGGAGATAATGAACGTCGTCTGGGACAAGGAGCCCTGCGCGGCCGGGACCGTTCAGGAAGCTCTGGCCAAGAGCAGGGACTGGGCCTATGCGACGGTCAAACTCACAATGGACCGGATGGTTAAGAAGGGTTTTCTGGAAATCAACAAGATCCGCAACCTTCAACTCTTCCGCTCCTGCATTACCGAGGTCGAAGCCAGACGCGGAGAATTGCGCAAAATGCTCACGCGAGCCTTCGGCGGGACTCTCACGCCTATGCTGAAGTTCCTTGTCGAGCACGAGGGCCTTTCAAAGGAGGAAGCAGCCCAGCTTCGTCAGTTCGTGGGCAAGACAGGGAAGAACCAAGGCTAACAGAATATATTCATATCAGCGGGAGGTATATAAATGAATCACATGATTAACAACCTTCTGACAGCTTTGAATAATGTCGGCGAAGCTTTCTGTGAACATGCCGCCGGAGTATTTGTACAAACCGCTTTTTTGGTCATTCTTCTCTATGCCGTTGATTTGCTGTTGCGCAAGCGAGTGCGCGCAGTCTTTCGCTATTGCGTCTGGCTGCTGGTGCTTGCAAAACTCGTTCTGCCTCCCACGCTTTCTCTGCCGACGGGGGTAGGATACTGGGCCGCAGACCATCTTCCTTCCGCCATGAACGTCTCAAGCAGACCTTTCGATGCGCCCGGATTTGAGTACATGGGTACGTCTGGTGAGAGACCTCATACGGGGCCATCCGACGATGTTGCCGAAAGCGCTCCTCTGGTCGTAGCGGAAAATGCGCCTCTGACCGCTCTGACGTGGCAGGCGATACTGTTCATCCTCTGGCTTGTGGGTGTTTTGGCCTTCCTGGCTCTGCTCGTTCAGCGCGCCAGATTTGTGAGGGGTTTGATCGTAGCGAGCACGCCGGCAACAGCAGAGTTTGCCGGGGTGCTCGAACAGTGTCGCCGACGAATCGGCGTTCGCTGGAACACAAGCGTAAGAATCTCAGATACCATCCCAAGCCCGGCCGTTTGCGGATTCTTCAGGCCAACTATCGTGATTCCCGTCACTTTGGTTGACAAGCTTTCACCGGATGGATTGAAAGCGATTCTGATTCACGAGCTGGCCCACATTAAGAGGGGAGACTTGTGGGTCAATTCCATCCAAACGTTCCTGCAAATCGCTTACTTCTACAATCCATTCGTGTGGTTCGCCAATTCTATCATTCGCCGGGTCTGTGAAGAAGCGGTCGACGAGACGGTCCTCGTGGCGCTCGGAGGACGGGCGAAAGACTACAGCAATACGCTCATCGACATTGGCGAGATGGCATTTTGGAAAGCCGACTTAGCGCTGCGCCTCATCGGCGTAGCGGAATCAAGAAAAGTTTTACAGTGGAGGATCAGACACATGTTGACACGACCGATACCAAAAAGTTCAAAGCTCGGTGCCCTTGGTATAGCTATACTTCTTGTTTTCGCGGCCGTCTTGCTTCCCATGGCCAGAGCTGAGAAGTCAAGTGAAGTCAGTGGCACTACTGCAGTCGAGAGTGAGAGAGAGCTGGCCAAATCACTCCTCAAAGCTGCAAACACAGGTAAAGTAGCCGACGTCAAGTCACTCATCTCGAGGGGTGTTGATGTCAATGCAAAAAACGCATGGAGCCAAACCGCGTTGCACTACGCAGCCAGTAACGGCCACAAAGAGATCGTCAAAGTGCTTCTGGCACACGGTGCGGATGTGAATGCCGGAAATCACTTCAACCTGACGCCTGCGCGTCTTGCCATGGAAGCCGGCCATATCGAGATAGTTGAACTGCTCATTTCCAAAGGTGCTGATGTTACTCCTCTGCATTTAGCCGTTCATATGAAAGACCTGGCCAAGGCAAAGAGCCTGATTGAAGGCGGTGCCGATGTCAACAAACGGACGCAGTGTGGCACCACACCACTGCACACTGCGGCAATTATAGGTTCCAAGAATATTGCCAAACTGCTAATCGATAAGGGTGCCGATGTTAATGCAAACTCCGGAGTGGGCTGGACACCACTGCACGAAGCTGGCGAAAGCGGACAAAAGGACGTGGCGGAGCTTCTCATCGCCAAAGGGGCAGATGTCAATGCGAAAGAAGGAGAGGGCTGGACGGCGTTACACTACGCTGCCCACGAAGGCCACAAGGACATGGTTGAACTGCTGATTACCAAAGGGGCGGATGTCAACGCAAAGAACGGAGATGGTGAGATTCCCCTGCACCGTGCAGCCAGGAGGGATCACAAGGACGTGACAGAACTTCTAATTGCCAAGGGCGCCAATGTCAACGCCAGCGATAAGGCTGGCAGAACGCCTGTTATGATCGAATTTGAGAGTGGGCGAGTTTCTATGGTAGACCTTCTGATTGCTAAAGGGGCGGATGTGCCTGTTGACCTTCATGCTGCATATAGAGGCGACTTGACATGGATAAACAAAGTAGTCGAGAGGGGCAAAGCACGTGAAACATTTAGCCAGGGCCTGACTTTATTGCATGCCGCAGCTCTTGGTGGCCACAAGGAGGTTGTGGAGCTACTTCTGAGCAACGATTTGGATCTGCACCAGAAAACCGACACGGCACTGACTGCATTGCATCACGCAGCCGGTGCAAATCGAAAAGATGTAGTAGACACATTGCTTGCCAGAGGAGCGGATATTAATGCTGGCAAATGGACACCGTTACATCAAGCAGTGAGGGAGTTACAAGAGGACATGGTCCAGCATCTTCTCATCAAAGGAGCAAATCCTAATGCCATTGGGAAAGAGCGCTTCACCCCTTTGCAATGGGCAGTGTGGATGTGGAGTCCAGAGATTGCTTATCTGCTAATATCGCATGGTGCTGACGTCCATCTCGATTCGACGGGTTATGGGGGTACGCCTCTGGCTGAAGCTATCAGGGAGGGACAGCCACTGATGATTGAGATACTTCTTTACGGAGCAGGAGATACGAGTACAGGTGGGAGGACACCCTTGCACGCAGCTGCTCTGTTTGGAAATAGAGAGAAAGCAGAACAGCTTATTGCCGAGGGAGCAAATGTAAATGCCAGAGACGACCGTATCGGATTTACGCCCCTTCATTGGGCAGTCAGACCGGGGGGACATAAAGACGTGGTGGAACTGCTTGTTAAGAAGGGAGCAGATCTTGATGCAAAATGCGAATGGGATGCAACGCCTTTATTCCTAGCAGCCAATCGAGGCCATCTGCAAATCTGCGAGTTACTTATAACTGCAGGAGCAGATCTCAATGTCAAGGATAAATGGGATTGGACAGTGTTATCTAAAGCCAAGCAGAAAGGCAATACCAAAATCGTCGAACTGTTGCGCAAGCACGGGGCCAGAGAATGACTACGCCAGATTAGGAGAGTTCAGAGTCTTCTGACCAGCCCTATGACGACGGCTTCGATTCGGCAGTTGTACGAATAGATCGGCTCGTAATCGTCGTTGGCCGGTTGCAGCCGAGCGCGGGTCTTCTCTTTGTAGAATCTCTTGAGCGTTGCATTCTCCTGATCTACGATGGCAACCACCAACTGGCCGTCATTAGCAACCGCACTGCGGCGGCAAATCACGTAATCGCCCTCGTGGATGTCCTCGCCGATCATGCTGTCGCCTTCTACCTCGATGGCGAATATGTCGTCGCCGGTGCCGAAGCAGGAACTTAGCGATAGAGACTCGGCGTTCTCAACTGCTTCTATAGGCATACCCGCCGCCACCATTCCCGACAGTGGTATTGACGCCGGCTCGGCGGGATAACGCCGCAAGTCATCGTCGCCGAGGCTGTTAAGCAGTTTTTGCGCTGCGGAACTGACCTTCAAAGAGCGAGCCTTGTTGGACGAATCTGAGAGCAGACCCTTTTTTCGCAACTCGGCGATATGTTCGTATACGGTGCTTCGGCTTATGTTTAACTCGGATGCCATCTCCGCCAATGTCGGGGAATAGCATCGGTTCTCCTGAAAACGCGCCACCATTGTCAGCAACTGTAGTTGGCGGGGCGTGAGCTGTATCGCCGAGTTTGCTGTCTTCAGCCGCATTCCTTGCTTTCTCCCTGTCAAAGTCAATAACCTCGCTGCTGCGGGCGTGGTTTCTCCATGATATGTGAGCGTCGGTTCTCTTGAAGCCGAGCATGACGACAAGCACCTCCAGAGCCGCACTCAAGAGCCTGAGAGGACGATTCGCCATCGCGAAAACTTCCGGCGGTTCCGGCTGCCAGGCGACCGCGAAATCACCTCCAGGTCCGAACTTGCACAGCGGCTCGACTTGTCTTGTTCTCTGAGCTACCATCTTGATCCTGCCTTCTGACTTTTGACACGTTCTTGAGAACACCCGACAGCAAGTGTTACTATCGGCAAAGGGTCTCGAATTACCCAAACAAAAACCGAACAAAAACGGCGAAATCCGGAGTTTTTCTTGGGCCCTCGCTTTCTTATTCCAACAGTAGTATCAATATGGGACTATTATGATGGATGATATTGCTGTGTGCGTTCCCGCTTTCTCCCCGGAAACAGTCCACAGGAGCTGACAGGCGGGCTGGGCGTGACTAATTTGTCTGGCACCACATGGACTTCTCTGCGGCAAAGAATCGTGCTCGTTGTCATTGAGAGCGAAGCGAAGCAATCTCAACCATCGAGAAAGTTGAGATTGCCATGGCCACATACTGTGGCCGCAATGACAAGAGTGGCCGGTCATGGCTTTGAAAACGAGCATTCAGGAACGAAGAATCGCCTACCAGAAAATTCGGCCGCCCCCGACGGGCTGGAGAAGAACGGAATACATTTGAATGCAGAGACCGTCTCCGTTAGACTGATGTTTCAAGAACTTAAATGGAAGGTCCATCAGATGGCAGAAATACAACCAATTCTGTTGTCGGCGATAACCTGTGGCAGGGTCATCTTCGATAAGGTCTCCGGGATGCCGAGCATTATTGACATTGTCCAGACTATCGACGCTCGCAAGTATCCGGCGAGACATGCTCAAATAGTTTTTTTCTGCGAGCTTACGAACGGACACGGCACGACGAAGACCAGAGTTAGACTCGTCGACGCCCAGGAAGATGAGAAGGTCATTTTCGAGCGTGAAGGGACGGTTAAGTTCGAAGACGTCAGACGAATCGTCACTTTGGCGGTAAACCTCCAGGGCATCGTCTTCCCGCACCCTGGAGAGTATCGTTTTCAGTTGCTCGCGGGCGGGGCCCTGCTCGGAGATAGACGAATAATCTGCCGAAAGGTCAATCTGCCGCCGAGGCCCGGACCCACGGAATCCGCACAAGGCTGAACGCTCAAAACGAGGCACAGAGTGGCACAGGAACAAAGTGGCAAAGGGTCAGCTATAACTTTGAGCCTCTGCAGCTCTGTGGCTTTATTCCTATGTTCCTTCTTGTTTTGGAGCTAATGGGAAGACCGATGGACACCGTTCTCTACATCATTGCCGGCCCGCTTTTTCTGATATCCATCACCGCGTATTTTTACGTGAAGCTCCGCCTGCGTCCGGACGATTCGGATTTGGACGACTACTACCATGAATTCGAAGACCAGCAGCCGGGCTATGCCAGATATGCAAAATGGTCGGCAATCACGTTCGCCGGCGCCGTTGTCGGTGTCCTGCTGATGTTTGTCGCCGCGGTGATATGACGTTGAAAAGTCCCTCGTTCCGCGAAATTCTCAACGCTTCCGAACCTGCCTTTTTTCTGTGTTTTCAACTCAGGAATGAGGGTGACAAATTCTTGTCTTCAAGAAACTCGCATTCTTCTGTTGGAATCTACTTCAAGTTGTGGTACTTTATTAAGAGGTATTGAACGGAAGGACCCGATAAGCGAAGGAGAGGAGGTTGATTTTATGAGCAAGAAATTACTTGATCACTTAGGCGAACTGGTAGAGGTTTGTCGGAAGCTTGACTGACTCTACGTGAGCCTTTAACAAGTCGGCAAAGGTAATTGCACAATGACATATCATCACACGGCAAGATTTCGGAGAGTAGAACGATGAAGAAAACGATTCAACTAATATTGCTGTCTATTCTATTGCCGGCGGCACTTGCCCAGGCCGCTGGGATCAATGTGGATGTCTTCCTGCTCGGCGGACAATCAAATGCTGCCGGCAGAGGTGTAGTATCCGAGGCGCCGGATCCTTCGGCGCTGCAAAACGCGAACATAATGCTCTACCACTCGGCCAGCATGAATAGCGGACAGCCGGCTCGCCAGTGGACAACCCTGAGGCCGGCCTCGAACTCTGCGGGCTACTTCGGCCCCGAAATCGGCTTCGGCAACAGAATGACAGAGCTCTACCCGGATCGCCAAATTGCGATCATCAAGCACGCCGTCGGTGGAACCAACATTGGAGCCGATTGGAATCCGGGGGTCAGTACCGGCGACGCAGATCATTTTGGCCCGCAGTATGCGACGTTCGTCGAAACCGTAAACGCCGGTATCAGTTCGGTGATTGCTCAGGGGTATGAACCCGTTATAAGGGGTATGCTCTGGCAACAGGGTGAGAGGGATGCAAGGGACAGTTCATTCGGACCGGCCTATGATCGGAACCTTTCACATTTCATCAGACGTGTTCGGGCACAATTCGACGCTCCGAATATGCCCTTTGTGTATGGGCAGGTATTGCCTGTACCTTTGTCGGCATATGACTATCGCGACCAGGTCCGTCAGGGGCAGTGGGATGTAGATGAGGATTCAGGCCATCTCTCCGCGACCGACGGTGCTCGACTGGTGCCGGCGGATGACCTGCCGATGAATTCGGATAATCTTCACGTGAGCGCTGCCGGACAGATGGAGCTTGGGATTCGTTTTGCGGATGCACTCGGTTCCGTTGTCGCAGCTAACGCCGTTGACTTCAATGGGGACGCAAAGGTCGATGGCGCGGATGTCGCGGCCCTGATCGACTACTGGCACGTTGACGAACCAGCTTACGACATTGCTCCGCCACCATTCGGCGACGGGATCATAGATGTTCAGGATCTGGTCGTTGTGGCCGACCATTTGTTCCAGGAGATTCCGCCGGCCGAATTGATCGCACACTGGAAGCTCGATGAGACAGACAGCAGCATCGCCTATGACACCTTGGGCCACGACGGCACCCTTAACGGCGACCCGCAGTGGCAGCCGGCCAACGGCATGAAAGGCGGTGCGCTTCACTTCGATGGGATTGACGATTTCGTGAGCACATCCTTCGCATTGGACCCGGCACTTGGTCCGTTCAGTGTTTTTGCATGGGTCAATGGCGGCTCGCCCGGTCAGGTAATTCTCTCCCAGGAAGGCGGTGCGAATTGGCTGTGGGCCGACATCGTTGATGGAGCACTCGCAACAGATCTCAGGAAGCCGGAGATGCTTGGCCGCAACGCCAGCCCACCGGGACCTCCGTTAATTTCGGCGGCCATCGTCATCGATGGGGACTGGCATCAAATAGGTTTTGTCACAGACGGAAGCAGCAGGATTCTCTATGTGGATGGTATTGAGGTTGCCCGTGACGTAGACACTGGGCTGGAGCCCGCAACCGGAGGCCTGTACATCGGTGCCGGAAGCACTCCGGAGAGCAGCACCTTCTTCTCCGGCCTGATTGACGACGTTCGCATTTACGACACAGCACTCAGTGCAGAAGAAATCGCGGCCCTCACACAGTAGCCCAACTCAAGAAGAGACGAGATGCTAAGTGATTCAAGAGCTGGCAGCCTGACACACTGCCAGCTCTCCATTTTGCCTCCCACAGTCCCTTTGTTATGGATTGTCGTAGTGGTCGACAATCTTCTATAAGCAATAAACACATCAGAAGCCTACACTAGCAAAAGGCACCACAGAGCAGCAGCAGGTAGAGCGGAGCTTGCCCCACCTTCGCACTCTTGACTTCAGTCGCAATAAGCAAGTTCTTTCGCAAGGTCTTTGTATCCGGCGATCTGCAGCATTGTCAGTTGGTGATGCAATCTCAGGGCGGTCAGTCTCGCCGAGTACGTTTCCTTTTGGGCGACCACCTTGTCGATTTCAGCGTCGATGTCTGCCTGACCGGCGGCCGGGCCGCTCTCCTGGAACAGCCTCTTGAGTCCATTCTTGTCGATGTGGAACGCAATCCTGACCGCTCTCAGTGCGAGCTTGTCGTCGAGCAGATCTCTGCGTCCGCGGGCCTTGAGATAATCCAGAAATAGTGACATTTCGTTCTTGGCATTTGTCGCGTAGGCCTTTGCCTGCTCGATGTCCCTTTGGCGATAGTCATATGCCTTAAGATCGCTGACGATGTTGTTCTTTACGTTGGCGCCCCGGTCCTCGCAGACATAGTCCAGACTACCATCACAATACTCAGGGTCGTATCTCGCTCTCAATCCAGTGGCAAATTCGAAACAGGGCAGCACGGTCCGTTCGAGCACTGCGACCGCGCTGTCGTAATCGGCCCCCAGAGCGCCTTTGACTACCGACGCCCTCAACTGGAGCACTTCTTCTCTCGCTCCCGGAAACTCCTGCATCCAGGCTGCGTCTTCCTCGCCGGGCCAGAGCAGCACCTGGGAATTGAACTGGTCCGTGCCGTAGCGATCGTTCAGAGACTTGACGCCTCTGCCGACGCCGGTGGCGACCTTCCTCGTCGCAAGGTAGAACCAGAACCTCCACGACATCTTCCTGGCGATCTGCCTGACGGCCTCGGTTCTGCCGAAGCCCACCTCGCCCTTGATATCGGTGAGCGTCGTGTTGCCTATGTACTGCTCGAAGAGCTTGACGTCGCTCTGGTCGAAATACGCGCCGTCGCACACATCTTCGTACAGGTTCAGGCGGAAGCCTATCTGCCTTGCCTGGCTCGATTGCGGCAGCGCATGGCTCAATGCGTACAGGGACGAAATGATGAATCCCTGCCGCGATTTTTCCACGCCGTTGTTGAGCGGTCTTGCGGTCATGATCGCCGTTACGATATCGTCGATGTCCTTTTCGCTTCGGCCTCCCAGACGCTCCAGAACGCCGGGCTCCAGTTTGCAGATGTGCTCGGCGATGTGTTTTCTGTCTGCGGCGATCTGGTCGCGCTCGTCCGCTCGCTGCTGCGGTGCGTACCTGATGTCGGATTCGTACCAGAAGACCTTGTCCCAGAGCACGTTGAGATGCTGCATCACCTGGGATTTCTTGTAGTCCTCCATCAGGTTCAAGTCGTTCGCTTCGGCGATCGCCGTCAGTCTCTTCGAGAGTGTCCTCGGGATGTACTTTATCCCCGCCCCGATCCCGAGCATCCCTCCGCCGACCACAAAGGGCGCGACGATTGCCTGCAGGGCCGAGAAGCCCGGCAACCCGAGAAAACCTGAGAGATAGCCCGATGAGGTTATGCCCGCCGTCCAGATGGTTGCCTTGAGACTCTTTCTCATCATCATCGTCCCGGCCCTGCTTAGCAGATCCTGCGGACTAACCAGCCTGCGGAAATCTCTGAAAGGCCTGGAGTTTGGATTCTTCTTTTTCATACCAGATGCCCCTGAATAGGTAGGGTGGGGCTTGCCCCACCGCCGTTCGTCGGCAACCATCCACTTCATTCGCTCGCCCCTGACGGGCAAGCTCATTCAGTGGCTGCCACCCGGCGTGACATTTACTCACGCCGACCCGCCTGAGACTCCGCCGGAGACGATGAACGCCATCGCCTGCGAGCTTTCGATATTCAAAGGCGTCACTGCCTCTTTCGGAAGAAGAACGACGTTGCCGGCGAAATTGTATGACTGAGGCATATACACGGCGACGTGGTCCTTGAGGCCGAGGTTATCCAGACTTTCTCTTGTGATAAAGCCGACCACCTTCGCGGCTCCTCCGGGCGCGATCGTCGCAATTACGGGCTTATCGAAGCTCTTCTTATCGCCCGCGAAGGCCTCGATCATGTCCTTGACCGCCGAGTAGAGCAACTTGACCAACGGCAGCCCCGTAAAAACTCTCTCGACCAGAGCGAACAGCCTTCTTCCCAGGAAGTTCGACGCGAGAAAACCGATTAGGAATATTAACACCACCGTCAGCAGAATCCCCAAGCCGGGAAAATAGACCGGAAGCCAATCGCGATCCTTAAAAACAGAATCAAAACTGGTGAATGCCCAGACAAATATAAAAACAGTCAGCGCCATCGGGACAAAGATCACCAGGCCCTTAAAGAAATACTTAATAAGTTTCCTCATTTGCCGGCTCCTAAAAAGATTCTCCAGTCTAAGATATCCCACATCGGCCCTGCCTACCCGCATTTTTCGAGCCTGTCCGCTCACAGAATAGTAGATCGGCGCGCCGAACACAACGCCCCGGCTGGAAAATATAATACGACCGCCACCGATAGAAGGCAGAGTGTAGTGGACAAAGCCCCAGAGACACAAAGAAGACGCTTTCGTCAAAAGTCTTTTCAAGCCGCAGTATGAAATTGTTGGGGGGATATCTGATATCTGGTGCTAATCCGCAAAGTAGCTGCTTTTGTCGAAGCTTCACTTTATGAAGCAGCGCTCACTCTGCGTCACTTTGAACGGTTAGGTTAGAGGAAAGCCACTGGCCAGTGGAATGCTCACAAATGGGATGATACCGCGGTAAGATGCTACTTGTTGTAGTTTGATTTTCTCAACTCAATCGCCTTGTGTATATATTTGGCGGCCTCCTCATTCCTGCCCAATTTTTTCAATGCTGAACTTATATTATAGTGCATGTTTGACATACTGCGTTTACCGCTCGGTAATAGTGTTTTCCAAGACTTCGTCCCTCTTTATTGACAAGGACTCCAACGGCGAGTTGGCGTTTATCGGCAGAAAGACGGAAAAAACCGTGCCCCGGTCCACTTCACTCTCGACCTCAATTCTGCCGCCATGCATTGTCACGATCTTGCGAACAATGGCAAGCCCCAAACCCGTTCCCTGAATCTCTTTACCAGGCCGGTTTACACGATAGAAACGTTCGAATATCTTCGGAAGCGCTTCTTTGGGTATCCCCATACCTGTATCGCTAACGCTTATGACCCAATCGGCATTTTGCTGTTGAACATTTACAGACACCCGGCCTTCTTCGGGTGTGAACTTGATGGCGTTACTGATGAGATTCGTCAATACCTGAATTATTTGAGCTCGGTCAAATTTTGCTCTGGGCATGCTTTTAGCAGTGTCAAACGACAGTTCTACCTGGCTTTTCCTTGCATAAAGCGCCATCGTCTCGTGCACATCTGAAACAACCTCATCAATGGAATTGGTCTGTACATCCAATCTCATCCTGCCTGCTTGAAGTTTCTGGAAATCCAAAACGTTATTGATCAGATCGCAGAGCCTGTCAACATTGCGTTTTGCAATATCCAGAAATTTCTTCTGATCCGCATTGATTCGACCGGTTACTTCATCCAGAACGATGGCAACACCCTCTTTAATAGCAGCCAGAGGCGTCCGCAGTTCATGGGAGACGGTGGACACGAACTGTGATTTCAACTCTGCCGCCTCTTTGACTCTCTCCTCCGCCTCTCTTCGTTCTGTAATATCTCTGATGACACCTATCGAGCCCGTAGTTTTGCCATCTGAATCAGTCAAAACACTCAGTGAAATATCAACATCGATTGGCTTGCCATCCTTCCTAAGCATTCTGGTTTCCAGGTGGCGCTGCATCCCCTTTTGTCCGGCATCACAGCCTTTGATCTTTTCCCACTCGTCGGCAGGATAGAGCGATCTTATCGGCCTTAGGTACAGGTCATTTCCACCCATTCCCAAGAGCTGCTCCATAAACTTGTTCCATGAAATAAGCCTCTCCTGCTCATCCATCATAGTTATCGCAACCGCCGAATTCTCAAAGATTGTCCGGTACTTCTCTTCTGCCAACCTGCGGTCGGATTCCGCCTTCTTACGTTTGGTGACGTCGTCAATTGCAACAACTACGTGCTTGTGGCCGTCTATCACTACGGGTTCAGCACTTACCTGGAGCCAGAAAGAAGTTTTCTTCTCGTCAATTACCAGCGTAGCATGGGTAACAACATTACGGACACTTTGCTGCGAATCCAGGACAACTCTTATAGTCTTATCAAACGAACACACCGAGCAAGCCAGGGCGTATCCGCACCCTTTTTCATGGCAATCAGCGTTGATGCAACCCAGAGCATCCCCGATCCTGCGGCCAATGATTTGTGAATAATCCCTGTGAAGCATGCGTCTTACGGCATCATTAACACGGGTGACCACCATGTTCTCATCAGCCAACAGCATGCAGACAGGTGCCGCATCGAATATCGCCTCCAGATTCTTCTGCTTTCTGTCAAGTGCATCCTCCATCCTCTTGCGCGTGATGGCATTTAGGATTGTCTTTGGAAGAATCTTGAGATACTTGTGGTCGATGTCTTTCGTCAAATAATCATATGCGCCGGCTTTCCAGGCTTCCATGGCTACTTTTTCATCACCTGCTCCGGTAACAAGTATAACAGGGATGTTCTTTGCCGAATTCAAGATATCAAGTCCCGTGCCGTCCCCAAGGAAGTAGTCTGAGACTATAATATCAAACTCTTGAGAGCCGATAAGGCTTTGAGCCTCCAAGAGAGATCCGGCTATCATATAATCGTACGCAAGCTTCTCATCCTCCACAAATCGCCGAAAGGCCATCTGATCAAGTCTATCGTCTTCGATCAACAGAACTTTGAACCTTGTCTCTTCCATAACACAAATAGCCTGTTCATTGTATGCTGCTTGGATTTCTTGCCCTCGGAGGCACTGTGATGCTTCCAATGAGCTGTGCTTCAGTCATTTTTAAGATCTTTAGCGACCCCAACACCGCCCAATTCCACCAGTGCGTCGGCGTGTTCGCTCTGGAGATTGTAGCGATTAATGCCTTGTCGTATAGCCGGTTTGAGATGTTCCTCGAGTTTCAGCGACTTGCAAACGAACCTGAAAACCTCTACCTGATGCACCGGCGACATGAGATCGGCCGTAGGCGCAAACCCAGAGAGCACAACACTAACGATTCGGGGATACGTTTCTTTGACGGTTTTGAGAAGCTCGAGTCCGTCCATCCCAGGCATACGCATGTCGGTTACGATTACGTGAACGTCTTCTCGCTGGAGAATCCCGACTGCTTCGGCGCCGCTCTTGGCAAAACGCTTATCATAAGGCTCATCGAAGAGGCCCCTTTCCAGAGATCGCAACATTATCTCGTCATCATCAACAAACAACACCATTGCTTTTTCCATGATTCTCTACCTCACATTCTCTGTTGGCTTCTCCCCTGTCCCTGTGAACTGGAAGTTTCATCGTGAACTTTGTGCCTTTGCCGGCAGGACTCTCGACTAACAGTTTCCCTTTGTGCTTTGCAACAACAATGTCGTGAGATATGCTCAAGCCCAGACCCGTACCCTGCCCAACAGCCTTGGTTGTGAAAAAAGGATCGAGTACATGCGGCAGGTCGTCAGGCCTGATGCCTGGACCACTGTCGGAGATTTCGCAGACGACGTCACCGTCGGCCGCATATGTCCTGATCTTGATTCTCCCCTTGTCATCTCTTTCCTGCGACTTGATTGCCTGAGCTGCATTTATCAGAAGATTGAGAAGCACCTGATTTACCTGGCCTGCGTTGCAGATTATCTCGGGCACCTCGGAAAGCTCCATCTCGATATCCGCAACGCCTTTGATTTCATACCCCGCCACAACCACACTGGTCCTTACACCGTCATTGATGTCGTACTTGCCGAGGTCTTCCAACTTATCAATTCTCGAGAAACCTCTCAGTGACTTCACAACATTGGTGGCTCTTTCGAGACCTTCTCGCGAATCGTCAAGCAGTCCTGTGATGTTTTCAAGGATATGGTCAATTTGCATGGAATTCCGTGCATCCCTTACAACAACTGCTTCGCTCAACAATTCCGATCTTTCCAAAGCTTCAATCTCGCCGAAGAGTTTCCCATACATTTCAAGCAGCTCCTGCATCTTAGTCACGTAGTTCTCCAGTGTCTCTAAATTATAGGTGACAAAGCCAATGGGAGTGTTCAACTCGTGCGCAACGCCGGCAGCAAGCTGTCCTATGGATATTAGTTTTGCATCTTGCACCTGCTGAGACTGCATTTCTCTTAGTTCTCGACCGGCGTTTTCAAGCTCCTCATAAGCGAGACTCACGGTCTCCTCCGCTTTTTTTCGTTCAACAATTTCTCGATTAAGATTGTCTATCGATGTGGTTGTCCTCTTCAGATCGTTGGCCATTCTCTTGTAGGAGGCCGCTAATAGACCGATTTCATCTTTCGAGGCGACCTTTATCTCGGCATTTAGATTGCCTTTGCCGATTTTGGCCGCAGCAGCTCTCAGTTGAGCAAGAGGTATGGAGATAGAACGCGAGATAAACAACCCGGAACTCAGAGCTAAGACTAATGCCACGAGGGTGAAAACAAAGACTACCCGTGTGGTGGATTCAGTTGAAGCCCGCACTTTCCTGACTACCTCGGTCATTTCTATTGATTCGAAGCTTTTAGGAACTTCGCTACTCAACTGATCAGACATCTGTTTTAGCTTGAGAAGGGAAATGTGACCCACGACTGCGGCCCACATCGCAATCGCCAGGAATCCGAGATTCAGTCTCTGACTTATTCGCATTCTGCGGATCCTCTTCTTGCCGGTCGTCGCCCGACGTCAGACCAAGCGGGACGCTGCAATTGCGCCCTTTCCTGCCTCTTCACATGTAACAACATTGGGACTATGCCATTGCGCAAGCATTTGTCCTACTGCAACAGGCAAGCACTTTTATCGTCAAGAGACAGAGGGCACGTTAGTGGAATTCTGAGAAACGGTGCCTGAATCGCGGTTGTCTGGAGGTTTTCAGCATGAGCAGTACTCATTATTGGCTCAGGATGCAGAGGCAATGTTGCGTTCTTGGTCCAATATGCAGATTCGTGAACAATTATGCGGTAAAGATATGCAAGCTATGCGTATGAGGTTGAGTTGTTCCGGTAACATTACGCTGCAAATGAAAGCACGATCGCGCCGGACTTCGCACAATCAACGAGCTTATCTTCAAGTCAATGCGGAGCATTGCCGATACTCGTTGTGAGATCAGGGCCGTCGTTACCAGGAGTATAGAGCTGCCATGCAAGAGACAGATCCGTTAGTTTCACTTCTCACAGAAGAGAGAATGCTCGACGAGAAGGCTCTTGAGGCTTTGATCGAGAAGCACCAAGAGACCGGACAAAGCCTGATCGCTATACTCAAGGAGGGCAATCTCCTCGATGAAGAACAGTTTGCAAAGGTTGTTGCTCGTGCGAGCGGGATCGAGTTTGTGAATCTTGCACCTGAGACGGTGGATCCGATGGTGGCCCACCTGGTGTCCTATAAAACGGCAAGCGAGCACACGGTGATTCCGATAAAAAGAGAGGGCAACCGACTGCATGTGGCAATGAGTTCTCCCCTGAATCTCTCTGTCCGGGATCAAATCGAAATGAAGACCGGATACCGAGTCATGCCGGTTGCAGCCATGCCGGGTGCCATAAGACATGCAATACAATACCATTTCGATGTAACAAATGTGACAAAGCAGGCCATAGTATCAATGCGGCTTGAAGAGGGGCCTGCCAAGGACATCCAACCCGAAAGGGGTGAGCAGGGGCCGGTAATGTTGGGCGATTCTCCTGTTGCCAAGCTTGTTTCCTCCATCATTGGCGGTGCCATCGACGCCAGGGCAAGCGATATACATATCGAACCACAGGTCTGTGACGTGAGAGTGAGGTACCGTGTAGACGGAACATTACGTCCCGCAATCAACGTGCCTTTGTCGGTGCAGCAAGAAATGGTCTCACACATCAAGATCATGGCAAACATGGATATTTCCGAGCGAAGGCTTCCTCAAGATGGCCACGTAACGCTGCCTCGCGACGGCCAGAATTACGATCTTCGAGTCTCGTCGCTGCCGGCAATAGAGGGAGAGAAGATAGTAATCAGGGTTCTCAGCAAGGACACAAACAGGTGGTCGATCGATGAGATCGCGACCTCGCCGGAGGACAACCGGAAGTTCAGATCAATAGTCGACAATCCTTACGGCATGCTCTTGCTGACCGGCCCGACAGGATGTGGCAAGACTACTACCCTTTATGGGCTCCTCCAGTTGCTAAATACACCCGAAAGAAATATCGTCACTGTCGAGGATCCGGTTGAATATCGTCTTGACGGCATTACCCAGGTTCAGGTCAGACCGGTTGCGGGAATGACATTCGCCTCGGCCCTGCGGAGTATCCTCCGACAGGACCCGGACGTAATCCTGATCGGTGAGATCCGTGATATTGAAACCGCCGAAATAGCTGTCAGCTCAGCCCTGACCGGCCATCTCGTTTTGAGCACGCTACATACAAACGATGCTGCAGGTGCGATTTCGCGTTTGACTAACCTTGGGGTACAACCATTTCTTGCCGCTTCGGCGCTGCTGGCAACCGCGGCTCAAAGGCTCATTAGGGTATCCTGCCCAAAGTGCAAGCAAGCCTACGAGCCGTCCGAGGACGAACTAAGGCATCTCTTTGGCAAATCCCATGACGACAGGAAGATTGAGCTGTATCGCAGTGCCGGGTGCGAAAGCTGCGGTAATACCGGACACCACGGACGAAAGAGCATATATGAGATTCTATGTGTTTCTCCGGAGATAAGGCGGATGGTCAGCGGCAGAAGCAGCGATATGGATATTAGACAACAGGCGGTCGCCGAGGGCATGAAGACACTTCGTCAAAGCGTCGTTGCTGAAATTCTCAGTGGTGTCACAACAGCCCAAGAGCTGATACGAATCACAGATGTCGAGGTAGAGTGATGGCGACATATGACTACACGGCAAGAGATTTGAGTGGGAACACGGTCGTCGGCGCCTACGACGACATTAGCAGTGTTGCCCTGCTACGTCAGGAACTGGAGAAGATGGGTTATGCACTCGTAAAGGCGCGTCGCCGGAAAAACCAAACGCAAAGGCCCGGGAAAGTAAAGCAAGCGGAAGTCGTCCCCTTCATCTACAAATTTGCCCAGATGTATTCGGCGGGATTGTCAATTACCAGATCTCTCGAGGTACTGCAGGAGCAAAGTGAGAATCCGGCTTTCGGGTCCCTAATTGCCGATATAAGGCATGACATCGAAAACGGCCTGAGTCTGGAAAAGGCGTTCGGAAAGCATAGCGGCGTATTCTCAGATTTCTTCTGCGGCATGCTTGAGGCCGGTGAATCCGGAGGAAAACTCTCAGAGGCCCTCGAGATGAGTGCGGTGTATCTCGAAAAGCAGATGGACATAAGGCGCAAGGTCAGGGCTGCCTTTACCTATCCGATCGTGGTTGGCGCGGTCTGCTTCATGGTCGTTGGCGGCCTGCTGGCTTTTGTCGTGCCCATCTTCTCGAAACTGTACAGGCAATTGCGTGTTCCGTTGCCCGGACCCACACAGGCTCTTGTAATCCTGAGTTCTCTGCTCAGGGGCTATTGGTGGGCAATCCCCATTGTTCTGGCGGCAATAACAGCGGTATTATGGCGGCTGTTGAAGAACCCCGCTGTCAGAGCCTGGTGGGACAATTTCAAGTTGAATATGCCCGTTTTGGGCAAAGTCAATCGCATGACAGTCGCTTCCAACTTTACGCGGACCTTTGGGATGCTGACTTCCGTGGGAGTCTCACCCATCAGAGCCCTGGATGTGGCGGCGGTGGTTGCCCACAACAAGAAGCTGACCGAAATTGCCAAGGAATTGCAGGAAGTTGTCAATAGAGGCAGTAGTATCGGGGCGGCTCTGAAAAAACACGACATTTTTCCTCCTATGATCGTACAGTTGGCCCTCTCGGGCGAAGAGGTGGGACAGGTCGCCCAGATGCTGAACAAAGGTGCCGACTTCCTCGACAAGGACATCGACAGGACATTGAACGCCCTGGTTCTGAAGTTGGAGCCGGCGTTGACGGTTCTTATGGGCGGCATCGTTGGGTTTATCCTCATGTCGGTATACTTGCCGATGTTCGATTACATGCAGCATTTGGAATAAACCTAAAGTACCCGGTATCTTATGCCGACAAATGATACCGGAACGTAAGTACCAAATAGTACATATAGTACATATGGGAAAGGAAATGAAAATGCGACGAAGAAGCGGGTTTACACTGGTCGAGTTGATGATCGTTGTTCTGATCCTCGGAGCGCTGGCGGCAATTGCCATTCCACGGATCATGGGAGGCGCAGTAGTCGCCAAGGCTAACGCCTGCCATACAAATATCGATCTGCTCAACTCACAACTCGAATTGTACTACGCCAACACCGGCGCCTACCCGGCCACGTTGGCTATTCTCACGGCATCCACCGACTATTTCCCCGATGGAGCACCACTTTGTCCGGTACTCAACGCGGCATACCCAGCCCCCCTCGTGGACAATAGAGTCGACGATGCCCTTCACGTCCACTAAGCAAGGGCAAATTCAAGCCAGAAGTCTCTGGGGCTCTCCGGGCCTTCTGGTGTGTGGTGGGCATTCTTGTTGCTCATGAAAAAAGGAGAAATATCATGGTACAGGTTCTGCTATCTATTTCCTTGGCGCCGACCGCTGGAGGTCAATTGGCCGCAGCCACAGGAGTGCTCGGTCCTATCTCTGGCGTCGAATGGGTATTGACAGCTTTCACTATCCTTTCCCTGAGTTTGTCTGTCATACTCTTCTTCTGGGTATCTGTACAGCACAAACGTGCTACGCAAGAACTCACTCAGAAGATTATCTATTCAGCGGCCACCAACGCCAAGCTGAAGCAGGAAACGGACGAACTGAAAGTCACCAATAGACGGCTAGAGCAAATAATTGCCGACCACTCCAGAAGACAGGAGGAGGTTGTGGCCAGTGTAACGGGCGCGATAAACACTTAGCAAGTAAATCCCAGCCTCAGTGCTTCGGGCGGGTGAGACCTTGACTGAGTCGCGCAAGCGCATTCGGGAAGTTAGTGTTTCCTGCTGAATACGCGACATCTACTGCGCAATCCGGTCATTCTCAAGTACATTATTCGGCTGAATCAAGCCGAGACTGTCGGTCAGCAGACCAGTAAGTTGAGGTAGGGTAAGTAGCGGTCCTCAAGAGGCCAAACATGTCAAAAGACAGAGGCTTCACACTTGTTGAGTTGATGATCGTAGTTTTGATCCTCGGAGCGCTGGCGGCAATTGCTGTTCCAAGAATCATGGCAGGCACAGCAACTGCCAAGGCTAACGGATGCAAGGCAAATGTCGATCTGCTTAACTCACAGATCGAATTATATTACGCTAATAACGGCAGTTATCCGGTCACGTTGGCCGTGGTCACGGGAAACACTGACTATTTCCCCGATGGCGCGCCAGTTTGTCCGGTAACCGGGGCGGCATACCCTGTCGGCCTCACAGGTAATGCTAGGGTAAACGTCGCCGGTCATAGCCATTAACGATGAGCCGGGGTTGGCAGATAGACGGAGACAAATCAACAAAGTGAATTAGCAAAAGAAGGCATGTGTGTTGTTTGAAGCTAAAGACATCAGAAGAGATATCGCCAAACGGCAGGGGATTGTCTCATTCCCCTCTCGTCGGTTAGTGCCGATCAGAGAAGAGAATCGCAGGGCCTTCAGCCTGGTTGAATTGATGTTGATAGTAGTAATTCTCGGCGTATTTGCCGCCATCGCCATACCGAGATTGGATTATGGTATCGTAAAACGATACAAAGCTGAAGCAACAGCAAAAAAGATTCTCACCGACCTTCGCCTTACGCGCAGCCTTGCCATTTCGGACGCTGCAACAAATAGCAAAGGCTTTGAATTGGCAATGACCGGTGGCGGTCCCTACACTGGGTACGAAATTAAGAACCGCGATACCAATACAACGGTGGCTTCGCATGTAATCGACTCCGATGTTTCAGTCACCGGCGCCAGTAAGTTTAAGTTCGAACCGTTAGGGTGCCTGCAAACCGGAGGCGATCTTCAACTCACTGTCTCCGCCGACGGTAAGAGCTTCACAATCACCGTTTTCATGGTAACAGGTGTGGCCGAATGCGTCGAAAACTAAAGATAAGAAATCGAAAGCTTGTCCCTTCGACAAGCTCAGGGCAGGCTCTGAGCGAAGCCGAAGGATCGAAATTGAGCAATCGGCTTGCAGGCTTCACTTTCACCGAAGTGGTTATGGCCTCAGCTTTGCTTGTTGTCGCAATAGTCCCAATTCTAAAGGCCTTGACCAGCGCCCACGTCACCAGCTCAATTGTTGAACGCCGAACCGTCAGTCTCATTTTAGCCCAGGGCAAGCTCGACGAAATAAAGGCACGCTCAATCTACCGGTACGATGACACATTTACGGAAACTAACTTATCTGTCGATGGTTCATACCTGTGCAACGTAGTCGATAGCGCAGTAAGTGCCGACCTCAGGCAGATTACGGTTTCAGTCGGCTACGATCTCGACGGCAACACGGTCCTCGATGCCGGCGAAATTGAAGTCACCTTAGCCACACTCCTTGCAAGACGATGGTAAATCCGGCAGGAACAGGACGCTCGAAGTCTGCCCTGCTTTCGGCAGGAATCTCCAACTGAGTAAAGTTATCGGCATGGTTTGTAACATGAGGATTTCTCAATTGTGGCAAATGCTTACTTGTCCGATAATAATAAGCAAGCATCACCGAAAGACCCACAAAACCACAGCTAATTTTGATCCACGTTTTCCCGATTTACAACGAAAAGATTAGCAATGAGCACCTCGTTTTATGCCGAAAAACCTATCAAGGAGCGGTGAATCCTATGCGCTGGAGGGCCAGCCGGAAGCCAGCCGCGGAGAACGAAGTGAAATAGAGAAAGGAAGATGGCCATTTATGCGAAAACAAAGCAGGAAAACCTGCGTCTACCCGGCTCTGACCCTGATGGAAACGGTCATATCTCTGGCCATAATGGCCATTATCTTTGCCGTGTTGTTGCCGCAACTGAGAGTTATACAGAACAGTTGGGATTCTCAGGCCGGTGCTTTCGAAACACTCCAGAACGGCAGAGTCCTAATGGAGCACTTACACCGCAATCTCTCAAAAGCCGCTCGAATAACTGCTGTTAGTGATTCAAACACAACCAGCGGCTACATCGAGTTTATAGACAACGATGCCAACAGCTTCAGATATGATGTAAACAGTACAAGCAACTATGTCGAGTTCGGCCTTGTTGGAAGTCTTTCGGATTTGGCCGGGCCGGTTAGCCAGTTGCAGTTTGCCTGCTACAATGCTCTCGATCTGGACACTCCGATAACGGATGTCAACTCCATACGCAGTGTAAAGGTCGAGACGACGCTGGTAAACGCCGCCGCTCTCGACCAGGATATGATATTCAGTACACAGGCCTACCTTCGCACCAATACCTTGCCCGCTACGAACTGGGACATTGCAAAGGCATCTGATCCCTGGACTGAGTTTGATGACAGCAATGGAATCACGCCCGCATTGTGCCAGATAGACGGAACGCATTATCTTTGTGCTTATGCCGGCAATGGCGATGCAGGCTGGGCGGTGGTCCTGACGGTCGACACAGGGACCTGGGCAATAACAAAAGAGACGCCGTTTGAGTTCGATACCGATAAAGGTTTATCACCAGCTTTATCGCAAATAGACGGCACGCATTATCTTTGTGCTTATACCGGTAAAGACGATGATGGCTTCTCGACGGTTCTGACGGTCAACACAGGGACCTGGGCAATAACAAAAGAGACGCCTTTTGAGTTCGATACCGATACAGGTATAGTACCAGCTTTATCGCAAATAGACGGCACGCATTATCTTTGTGCTTATACCGGTAAAAACAATGATAGCTGGTCGACGGTTCTGACGGTCAACACAGGGACCTGGGCAATAACAAAAGAGACGCCGTTTGAGTTTGATACCCTGACAGGTATAGCACCAGCTTTATCGCAAATAGACGGCACGCATTATCTTTGTGCTTATGAGGGTAGAAACAGTGATGGCTTCTCGACGGTCCTGACGGTCGACACAGGGACCTGGGCAATAACAAAAGAGACGCCTTTTGAGTTCGATACCGATACAGGTTTATCACCAGCTTTATCGCAAATAGACGGCACGCATTATCTTTGTGCTTATACCGGCACAAGCAATGATGGCTTCTCGACGATTCTGACGGTCGACACAGGGACCTGGGCAATAACAAAAATGACGCCATTTGAGTTTGATGCCGGTACAGGTATAGCGCCAGCTTTATCGCAAATAGACGGCACGCATTATCTTTGTGCCTATCAGGGAAGTTTGGACGACGGCTGGGCAGGAGTACTAACACTCGTGTCTCCGGTACAGCCCTGAGACGGAAGGATGATTATGAAACTCGGATTTCGAAATAACGGTACGGTACTCCTGATAGCGGTATTTGTTGTAGCGCTGTTGTCGGCGGTGGTCATAGGCATGCTACACGTGATTACCGGAGAAATACAGATTATGCGCAATCAAGTTTATCTTACCCATGCTTTAGCCACGAGTGAAGCAGGCCTGAACGATGCCTTCGCCGAGATCAGGTCTGATTCGAGCTGGACCGCCGGCTTTACGGGCAAAGCCTTTAACGGCGGCTCGTATACGGTCACTGTCACAGGTTCCTTGCCCAATCTCACGATTGAATCGACAGGCGCCTCCGCTCAGGGATTTGTCGCGCGAGTTGCGGCTGATACAACAATTGGAACAAGCAGCCCCTATATAATAAGAATTGACGAACTAAGGATCAATGAATGAAGCTCAGGGCAAAAACAGCACTGGGAGTTGATATTTCCGAAGGCCTGATCAATTTGGCTTTGCTCAAACGGAGCGCCAAAGGTGTTGAATTGGTCAAGACCGCCAGCGGACCCGTTCCGGATGGAGCAATAGAGGGCGGCAACATCGAGGATCCCGTGGCGCTTGCCAGGGCCATCAGGGAACTGAAAAATCATAATAGAATGCGCGCAGGAAAAGCTGCGGTATCGTTGTCTGTAAGTCCTGTGATCACATGCATCCTGGAAACACCCCAAGGAACTCCAAAGAACATAGGGCAGTTCGTTCGGGACGAGCTGAAAAGCTATGTTGCCCTCTCAGGCAGAGAGATCGCCTACGACTTCTGTGGAATTAAGTCGGGACACGGATCGGGGGGCCGTCTCCTCGTGGTCGCTGCCGATGATGAAAAAGTAACAGAACTCATCAGAACGTACATCCGGGCAGGCCTTGACGTCGAGGTGGTTGAACCGGCGTTTCTTGCTTACACTCGCGCACTTTATGCCGAGAAGATAGAAGGAAAATTCGACTGCAATGTGCTTGTTGCGCTGTTGGGCGGCAGTACTCTGACTCTGTGCGTCTTTAGAAAACAAACACTGGATATTGTCAGAGTAGAGGACATCGGCGAAGAAAAAGCAGCGCCTGACGAGCTGTGCCGGCGACTTTCCGCTGAGATAAATACGATCATTCGATTCTATGAGGTCGAAGTTGCCGACAGCGCCGGCAAGTGGGAGGTCACGGTGTTTGCCGATAGCGTGCAATTGCCTGACGACGCTGAGAAATTTCTGAGAGCCGAAACTCCGAATGCCGCATGGCAAGTCAGATCCGGCGAAAACGCGTATGAGGGTATGATCGTTGAGGCCAAAGGGTCTCAGGCAGGGCAGCCAGCGCTTGCGATCAGTCTGGCCATGGGGCTTCTGAACGCTCGCGAGACAGGTTTGAGAATTAATCTTGTTCCTCCGGAATCTGCCCAAGTCAGATCTGTCAGGAAACAACTCATCCTGACGACTGTCGTCATTGTCCTGGCAATTCCGTTGCTTGCATTCTTAGCTGGGAAGGGATTGAGCCTGTTGGCCGACAAGGTGCACAGAGGCATCGACAACAGGAAACAAACGGAGGCCTCACAAGAGACGGCAACTCTGGTGAAAGAGCAAGAATTCCTGGAACGTCAAATCGAGCTGCTGTCAAAAAGACCGGATGGGCTCAAGGCTATAATCAGTTCTCGCCGGACCGTGGATTGGGCGAGCATACTCGACGACGTTAAGGCCCGGACGCCCGAAGCCTTGCGCATAACCGCGCTTTGTAGCAACGACGACACCGGGATGGCTCTGGAGGGGTTGGCATTATCGTATGAGGCGGCTCGATTCTTTGTGAGAATGCTGAACGAGTCGGATTATATCAGCCTGGCTTCTCTGAGTGAGGCAACGAGAAAAGATTCAGCAGACGGGCTGGTCACCTATACGATCGATTGTTCACTGGCAGACGAGAAGAGTGAGAACTGATGTTAGTCGATAACCTTGCCAAGATGGGTCACTCAACAAGAAACGCCGCTTCGGCGTCGCTGATTGTTATCGCAGCATTCGCGATGTACAACTGGACGGTAACGCCACACGCCGCCAGTTTGTCCTCGGCGAAGGCTTACGAGTCCGTCATGGACAACCTTGCCAAGGAAGGCAAAATCATCGCCACCAGGATTGAGATCAAACGCAAGAAGCTGGAGGAATTGCGTGGGCAATCCGCGCAGCTTCTGAGCATGCTCTTTACGCCCGACCAGGCGAGAGAGTTCTTCAGTGATATCGAGGTCATCTCGGAACAGACAGGTTGTGCAGTCCATTCCATCAACTTGCTCACCAGTGAGAAAAGAAATGAATATGAGCATCTAGGTATTAGGACCAAGAGTGCCGAGCTGAGCGTCGTGGGACTCTATCGGGATATTGCGAGCTTAATTAGAAGGCTGCGAGCCCGCAGTCAAAAAGTCTGGTTGGATTCGATGGAGCTTCGAGCTATCGACTACAGTTCGGACAAAGTCGGATGCAGCCTGACGATAACAATCTGTGAAATCATGGACAAGGATACCCTATGAACAAGAAAAAACATGCGATGAGAATCTTCTCCTGTATCGTTATGTGCTATGCCATTTTACCTGCTCAACCGATTCAGGCAGCACAGAGCGGGCCAATGGCGGTCGGCCGTGAGAATCCTTTTGCAAAGATTGCCAGACCCGCAAGACCCCAGACACCGGTATCACTTCTTACCTCTTTAGTGTCAGGCGAAGAACGGCCGGAATTGTCCATAGCGACGGTGAAGCTAAAAACCCTTGATGCCCAAACTCTGAGTTCCGCGATTGGGGGCATGTGCTCTGAGTACGGCAGCGTTTCTGCGGATACGAAAAACAATTCCTTGATCATTTGCGACCGCGGCGAAATTCTGGCGAGAATACTGGCCGAAGTAACCAACGCCGATGGAACTGCTCCGGAACAGATATTTGTTGAGACTGTAAACTTGAAGTTCCTGGATGCCGAAAGTCTCATGGCAAGCCTGCGGCGGATGTTGTCTCCGTACGGAAGTGTGACAGTAAACAAGAGCAGCAACTCCTTGATAATCAGCGATACAAGAGAAAACCTTTCCAGGATTCTCTCTGAGATAGAAAGGGCCGACAAGACACCCAGGCAGATTATGGTAGAGGTTGTCATCGTTGACGTACAACTGAGTGACGGCACCGAAATGGGCATCAATTGGGACCTCCTTTCAGATACCAATTACGATATCGGATATAGACAGAATTTCACAACGCGCGTCGGTTCAACTGCTGCTGACTCCGGCAGCATAGCAAATGCCACGGCCTTTAACACTACGGGCATCGGCGGCGACTTTAGCGTAATAAGCGGCACGATTCGCAACGTTCTGGCCATGCTCCAGCAGAAGAGAAACGTAGAGATTCTCGCCAGCCCGCGAGCGATGATGGTAAGTGGACAATCCGCCAGTATCAAGGCTGTTGAGGAAATCCCCTATAGCGAAGTCAGCGACACTGCTGCAGGAGGTGCGGGGGCTCTTACCTCTACTGAATTCAAGGACGTCGGCATCACTTTAGAAGTGAGCGGCACAATAACAGACGGTAATAACATTTTTCTCACACTCAATGCCCAACAGAGTGTTATGACCAGTGAGAGCGCAACCGGGGTACCCGTGGTCGTCGCCAGAGAGGTCGACACATCGCTGATGCTCAAAGACGGACAGATCGTCGTCATGGGAGGCTTGAGGCGACAGGAGAAGACCAGGCAGGTTAATCAGATCCCGATTCTTGGTGATATCCCGCTGCTTGGTTTCCTGTTCAGGTATACTAATACAGTTCTCAACAATACAGAACTGATTGTATTCGTCTCGCCGCATATTTACAAAGAGGGAGCACCAATTCCCGAGGACGCAATGGCTAAGTACAAGGAGATTAGAGACAAACCAATGCTATTGTTGCCAGAGGAGGCCAAACTGAAAGGAGACCGCGACAAGTTTGAGCAGCGTTGAGGAACAGACTGCCGCCATTGAACAGCTCCAACTGGAAATCACTAAACGCCGACAGTCAGAGAGAGACGTCGCCAAAAGAATATTACTGGACAGAATAAAGGTGCTGCGAACTAGAAATGATGAAGATGCTGTAAAGGAGCTGCTGTCGACTTTACATTCATTGGACAAGATTCTTGGCCAGGAGATTAGGGAGGCTTTGGATTCATCAGCAAAGAATCTGGCCGATAGCGGCAAGTAGTCTGCCCGGGACGCTTGATGGAACTGGATGCTCCTATAAACACATTGATCTTGGAAGAGGCTTGAGGACTTGCCGCCATTTTTCAGACATCAGATACTTTTGCTAATCCTCTGGTGAATTTGGGTCGATAAGTATCCTTGAAACGACTCTCCAAGTGAAGAAAACGGATGAGTTCAAACACGGATCTTTGAGGATAAGTTAGTATGTTCGGAATGTCCAAGACGAGCAAGAAAGCAGCCCCAGCCAGGATACTTGTCGTCGACGACGAACCAGACTGTCTGAGCATCATCCAATGCCGTCTGGAATGGTGCCACTACGAGGTCATTTCCGCCGGCAATGGCGCAGAGGCGCTCAGAGTAGCAGAAGATGAAAAACCGGATCTGATCCTTCTTGACACTAACATGCCTGTCATGAATGGGCTCGATGTGCTTGAACGCATGAGAAAGAATCCGGCATTGAGAGACACACCTGTAATAATGGTTACAGCGCTTTGCGAGAGACAGTACATAGATGCAGCTTCTGCCTATGGCATTGCAGACTATGTCACCAAACCAGTTGATTTCACCAGCCTGCTTGACAAGATTTCCAACATTCTGGGCCTACGGTGAAACATACCAACAAAATTCAGCAGTTCTGCCTTGCGCATTTGATTCAGGAAAAAACTCGGGAGGGATTGCCATCCACGATGAAATCTCGTATTCTATTCAGGGTCCGGCAGATGCCGGGAAACTGAAAAGGATCGGTTGTTCAGGAGAAAGACATGCCCAATATCGCTACAGTGCTGAAAGAGGAAATCCTGCGGCTTGCACGCAAGGAGGTTCGCAGACAGACCGATGCTCTGAAGAAGGCGTCCGCCCAGTATCGCAAGGACATTGCCGAGATGAGACGTCGGGTATCCGATCTTCAACGCAAGGTCACCCTTCTTGAAAGGCAAATGCCCAAGGATATTTCATCCCAAGTTACCGAGGCCGATGCACAACGCGTGCGTTTCGGCGCCAAGGGCATGTGTTCACAGCGAAAACGGCTGGGACTTTCCGCCGCAGATTACGGCAAGCTCATCGGCGTGACAGGTCAGACCATCTACAGTTGGGAAAGTGAGACATCTCGGCCCCGTAAGCAACAAGTGGCACGCATCGCAGTTCTTCGCGGCATAGGCAAGAGAGAGGCCCGAACCCGTTTGGAGCAATTGGCCGGCAAGAACCGGAAGAGGTCGAAATAGTCGGCTCCTCGCGTACTTGTCAAGGCGACCATCATCATCAAAATCCACGACGGGAAGGATGGGCGCCCGCCAGATGTCATAACCTTGTCCGCCGCAATGATTCGAGTAAAAGTATAGGATGGAACCGTCCGCTGAGATCGCCGGACCTCCCTCGGAAGACACTGTGTTAATCGACGCCCCGAGGTTGACAGGCTCGCCCCATTCGCTCTCTTCGGTCGCACGCCGGCTGAACCACAGGTCCGTATCGCCGAATCCGCCCGGCCGTGGATCACCGTCCCAGAAATCGGCCCAAAACAATAGAAGTCCGTCGCTGGAAATCTCTGGTTCCCACTGGATAGGCCAACTGTTGACCACCGGACCAAGGCTAACAGGTTCCCCCCAGGGGGGAATGTCACTTCCATAAGCCTTAAGTTCCGTTAAGCAAACGCGCCTTTGCGACTGAGCGAGGTTCATTCAAATAGACCAGTTTCTTGGGACGTCTCTTCACGGCGCGTAGCTCGATACGATCTGGCCTGTCGTTCACGTCCGTATCGGCCGACCAGAGCGATTCGCCCGAATCGGGATCCAGCCCCCAGAGCTGTGCCGAAAGCGAGACGATCAATTCCGCCTTACCCTCGGTGCTGTCGGCCACAACAGGTGTGCAGAAAGTAAGGCCAGTCTCCGACAAGTCCCTCTTCCAGACTTCTTTGCCTGTCTTCTTATCCAGGGCGTACAATGTCTTGCTCTCATCCCATGCGTTGACAAACACCATATTCTTATGGAGAACCGGGCTTGACGCCGACCCCCACAGCATCTTGTCTGAACCCGTGCCGACACTACTGTGCCAGAGTCGCTCACCGTCCAGATCAAACGCGAGCACTCCGGTCTTGCCGAAGAATACGTATATCCGCTGACCATCCGTCACCGGGGTCTGGCTTGCGTAGCCGTGCTCGCGGAACATGCCCTTGTACGGGTCTTCCGGCAAGACCGCGTCGACAGTCTTGTTCCAGATAACGTTGCCGTCATTGGCGTTGATGCAGAGCAGATGACGTTTGAGATTCTTCTGATCGCCCGGATTGTCCTTATCCAGACCATAGCCGGAGTAACACGTCACAAATACCCGATCGCCCAGGACAATCGGACTGGATGACCCCGGCCCCGGCAGGGGAATCTTCCACGCCAGATTCTCCGTTTCACTCCAGTTGACAACCAGGCCCTTCTCATCACTGATACCCAACGCACCGGGCCCGCGAAAACCGACCCAGTCCGCACTCATCGCATGGCCCACCAATACCATGGCCAGACCAATACTGCAAATCATCACACGTCGTGTCATTTCATTAATCTCCATAGGCACATCATCTATCCGGGATTTCCCATATACGCTTCACCAGACGATTGCTACAGGCTTCAAGTCTCATAGTACCGTATTTCACCTCAATTTCAACAATGTTCCAGCAGGTTTAACATGCCATACCGCAAGAAACACCGAAAAAGCCAAACACTTGCGTTAAGGATCTACCATAGCCGATGACCTGACTGACGAAGAGGCCAAAGCAAGAATCAAGGAATTGAGCAAGCTGTGTGACTCGTGCATGGTCCTTAGCTGTCATACGCTGCTGGCGCAGCCAGATTTTGGATAAAGGAAGCCGTAGGTTTCTTCTCTTGAATCGTTATCCCCTCTGGTGCTATAATCACTTGTGTATGTTGAAATCAAATTTCCTATCATTGATTCCCTGGTTTCAGGGAGAGTAAGGAGCTGAAGTGCAGTAGTCAGCCAAAGAGGAGATCACAATGTCCAAATCGAAGCGAGTTTCACGACGTTCTTTCATTCGTCGGATGGCTACCACCGGCGCGGCGGGGATGGCGGTCCCGTATTTTGTCGGCGGCAATGCCCTGGGCCAAAAGGGCAAGCCGGGCGCAAACGACAGGATTGGCCTGGGCCTGATCGGTTGCGGAGGTATGGGCAGAGGCAACTTGAAGAACTGCGCCAACTCGCCTGACGTGGTCGTCACCGGCGCCTGTGACATCTGGAAGACCCGCAGGGATGCGGTAGTCGCTCAATACCAGAGCACCGCCAAACCATACGATGACTACCGCGAGATGCTTCAAGCCAAGGAGATCGATGCAGTGATCATCGCCACGCCCCCTCACTGGCACTGTCGCATGGCAGTCGATGCCTGCAGGGCAGGCAAGGACATCTACCTGCAAAAGCCGATGACACTTCATGTCGGCGAAAGTCTCGCTGTCCGCAATGCAGTCCGTCGGCACCAGCGGATCAGCCAGATAGGCACGCAGATTCACGCCAGCGAGAACTACCGCCGGGTGGTAGAGTTAGTTCGCTCGGGCAAGTTGGGCAAAATCAGTGTCTCACGGACATTCAATGTGATGAATCAGGGCCCCGGCGGCATCGGCAATACGCCTGACAGTGATCCGCCTGCCGAGATAGATTGGGATCTCTGGGTCGGTCCGGGTCCAATGCGACCGTTCAACTCGCTGATTGTCCACGATGCCTACACCCATTGCTCGTTTATGGATTGCAGCGGCGGCTGGACACCGGGCATGGCCCCGCACATAATCGACCTGCCGGTCTGGGCACTGGACCTGGGCTATCCGAAAACCACCTACTGCTCTGGCGGGCGTTATCTCATAAAAGATGCAGGCGATGCGCCCGACGTGCAGGAGGTTGTGTGGCAATATCCGGATTTCACAATGACTTGGATGATGTCGCTCGTCAACAGCTTTGCATTTGACTTCGGCCGTGGCCAACCGGCCCGTAGATTAGGGATTTATTTTCACGGCGTTAATGGCACAATGTATGCCGACTACGGGATGCACCAGGTCGTACCCGAGGGTGATCGACTGAAAGACACTAAACCCCCGGAGAAGTCGATTCCGCCGTCACCAGGCCATGAGCGTGAATGGCTCGACTGCATAAAGAGCCGGCGGCAGCCCAGTTGCAATGCGGATTATCACTGCAAAATTGATGTGCCGATCTGCCTGGCCAACCTTTCGATGAGACTGGGCCGAGCAATTCACTTTGACCCCGTCGCAGAAAAAATCGTCGGCGACGACGAAGCCTTGCGGCTATCAGTTCCAGAGTACCGCGATCCCTGGAAGTTCCCGATCGAATATATCTAAAGCTGTGCCGACTGCATCGTCTGCAAAGTGTCCATCAACAATCGCTCTCACCATCCGGACGGTGAAGATGGGGGTCCGTAACCCTTCATCTTTATTGTGAGGCGGGCTGCGCGTGGTTGTCAAGACAGTAATTGATTCATCACCAATGCCTCTCAAGTCCTTTTTTCTATTAGAAATCAAGCCTTCATTCGACCGGCTGCAACGCGCACGTTGCCTGGTTCAGGTAGCTGCATGTGCACCAACTGGCTGCGTCGGCCATCAATATCAGCCCCCCGGCCGGGATGGCGTTGATCCAGCATCCCGGTCGGATGCCCCCGTAGTTCTCCGTGCGGTGAGTCCCGGTCAGATCAAAATAGCCGAGCGTGGCCGAGCGGAACACCAACATTCGCTTCGAACCGACCACTGTGCCGCACCCGTAAGACCTCGTAAACTCGAACTGCAACCGCTCGCCCGTCATAATATTCCATGCGCCCGGTTGAGCGTAGATAGTTCGATCATTGACGATCGGCGATGAATCGTACTCGCACCCGACGTCCCACAGTCGCGTCCCGTCGCCGGGGCGCAAGCCGGCCATCCGATTGCCCAGTTCGGATGCGTTCCAGTCATGCGGCTTGTGCCGGGCCTGATAGCCCATCACGAGCACGTTGTGTTCGCTGCCAAGGGCCAGCATTGTGCCGAATATCTCCTTGTCATTCTCCCACACTACCTTGCCCGTTCGTGCGTCCAGGGCAAGCAGCCGGCCCGTTTTGTGTTCGGTCAACCGCCAGAACTCCTCTTCTGTGCTGCTGCCGCCTACCGCAGCTCGCCGTTTTGCCTCGGCACGGGCTTTGTCCTCATTGAAGCTCAGTTCCTCCAGCGGCGCCGGCGGCCGGTCGACCAGGTAAACGCGCCCGTCACCGATTGCGATGGCACTGGGGCGGATGGAGTGCTCGGGCGTGAAAGACCACTTGGGTTCTCCCGTCTGCGCATCCATGGCAAAGAGCAGTATCGACTCGGTGAACAATCTACTCGTGTCCCATTTGGCCGACCATGACTTGACCAGGTACTCTTCATCGACCAGCGTGCCGAAGAGGGTTTGCCCTACACAGGCGATGTACCCCCACACTCCTCGTTTTCCGTCGTTGCGCAACGGAGGCGCCAGTTCGCCCAGCTTCTTCCCGTCTTTCATGTCGAGTGACAGACATGTTTGTCTGTCGTGCACGTAGAGGCGATCGCCGCTTATGCAGATGTTGCTGCCGCACCATGCCGCCCCGAGCTGTGTTTCGGCGTGGTAGGGCAGAAGGATCCCTTCAATCGGGAACTCCCAGAGTGTGTGCCCGTTGTAGATGTTCGTTGCCCGGATACCGTTGATCCCCTCGGCAATCATACGCCCCTTGTAAACGAGCGGCGCCGGTCCGCGACTGTGGCGATTGGGCATAACAAAGTCGGTGTCCCGGAACCAGAGCATCTTGAGCGGGCCGTGAACCAGACTATCGCTCGAACACCGCGTGTTAGCGGCGTCAGTATTCTGATGCGTCCAGTTCCCCGCGCCTTCGAGCGGGCCGCGAATCGTTCGCCGCATCGCGCCGGACCTGCCAATGCAGGCAATCCCACCGAACGGACGCTGCATGCGCTGTGCCGCTCTGAGCGGAACCACACTCGGGCCTTCTGTAACCGACCGGCCCGATACGACCAGATCGGCAAAGTAATCCGGGTACGGCGCATCAGCCGGGTCGGCCTGATGGACTGTCACCCGGCTGCCGTAGAATCCTGCCGCGTCGAGCATGTGTCGTGCGGCTTTTACCTTTGCCGGGTCTCTTTCGACACAGTAGATTTGAAGCTCGGTTCGTTTTGCCAACTCCAGCGCCAACTTGCATCCGCCGGAGCTAATGTCCAGGCAATACCCTTCAGTAACGCCGGTACGCCGAATGATTTCTTCCGCCGCTGTCGCGTAGATGGAATTGTCATCTGCCGGAATTGCTTGCGGTCGGGTGTCACCAGCCTCCCTAACGTTTGAATCACCGGCGCCAAAGCAATGGATCATTCCTCGGTCTGTGCTCACGTAAAGCCGTCCGTCGGCTGCTGCCAATCCAAAAGCGGCACCGTCCACCTTGGCATCCCACACTACTTTGTGCGAACGGACGTCAACCTGTACCACCTTTCTGTGCCCCGCGGCGATAATCTTGTCTCCGGCGACGATCAACGCA
This sequence comes from Phycisphaerae bacterium, assembly GCA_016782865.1. Classification (GTDB taxonomy): domain Bacteria; phylum Planctomycetota; class Phycisphaerae; order Sedimentisphaerales; family Anaerobacaceae; genus SG8-4. The sequence continues at coordinate 42,801 of JADHXR010000022.1, forward strand.
GATGGCACACCGAATAACGAGGGGCGGCTCCATGCTGTTGAGCCCATCAGGTTGACGGACGGTTGCTCGGTGCCCTTGCGGGTACTCGCCGGCGCCATCGCGCCTTCCGGCAGTTCGACGGTCCACGCTGGCGGGGCAAGGACCTTAACAAGTCTCTCTTTGCCCTTTCGATCGGTTACCTTCCTGTCCACCAGCAGCTTTCGGCGGTTAAAGGCGACGATTTTTCTGTTTGTCGCCGAGATGATAAAATCCGGATGTGCGGCGGTCTGCAAGCCGACTCGATTTTCCTTGCCAAGATTGAGCTTAACGCCATCGGCGACGACGAACATTTCGCCGCTATTGAAGAAGTAGTCGTCTATCGCCACCACTTCACAGCCGCCCGAACTCTGGTTCTGCTGGAGATGAAAATAGCGAAGCTCGCCCTCGGTCCGATCGAACACCGCTGGCACGGCGCGACCGGTCGGGACAAACAGCAGGTCGCCACAAACGGCCATGTATCCTTGTGATGCAATGCCGCTCTTGGCCCGAGCGGTCGGATGCGGTTGATCCATTTCAATTGAGCCTGAGGAATCGTTGCACCAGAGCACCCGGCCGGTCGCCGGGTTGATAGCGTAGATGAAAATTCCCTCCGTCGGCCAGATGCCGGCGCCAAAATAGACCACGTTGTCGATAACAACCGGCCCACCGCGAGCAGGCCAGCGCGAGATCATCCGATCGTTACCTATGAGCATTTCGGCTTTCGGCCCGCCTCGCAATTTCCACAGCAACCGACCGTCGGCGGCCGCAAGGCAGTAAAGGTGGCCGTCGTCGCTTGCCACAAACAGACGATCCCGCCAAACCGCCGGCGCAAACCGCACGGGGCTGTCGGTGTAGAATGTCCAGCGTATCGCCCCTGTGACCGCATCCAAGGCGTACACTTTGCAGTCAGCCGAACTGCCGTAATAGAGCAAACCACCGGCGATCACAGGCTGATAGGCACGATCGAACTGCTGGCGGTTGCGCGTCGGCCATGCGGGCGTCGGGGCGTGTGGGGATTGATGGGTCCACAGCGGCGATAGTCTCTCGGGCAGTAGCTCTTTCGTGTACCCGCTTCGTGCGGCGTCGGCTCGATAGGTTGGCCAGTCGGCGGATGCGGGCGGCGCACCTGCCACCACACAGAAGGCCGTCAGTTGCATTATGCGACAAAGTGTTTTGTGTTTCATCAGGCTCTCTGCCTATGTTGAACATACTGGACAGATAGTGGAGGTCTCCTTATTCTGCGAGGGTCGTACGTATCCGCTCTCCTACTTTCTTGTAGTGTGTCAACGCGCTCTCACGGTCATCGAAGTCTTTATCCGTAAACAACAACGTCACGTTACCTATTAGAATCACATCTCCATCGCTTAGAGCAGTAATATCAGTTATTCTATGCCTGTTGATCGAAACACCATGTTTGCTTTTCAAGTCTTCAGCATAGTACTTGTTCGTCTTCTTATCAAAGAATATTCGAAGATGCTTGCGCGAAACCAATCTGCCTAAGACTTGAAGCGGGAGGTTCTCCGCTCTGCCAATAACGCTTGTTCTCCTGCCAAGTGGCAAGAATTCGCCTTTCTGCTCCTCAGATGTCACTATAATGGAAGCCATTTTCCACTCCTAGAATGTAAGCTATTTTGCTTCTCCATGAACACCACGAAGTAGATCAGCCACTTTCATAGGCGCCGAGATCCACAGTCCCATTGAGGATGCGCGGCCCACTTTCAAGATCGAATGGTATCGGCTCATTTGGATCACCGTCATCATCAAGATCGCATGTATCTGTTGGAATGGCAGAGTTGTCTCCTGTGTTAATGCAGGGTGAACCGGGCTTCAGCCGAAAACGGTCATCCTCTGTACCTATCCTGTTGTCTGGACCATCAGGATCGACAAACAGCGGGTCATCTCCGAAATTTCCAACGCCGCCGAGCCTACCGCTCCAACCTTGGATGCAGCAATAATTGACCATCATTTTCCCTCCTTGAATCTGAGCGGGCTCGACCGAATCACCGCCATCCATGTTGCCCCACAGGACACAATTACTCAGCGTCCACCGGCATGTATTTGGATCGGTTTCTTCAATTCGACGATGCGCGATGGGCGGTTCTCCCTCGAACATGCGCACTTCAAATTCACCCAGCGTCTCTGACTGACCTATGGCAATGCGCACCTCACCCGCTAAGCCCAAACGAACCTTGCATCCCTTCCTGGCTCTTTGCTCATCTACACGACGGCGGGTAACCAGTCGTCCGCTTTTCCATACTTCTACGTAGGCCATAGTAATGACAGAGATACTCTGTAGCCAACACCTTCAGGTTCTCTACAATGAACCGTCTCCGAATTCATTTGAAGGCCGCCACTACAGGGAGCCGGTATGGTAAGTATAGTGCGCTCGGCACAGATAGCAAGGAAACAGTGGATGTTTGGAATCATGAATACACCGATAGAACAGACCCACTATGTATTCGTTGGAGCTTATCGGGGGGGGGCAGTATGGGCATGGGTCCTCAGGCCAGTGGGGCCCGTCCGAGAGATTTCGACAAGAAAGCGAGCGGTGAGGGAACAGTAGGAACGGTCTACACTGTCTGAATTTGTTGTACTCTTGTGCGTTGGGGCTCATTTGAACAGCCATTAACAGAAAGCCACTATTTCAACTTAACGTGGTTGTCGCCAACTGCTGCATGAGACCGCATATGGCTCTTCTGTTGATCGGCTTGACCAGAAACGCGTCCGCGCCCAACGCGTTTGCCCGGCTGCGTGTGGTGGCGTCTGCCGTTAGCACAGCCACACGGGTGCCGACATCGGTACTCTTAATGTCTTTGAGCACTTCAAACCCATCCATCTTGGGCATATGCAAATCCAGGAGCACAGCTGTATACGGTCGGTACAATCTGTGGAACTGAATTGCTGCCCGGCCAACTTGTGCAACATGAACACTGAATCCTTCACGACTCAACCACATCTTCAAGTCGGAAGCGAAATCGGCATCATCATCTACTACCAAGATCTTTCTATTTGTAAATTGAGGGCTCATAGCGTTCTTTCCTTTCAGTCAAATGATTAAATTACTGATCGTCGTTTCCACACTGGCGTTTTGCTCTCGGAAGCCAGATCATGAATCGAGGAACTTGGTCAGTTGTGCTTGCCCTCTATCGTCTGTGCGAATCATCGTGTGCATTGAATTCAAAGTGCCAGCATTCATTTGCTTTTACCTCCTTACATTCATCCCGCTTAATAAGTCGGTCCAATCCCTTACACAGCCCGCATTCTATTTACTTTTGTGATCCAGCAAGTTATGTTGTTTGCTTTCTACTTCTTTCTACGCAAGAAAGAACAGTGGCTTGCGCAGCAGATCAGATATTATTTTCTGAAGCTGCGTGGGCTGGTTTGCCACTTTGGAATTGAAATACGAGTTACAGGCGTTAGAATAAGTGCTTGGCGGTCGTCGATGCCCAGAATATGACTGCTTGTCTTTGACATTCGCGGATTTATGCTGTTCGAAAGAAGCGGGCAATTAGCTAATCTGCCAGGCGACAATCAGATGAGACGGTCAGGCAAGACATCCATGGGGGGACCGAAAAGTGGATTTCAGACGACACATTGGTCTGAGATTCGAAATGCCAGGACACAGGATGAGGCCCGGCGGAGGATAGTCATCGATGGCCTCAGCAGAAGGTATTGGAAGCCCATATATTGTTACCTTAGACGAAAAGGATATGACAACGAACGCGCTAAGGACCTCACGCAGGGTTTTTTCCACGAAGTGGTATTAGGCAGGGGTCTCGTTCAGCGAGCTAATGAAGCAAGAGGGCGATTCCGAGCCTTTCTACTGACGGCATTGAACAACTACATTATCGGCGTCCACAGGGCAAACGTGGCGAGCAAACGCTGTCCTGAAGATGGGGTCGTATCACTGGAGGAGTTCGATGAAGAATCGATGTCCATAACAGCAAAGGATATGAGACCTGAGGATATTTTCACATACGTCTGGGCTTCGGTGCTTATGGACGAGGTGATCTCCGAAGTCAAAGAAGGGTGCTCTCGCGATGGCAAGAAGGTTCATTGGCAGATTTTTCGTGCCAGAGTGTTGAATCCGATCGTGGCTGGCGTCGAGCCGAGTCCAGTTTCTGAGCTTTGTAGGCGTTTCAATATTGATAACAAAGAAAAGGTATCAAACATGATTGTCACCGTGAAACGGCGATTTCAAATGGCCATGGCCCGGCGAGTTCGCCAGCACGTTGACTCGGATGATGAGGTCGAGCAAGAAATTCAAGATTTAATGAAGATTCTCTCAAAATGATGCGCAAGCCGGCAAGCTTTCTGACGTATGACTCCATAGAGGCGATGTATATAGCATCGCCGTTGATACTAATGAACACCGTAAGCATTTGAGAGATCTTCTGGAGTGAATGATGCGTAAAGATTCGACTTTAGGCCTGAGTCCTGCAAAGCTGGCTCGCCTTTTGGGTATCACCCTCGGTTCTGGGTCTGGCGAAAAGAGAAGAAACTCAGCTCAGACTACCTCCGAGCTGATCCAAGCCCACCTCGCCGGAACACTGCCCCTAGACACCACGGTGATCGAGGAGCTGCCGGCCATCATCGGACGATTGCGCGATGACCTAATAGCTCATGGCGGAAAGACCTTGGGCGACGTACTGACTGACCCCAAGTCAGACCTCGACACAATAAAGAAAGTCAGACAACATGCCAAGAGGATGGCGTACCGAAAGAATTCTGGGGCCAAGCATGCCGTGGCCATAGCCATCTATTTTGCGGCGATCGCCAATGCTCTTGTATTTCACAGTACGAAGATCACCACGCATTCCTATAGATCGTTGAGAGTCTCATTTGGCGATCTGGCCAAAAGACCTTGGATGCCCGCCGAGCTTGTGAAACTCCTGGCAAAAGCCCACAAAATGTGTCGGAAGAAAGCTGAATAGGCGAGAATCAAGACGCATCCCGACCGCTCGGCCGAGGTAAGCCAAAGCGGTCTGCTGACAGCCACGAAGCGGACTAGTCAATCTCATAGGCACCTATATCTACAGTCCCGTTGCAGATACGTGGCTTGCCGGCAATGTCAAAGGGAATTGGCTCATTAGGATTGCCGTCGCCGTCAAGGTCGAGAGTGTCAGCAGGAATCGCAGAATTGTCACCGATATTGATGCAAGGAGAGCCGGGACTTAACCGTGTATCATCATCGACCGTGCCGATCTGGTTGTCTGGCCCATTCGGATCGGCAAACAGCGGGTCTAACGCGAGATTCCCGGTCCCGCCCAACTCCCCCGTCCATCCCTGAACACAACAATGGTTTATCTCTGATGTGCGCTCGCCGCGAATGCTGTAAATCTGAGCGGGTTCATCTATACCGCTGCTGTCGCTATTACCCCAAAGAACACAATTGGCCAGCGTTGGCGTACTCTCTTCGGCATTCCATACACCACCGCCATACTCTTCTGCCCTGTTCATACTGAAAGTGCAGTTCGTAAGCTTTGAGTCAGCGTAAGATGAAATGTTACGATCTGGATGCTTCCAGCGTCCTCCATTGAACAAGCCACCTCCGTTCTTTGCCACATTTCCGCTAAAAGCGCAGTTGTTCAATGTTACCATGCTCTCGTGATCACTGGCCATTCCACCTCCAGAATCAGCTAGGTTTCCGATGAATCTACAGTTATTCGATGTCGGACTCGAGCTATCAGTACTATACATCCCGCCACCGCTGGCACGAGCCGTGTTTCCGATGAACGCGCAGTCAGCCAACATCGGGCTGCCTCCATGATGGATGGCCAACCCACCTCCAGTATTGGCCGAGTTCTCGATGAACTCGCAGTCGGTCAGTTTCGCAGAAAGCGGGCAAACGTGGTACATCCCACCGCCTTCATCAGCTATATTGTCGCTGAAAATGCATCTGGCGAGTGTCGAAGCGCTGGCATCATTGAGCAGTCCACCTCCAAGAGGATAGACAACAGGATGCCCGGCGACATTTCTGCCAACGGCACTGTTGCCAACAAACATGCAACCAACGAAGGATGGACTGCAACTCCACAGCGTAGCCGCTCCACCTCCTGCACCCGCCGAATTATGCGTGAACCTACAGTTCTTCAGTGTCGGACGATCGCAGTGTTGCATGTATGTGCCACCACCATGGTCTAGCGCTGAGTTGTATTCGAAAACGCAGTTAATAAGAGTAGGATTACCTCCAACGGTGTATATACCACCACCATCTCGGTGTTCATTCTCCTTGGGGCCATTGGCGTTGCCGCTCGTTATCGTGAAGCCATCGAGAAGAGTATTTGGATCAGTTCTGTCTGCAATGACAACGTGGTAGCTGTTTTCATCATTGTTGACGAAGTCAGGTCCATCATTGCCTTTAAGATCGCCGCTCAGAATGGTCTGATTACTGTTCGGATCACGCTGGTCACTGCTCGTTTCTGCCCCGGCAAATCCGCCCAGGAGTCTGACACCGTGCTTGAGATGAAAACTTGCCGCCCTTGCTCCAGTGCCTCGATCAGGTGTGTAGGTTCCCGCGGCCACCCAGACCTCTGTGTTAGGCTGGGCTATGCTCAGAGCATCCTGGAGATCACTGAACGCAGTCGCCCATGTCCTGCCATCGTAAGGTCTTTTTGAAGCCGCATTCACATAGATCCGCTCTAAATTCTCAGCGCCGGGCTCGTATAGTCCGACTTGCCATGGCTCATTGATCCAGCCGTATTGGCTTTTGAAATCCGCTGGGCTGAGCGTCAGTTGGCCCTCCGTGGTTTGCACGGCGTAGACTAGATGATCTGCAATCTCTGCCGGGCCTCGATAGTCACCTGCCGCACTGACTGCAACGCCAGGTCCTGCCGGACCCCATAACGGCAACAGTACAACGTGTTCCTGAAAGTTGTTCTTGGCATCCCAAACTCGTACTGTGCCATTCGCACCGCCGCACAAGACAACACGACCATCGACAGACCATGCCAACGAGGAAATTGGGCCGCATTCAGTTGAGAAGGACCTTTGCCACTGGCGTGAATTCGAATCGTAGATCCGGATCCTTCCAACCGAATCGCCCCAGGCCAAGAATTGACCGTCAGGTGACCAAGCGACTGCCGTGAAGGTGGATTGTCTAGCTTCGATATCGTTTGGATCAGTCCTAAAGAGATTCGAGGTCCAACCGCTATTGGTACTCCACAAACGAATAATTCCATCAGGACTACCTGTGGCAAGAACGCTCCCATCGCGGGAGAGTGCCGAGCAGGTGATGGAATCTGTTTGTCTCTCAAGGCTATTCGTTAGGGTATCATCACTCCATTCCCAGGCCTTTATCATCCCATCGTGCCCAGCGGTAATCAGACTGCCGCTATCCGGCTTCCACTCTAGCACACTTACAGCACCAGAATGAGCAGCCAGCGCGACTGACGGGACTCCTGAATCGGACTCGAGATCCCACAAGTGGATCTTGCCCTCAAGTGTTCCTGCGGCAATAAGCCTGCCATCATCCGACCATGACATAGAGCTGATTCTGCCGGCATTTCCAGACAATACACGCTGAACATCACCAGAATTGAGGTTAAGGATCTGGACTATCTTCTGACCGTTGTTGGCTCTGGCGATATGGTGACCATCTGGGGCCCAGGCAATTGCACTCGTAACCGATGTAAGGCCATCCGAGATGCCGCCAGCCTCAAATTTACGAATAGGTTCCCACCTGTTAGCTTCCCAGAGACTCAGCGTCCCTGTCCCGGCGCACGTAGCAAGGGTCTGACCGTCGGGCGAGAAGCATATCGATTGTACGGGGCCGCACCAGACCGCAGGCCAGGTGTGCCGTACTTTTCCGGAAGTGGCATCCAATATACGTATCGTGCCGTCTTCATCACCGAAGGCAAACACTTGACGCTCAGGTGAGAATGCCAGGGCGGTAATCAATCTACGTTTTGCAGACCATGTGGACGGCAGCTGAATGCCCAGTGAACCAGCGACTTCATCTAGCATTCGAACCGGCGCCTGCAGGCCTGCTGACCAGCTGACGCTGGAGGCATCATGCCAGTTGATGTCCGTTGGTACACCGCCGGCTGATTGAATTCGATCCGCTTCAATGTCCCAGACAGATCGCCGGAGGGGATCGGCCGCTGCAGTACCCCGAAGGCTCTTACCGTCAACAGACCAGGCCAGATCGGTCACTTGAGTCTTGGGATCGACCAAAACATGTGCCAGTTGCCCTGATTCTGAGTCCCAGACTCTTATCGTACCATCCTGGCTGGCAGAGGCTAACCGGTTGCCGTCGGGGCTATGGACAAGCTCGATGATTCTGCCGCGGTGTCCGGAAGTCTCAATCGTCCATGACTTGACTCCTCCTGGAAGAGAAGGTTTTCTTACAAGCGCCGTCGATGCCATGGGGGGACCTGGGCTAAGATCAATGCGTCTGACTGCTATTGGAGGTTTTCTATCACCTAGCTTGTGGTTTAGCTGGCTAATCTCGTCTTGTGCAGAGACGTACTCATCCCGAATGATCCGCAAGGCAGCAAGGGCTTCCTGTTCGTTCTCGCTTAGCACCTTCATAGCAAGTTCCTGCCAGGTAAGCTGAGATGACTTGAGCTTGAGTTCCCAGTCCTGCGATTCAATTATGGCTCGCCTTGCGACTATTTTGGTGTAGACTACAAGGGCAGTTCCCAACAAAACGAGAGAGATGGCCAAGCCTGCCGCAATCTGAACCCGGTATTTGAGGGCCTTCTTGCGCAGGAAATACAGGATAGTGGGCGTCTGGGCATCCAAAGGCTCGCCGCTGAGATAATTGCCAATATCTTTCGCCATCGAACCCGCTGATGCATATCGATCCTCCGGATCTTGGGCCAGCGCCTTGAGCAAAAGCGTCTCCAGCTCGCTGTCGATTGACTTGTCGACCTTACGTGGACGGCGTATCGTGCCATCCGCAATCCGGTGCAGAACATCGAACATCGACCCGGACAAGTCGTGAGGTGACTGTCCAGTTAGAAGTTCGTACAGAATCACCCCCAAGCTGAAGACGTCCGTGCGGGTGTCAGTCTGGCTGTGATGACCGGCCGCCTGTTCCGGCGACATGTAGGCGGGAGTACCGGCAATTTGCCCTTCGACTGAGATAGTCAGAGCCTCGTCTTCCTCCAGGAGCGCCTTAGCCAGCCCAAAGTCGAGCACATGGGGTTGGCCATCCGGACTGACCAGGATGTTCGACGGCTTGAGATCACGATGTATCACGGCTCGAAGATGAGCATAAAGAACTGCCTTACATACCTTCTGCATCAGGGCCAAAATTTCAGTCCTGGATAAGGACTGGCTTCTGACGTACTGGTCCAGGGGTATGCCCTCGATCAGTTCCATGGCATAGTAATACATCCCCTGATGCAGGCCGCTGTCATAAATGCGAGCGATGTTGGGATGGTCCAAACGTGCCGTCAACTCGACCTCGCGCTGAAAACGAGCTTGGGCTTTGGGAGAATCGACCCTATGGGAGATCAGCAGTTTCAAGGCTACCTCCCGCCGAGTGCTCAACTGCTCGGCCCGCCAGACCATGCCCATACCACCTTGGCCCAACGGTTCGATGATTCTATAGCCTTCGATGTCTGGATGCCCATCCGTCGGGCCAGCATGAAGAGCCGGTGCCCCCATAGAGACTTGGGGGAGACTCTGATCGTCATCGGGCAGCTTCGATGCGGTTTCTTCAATTCGACGATGCGCGATGGGCGGTTCTCCCTCGAACATGCGCACTTCAAATTCACCCAGCGTCTCTGACTGACCTATGGCAATGCGCACCTCACCCGCTGAGCCCAAACGAACCTTGCATCCCTTCCTGGCTCTTTGCTCATCTACACGACGGCAGGTAACCAGTCGTCCGCTCTTCGATACTTCTACGTAGGCCATAGTAATGATAGAGAAGAAAAGTAACTTGAATCTTCCAAGGTTGTAGCAAGCTCCAGTTGTTTGATTCTTTCCAGAACAATACTATCACAAGAGACTCTCACGGACAAGCATACCGCCACCACTACCACGAGGGTAAAGGCTGGCAGCTTGAGAGGTGTTGCCGGAACAGTCAGAAGGGAGCAAACCGGTGAGTCAGATTCTGGTACGTTTTGGTACGCGGGTCGTTTTTGAGGGCTTAAAGAGGAAAGCCAGCAAGCATAACCACTTGCTGGCTAACAACTTAAACAACGAGGCCGAAGGGACTCGAACCCTCAACCTTCGGATCGACAGTCCGACGCTCTAACCAATTGAGCTACGGCCCCGAGTGTTTCCAAGTCGGTGCACATTAACAATGCCAAAATCGCCCGTCAAGCCTTTTTCTGAAAAAAACCGGCTCTTGTGATCGAAATGCCGGACTTGTGCGTTTGGGGATGCCTCAATTGCGTCCTACTCCAGCGTGGTTAGAATGGTCTGCCAGAGCTGGCCTCTGATGTCCAGTTTCTTCCTCTTGTTTATGGCCGCGGCGAGCGGCACGTGAATATAATGCTGATTCCAATATCCGACGAACATGTCCGTCTTGCCCGCCATCCCCGCATGCACGGCATTTTGTCCCAGCAATAAACAGTAGGCCGAATCGCTCGCATTCGCCGGACAACTGCGGATTTCATAACTCGGATCGAAGTATCGAACTGTTGCAGGTTTGCCTTTCTGTTTGAAATAGCCCTTGATCTGGTTCTTCAGATAGAGGCCTATGTCTTCATAGACCACGTTGCCCGAAGTATCTTTGTTGACCGGCCCGGCTCCGGCGGTCAGTTCCTGTCCCGCCCCCTCGGCGACCACAACCACGGCGTGATGTTTCCGGTCCAGACGCTTTTCCAGCTTTGCCATAAACCCGTCCGGCCCGTCCAGCACAATCGGCAATTCCGGGACCAAACAGAGATTCACGTCCCCGCTGGCGATCGTAGCGCCGGCGGCAATGAATCCGGAATCTCGACCCATCAGCTTGACGAGACTGACGCCGTTCCACGACGCCTTGGCTTCGACGTGAGCGTGCCCCAGTATCCTGCGGGCCTCCTCGACGGCGGTAACATACCCGAAGGTGGTTTCGGTGAAGTATATGTCATTATCGATCGTTTTCGGAATGCCGATTATAGAGATCTTGCGCGCCTGCCGCTCGCACTCGGCGGCGATGGCATGGCCGCCGGCGAGAGTGCCGTCCCCGCCGATGACAAAGAGCAGCCGCACGTTATGCCTGCATAGAGTGGCGACCATATCCGCCGGCTCCTGATGGCCCCGGGAAGAGCCCAGCATGGTCCCTCCGAGGTGCTGTATGTTGTCCACGGACTCGTCTGTCAGCTCGATCGCAGGCTCTTGAGTTTTGCTGGACAGCCCCTGATACCCGAAACGAAATCCGAGCACTCTCTTGACGTTATATTCCCAGCGCAAGGTCAGTGTTATCGTGCGAATGACATCGTTGAGACCCGGGCAGAGCCCGCCGCAGGTGACAATCCCGCAGACAAGCCGTGACGGATCGAAAAAGATTCTCTCCCGGGGACCGGCACATTCGAACATGGGGACATCGCCCTTCTGGCGCGAGGCCGCCAGATCTGTGGACCTCACAAAATACGACACCTTGACTCGATCGCAAACGTACAATTCCTTGTCGATCTTGTATACGGTCTCAAGGGAAGGCTCGCCAAGGCACGCGGGGGTAAAATCGATCGCATCGTCAACCGGAGGAAAGGACCACATATAACACTCCTATATTCATCCAAGATTTCCCGGACAAGGACCTCCAGAAACAATTCAATTGCCCTTCGGATTGCCCGATGCGCCCGTGCGGTCACTTCCTTGACGACTGCGAGCGTCTGACCACCGGGTGCGACTTGGTGTCCTTACCGTCGGGCTTTTCGAGGACTTTCATTGCTTTCTTGACGTCGGCGACCTTCAAAACACCGGTCGTCCTGCCTCCCTTGCCGCCTGCGGTGCAATACGCATAAGAAATATTTATGTGGCTTTTGGACAGCTTCTCCACTACAGCCGCCAGCGCCCCGGATTTGTTTGCCAGGCTGATACACAAAACACTCGTCTCGTTGTAGGGCAGGTTCAATTTCGCCAGAATTTCTTTCGCTTTTTCCGGTGCGGCGAAGACAACCCGCATAACTCCATGCTCCACCGAATCCATCATTGTTACCGCCACGATATTGATCTTGGCCTGGGCAAATTCGCTCAGGGCCCGGGCCAATATGCCCGGTTTGTTGACCATGAAGATTGAGAATTGTGTCGCGATGTGCATGGCATCAACCTTTCTGTAGAAGCGCAATTCCACTTGCGCGCCGATAACATCTAAGCCCCGCCGGCAAGCGGCACGAGGCGATTACTCTGCGTTCGCACTTTTGATGGCACTTTCTAAGTCCGGGAAGAACTCGAAAACCTTGTCAAGATTAGTTATCCTGAAAACTCTGTGCAGTTGGGGGTTTATCGCACTGAGCACAACCTTGCCGTCGTACACAGCCAGCTTCGCCCGGATGTCCAGAAGCAGCCCCAGGACCTGCGAGGAGAAGAATCTGACCTGGGCAAAGTCGAATACCAGCGTGCGCGGCTGATTTTGGCCGACAAACTCCTTGATTTCATCGGTGGCGTCGGCAATTCCCTGCACATCGGTTATCGAGGCCGACTTGAAGGCCACTACGCCGACGTTTGTCTCCATTGTTGTCTCTACGGCAACCTCGCTGGCCATATTCGTCGATACTCCCGGCAAATCAAAGCGTAAACCATTATCACAAAATTCGATAACTCCCTTCTACTGCTCGACTATTCTTGCCGATTCGGCTGCACTTATCAACAAGCAATTGCGAATAATCACCCTTTTTATTACCTGCTGACCATACCTACCTCCCACAAGGCATGTTTGCCCATCTAATAACCTTTTCAGCTCTCTTGAATGATCAGTGGGTAAAGAATGCGGAAAGAGGACTATTTTTGTAGCTTCGCTTCATCCTGAGCTCCCTCTAACCCTTCAGTTTCGGCTTCGGCTGGCAAGTGCCACGCCATTCGCTGTGCTTGGTGGCTTGCCACATGACCGAGCCTGCGCTTGAGACTACTGTGAGAAAGTAAAAAAGACAAAGGCAAAAGGCAAAAGAACCAGATTAACGCTGATTGACACGGATCTGTATTCACCACGAGGCAGGAAGAACCATGGAGAAAGACAATATCGAAGATCCCGATCCCTCGGGAATCAATTACAACCGCCCGCCAGCGAAACAACATTCCTTTGGCCTGGCCCAAAACTGACGAGGGCAAGGGAAAGAAATGTTTTAGCATTGGTAAGTATTGTTTATAGGCAGTGAAGTTGGTAGATTACCATATAATAAAACACCAAGTTTTCTTTGGAGGTCAGTATTATGAAGAGGTATATAATTTTCGCCGTCGTTGTTGTAGCAATTCTGTCGCTAACATTGTGTGTCTTTGCTCAGCCGGCAACAGATCAGCCCGCCGATGGTAGAGGTATGGGCAGAGGTCAAGGAACGGGAGAGATGGGAGTTCGCGGCGAAGGTGGCGCACGTGGTGAGCGCGGCGGTGACCGCGGTGCCATGGGAGCTCGTGGCGAACGCGGCGGCGGTCGCGGCAGTGGTCGCGGTGCAGTCGTACCTGTGCCGGAAACCGGTTTCGTACAGCTTTTCGATGGCGAAACCCTGGATGGCTGGGAGGGAACCGATCGTTGGAAGGTTGAGAAAGGTGCAATCGTAGCTCAGACTACGGCAGAGAACCCACTTCGACAGAACACATTCCTTATCTGGCGAGGCGGCAAGCCGGCGGATTTTGAATTGAAGCTTGCGTACAGAATAACAGGTGGTAATAGCGGTATCCAGTATCGCAGTGCGGAACTGGAAAATTCCGACTTCGCCATGAGCGGTTACCAGTCTGATATTGATGCTAATCTTCGATACGCAGGGATGATCTACGAGGAGAGGGGACGTGGTTTCCTTGCACCTCGCGGCCAGGTCAATTATCGTGGACCTTCAGTATCCGGCACGTTGGCTTCGTTGGCTACTTCGAATGAATTGAGAGAGGTCATAAAGACCGACGACTGGAATGAAATCCACATTATTGCCAGGGGCAACACTTTGATACAAATATATAACGGTCGAATGATGAGTATGTTGATTGACGACGATACCGCTGGCCGAGCTATGGAGGGCCTCATCGGATTGCAGGTCCACACCGGCGAACCCATGAAGATCGAATTTCGTAACATTCGGCTAAAACAGTTTTAACAGTAGACAGTAGTAGTCTCCGATTGTGAGAAAACCATTGCAGATGCTGAAGATCCGCAAGCATACGCCCGGAAGCTAATCAGCCGGCTGGAACAATCCCAGCCTACACAGAAGATCGCTTTGCTGCGTGTTCTGAGCGTCGTTGGTGGTTCGGATGCTCTGGCTGCTGTACAGGCGGCTGTTAACGACTCTAATGCACAGGTCCGCGGCGCCGCCATAAAATCTTTGGGTGACTGGCCTGATTATGAAGCGGCGGAAATTCAGCTTGATATAGCAGCCGATCGCGATATGTCCCTGACAGACGGTGTCCTTAGCGCTTATCGGCCTGATTTGTCACAGGCAATAAATCGAGGTGCTGGCTCCAGCTCAATTCGGCAGACGTCTGCCGAATTCGATGATAGGCCAACTCAATTTCGCGGCCGGCTGCGAAATCTTGTGAGCCAGTCCCCAGATATCCTCCCCCGATATCCAAGTGGACCCATCACAGAATTCGTACGGATATCGCGGTTACAGACCGAAAGCCTTCTGCATCTGCTCGCGCACCAGTGTCAGTCGCTTCAGATCACCGCCACCGACTTCTGCCGTTGCCCAGCCGACAAAACCAATGTCGTTGAGCGCCTTGCGCACGTCGTCCCATGGAATGTCATCGTCAGTACTGGTGATATCCACAAACTTGTTTTTAGCACGGCTGAACCCCTTTACATCGAGCTTAACGCAACGGCGGCCGAACGTGCGGATCCACTCGCCCGGCTGTCCGTATTTCCAGTGATTGCCGATATCATAGTACATTCCCACCCACGGGCTGTTGAAACTGTCCACGAACTTGACGAAGCCCTCTGCACCCTGTTCCGGCGGAGCGTCGTGGTCGTACATCATTTGGTTCCAGACGTTCTCAACCAGAATCATCTGCCCAAGCGCTGACGCCAATGGCAGGAGTGTTTGGATTTCCTTGCGAGCCCGTGGTTCGATCACGTCGGCGGGTCCATCGTCTCCCTTGCCCACCACGATCAGCACGCCACTACCACCGGCGGCATGAGAGACGCGGATGCAGTGCTCGATGTTCGCCCGGCCGCGGTCGCGATCCTCCTGCTTTGCACTCGTGAGCCGTTGCGACCAGTGCGCGTGATTGATCGCGTTGTGTACGAACACGCCTGACGCGCGTACGGCGTCACGCGCCTGCGCCGGTGTATATTCTCCGGCCTGGTCAAAATCGACGCCATCAAACCCTGCCTCACCAGCCACGCGCAGTCGATCCGTGGCTGATAGCTTCTTGCCATCCATCTCTTTTGGAATCATGCCCAGTTTGCACGACAACAGGATTCGTTTATCCGGTGGTGGCGTCACGATGCCCGATTCACGCGTCTCAGCAGCGTACACCCCACCTGCACGACTCAAGCTGACCGCTACCGAACCGGCGCCCATCGCCAAAACACTGCGCCGACTCAAAGCTGACGTTTCCTTGCCCATAGATTTAGTTTGCATACGTATTCACCCCTTGATTAAGAACGTGTTTTCAATATCCAGGCTAGCAGCAAGTATACCATCGGAGGAATCATGATAGCAAGAACCAACAATTCAACCTGGACCCCGAAAAACGAATAACTATTTTAACCACTAATCTTCTCTAATCCTCTCTAATCAACTGAAAAACCAAAAACCAACAACGAACAACGCTATCCTTCATTATCGCCTTCTATCATTATCCATTGTCAATTATCCATTCTCCATTACTAACATCCATTACTCATAAGCCCCAATGTAGCTTCGCGGCAGACTCATTTGTACCGGCGCAGCGCGAGATGCAGGATGCGGTCGATCAACTCATCATAAACCAGCCCTGTTTTCTCGGCCGCCTCGGCCACCTCCTCGCCATATGCGAGATCTGGATTGGGATTTGCTTCGAGGATGACAACTTCGTTTTCGGGTGTGAGCCTGAGATCGATTCGGCCGTAGTCCCTTAGTTGAAGGATTCGATAGACTCTCTTGCAAATGTGGCCGATTTTGTTGGCGGTCGTCGGGTCCAGTTCGGCGAAGCTAAATTTCACGTTCCATTTCTTCCTGTATTCTTCGTTCCACTTGACGCGGTATGTTGCCAGTTGAGGCCCGTTGCTCCCGTTGCTGTCGAAAGAACATTCTCGAAGCGGAAGCACAGCCAATCTTTTGTTGCCCATGATACTCTGGTACAACTCCAGCCCCTCGATGTACTCCTCGGCAATCGCAGGCTGCTCCCATCGCTCGTGTATGAAATTCACACGTTGCTCAAGCTCCACATCATTGCTGACTAGCGAAGCATTGGATATCCCCTCCGAGCTGTCCTCCAAGGCCGGTTTGACAACCAGCGGATACCGGACAGTCTTCGCTACACGAATCCTTCGACCGCTAGGTAGGGATAGAAAACGCGGAACGTGGATTTTATGCAAACTAAGCAACTTCTTGCACAATCGCTTGTCGCGGCATAGCATCAGTCCGGCGACGCCGGTGCCCGTGAAGGGAACCCCGACAATTTCGAGAAGTGCCGCGATATTCTTGTCCAGCTGCCTGTCTCCCTCGAACGACTCGGTAAGATTGAAGACCAAATCCGGCTTCTGTTCGGCAAGAGTTGTTACGATTGTTCCGATGTCGCTCACCGCCCCGAGGACGGAGACATCGTTTCCCAGATTCCGCAGGGTTCCGATGACATTATGCTCCGTAGTGAGAACTTCAGGTTGAGCTTCAAAATTGGGGTCTTCCTCGCTAATCTCCGTGGCATCAACCAAAACTATTATGTGTAATTTCCGGCTCATCGACGTTTATGAATCCCTAAAGGTTTGAATGTGTTACCTGCAATTGCAGCCAGCAGAGCTGTAAGACTGATGATGTTCTCTGTTTCATTGGGCTTGGCATGCAAATCAAGCGCATCGCAGCGAGTTATCAGGGTATTGAGCAGCTGATGAATGTCATATTTTCTGTGTCCGGTCCACCGGCAAACACTGTCCACAAGATCACGTCGGTATCGACGCAGAAACTGAGAGGCCTTCAGGCGAGAAGAGCTGCCGACCCTTGAGCTAAACAACGTCTCAAGACTGTCATCATAGAACCCCTGAAACTCACTGCCCAGTGCCTTGCGCTTGCGGTCGTAATGAGCAGCCAGCGTCGAAGTCATACGTGCTGCCGACCATGGCGGACGCTCTCGGGCTGTGTTTATGGGTGGCTGGTTCTCAATCCGCGTCATAAGGTTGTCCACATACCGCAACTTCTTCATCACTGGCCAGCCCCGATACTTCTGCTCCCAGCCGCTGCCTGGGGTCAGCCAAACGGCAAATGTCTCGGCAAAGTCTTCGTCAGGATGTGACTGAGCATAATTGTCTTCCAAGTGTATGACAAAACGCCTCGAATAAGGCTGAAAGTAGTATGAACCCGAGTACCTCGCCGAGAACGAGCCGAACAATTCGCGCCATCGGGTCTTTTTGTACAGCTCGTAGGCGTAGTTCAAAGCGTGTCCACATTCGTGCCGCAGCAGCTTCATACAAGAGCCTGCATTCCCTCCTTCGACCTCGTAAAGCATTTTCTGTTCGATGTGCTTCAGACGTGGATGTGCAAGGCAGAACGGTATTCCAATGATAGGGACTCTGTCCGGGCAGAGCCACTCATCGGCAAGGTAGCATGAAGGGTGAAAACGTATTCCCTTGGTGTCCAGTTCCTCGGAAAGACGCTCTATCTGCGATTCGAGTTCAGAACCATGGATTTGCAGCCGGAGATCGCGCACGCGTATTTGCAGGATCTCCTCGTCCGAGAGCTTGTCCCAATCCTTCGTCTTTGCCGTCTTTGCCATAAACGTGCTCTTCTCTGCTCGAGAAACTCACGGTGCACCGCGAGGCTGGGATTCTCCATCCAGCCGCGTATCCACGTTTCGTAAAACACCGTATAACAACTCATAACATAAAAACTATTCTCGAACAAGGATTTACACTTGCAATCAGCTGAATCACACAAACTAGCTGACACGTTCTACCAGGTTATATTCACGTCAAGTCACGCATATATCTCTTGGAGAAACGATGTATTATGGTAAAGGCAGCGCTCGTGATTATCAAGACATCGTAGGGTTCTGATTCGAAGCTTTCAAGGACCCGGTCGATGCTGGATTCGCGACACACGTCCGCCTTATCCTTTCCAAGCAAGTCTGTCAGGCGAGACGCAAGATCGGTGGAAGTGTCAACCGCGATAATCCGAATCTTGTCTTGTTCAGAGTTTTTTTTCATTCTGC